>JASHPE010000305.1 GCA_030038235.1 Terriglobia bacterium
GCCGCCCGGGCTCGGGTTCATGATGGTGACCGAAGCGGTGCCGGCGCCGGCGATGTCGGAGGCGTTGATGGTCGCCGTCAGTTGCATGCTGCTGACGAAAGTGGTGGAACGGGCGCTGCCATTCCAGTAGACCGTGGAACCGGAGACGAAGCCGTCGCCATTGACGGTCAGCGTGAAGGCCGAACCGCCGGGCTGAACCCTGGCCGGCACCAGAGGCAAGTTGATATGCGGAACGTCGTTATTCAGACCATGTGCCGGTAACACGAGCCAGGCCCAAGAGGCCAGCAAAAGAATGAGAACTCTCAGATTCCGTGATTTCCAGCTTCTCACAAAGTGCTCCCTGTTCGTGGCGTCACACGCCGGCTCGGCCATGGGACAGCATGCGCTGTGCCAAAGCACCGAGCCCAGGGGCCGCTCCGGGCCGGATCACTGAATCAGCCGTTTAGGGTCCAATGCTGATAGCCAGAGGAGAACCGAGCGGAGGTAGCGTAACCTTTCGGAAACGCCGACGAGATGGAAGCGAACACTTATGGGAAAGCGATGATTACTTAACAGTAATATGCTGAATAACGGATCTATAAATACCTGGAATTCTCCGATCAGTCGGCTCCTATGCCTGAAAGAGGAACTGTTTGCGGGCTGCCTCCGCCATTGTCGGAAACGGAGAGCGAGGCCGTGCGCGAGCCTGTGGCCTGAGGTGTGAAGGTCAGGGTAAACGTGCAAGTTGCCCCAGCGCCAACGGACTTGCCGCACGTGTTGGTTTGCGAGAAGTCCGTTGGGTCATTTCCGGTGATGGAGACCGAGGTCAGGTTGAGGGGCTGCGTACCGAAGTTGGTCAGGATCACGGCCTGGGGGGCGCTCGTCTTCCCAACCTTAATGGTGCCAAAGTTGAGTCTCGATGGCACGAACTGCACGACAGTACCGGTACCGGTTAACGTGACGCTCTGTGGATTTCCGGTGGCATTGTCATAAACGAGAAGCGATCCGGTGTGTGTGCCCTGGCTAAGCGGCAAGAAGGTCACATTAATCGTGCAGCTCGCGCCCGCATTGACGCTGCCGCCGCAGTTGTTGGTCTGGCCGAAGCTCGATCCCGTGAGGATGTTGTTGATTGTCAGCGGCGCTGTGCCCGTGTTGAGCAGCGTGACCGCTTGAGGCGCGCTGACTGTGTTCACGAGTTGTATCGCAAAAGTAAGGCTGGTGGGAGTCAAGCTGACCTGGGGAGCAAGTCCCACGCCGGTCAGACTGACGGTTTGTGGGCTGCCGATCGCATTGTCAGCAACGCTCAATACGCCCGTCTGCGTACCGCTTGCCGTGGGCTTGAAAGCGATGCTGATGGTGCAGTTCTGTCCTGCGGACAGCGTCGAGGGACAGAAATTGTACACCCCGAATTCGCTGCTGGCCGTCACGGAGTTGATGTTCAGGGTGGCGTTTCCGGTGTTGCTCAGCGTTACCGACTGAGTCGGGCTCACCGTTCCCACGTCCACGCTGCCAAAATTCAGAGAGCTGGGACTCAGGCTGGCTAAGGGCCCGGTGCCGGTACCGGTAAGGCTCGTAACTTGCGGGCTGCCCGCGGCGCCGTCGCTGACGCTCAGAACTCCATTGGAAGTGCCCGGCAGAGTCGGCGTGAAAGTTACGCTCACCGTGCAACTGGTCAAAGCAGCCAGCGAATTTCCGCAATCGTTAGTTTCGGCAAATGGAGCCGCAGCACTAATGCTGGAGATGCTCAGGGCTTCGCCGCCGACATTTGTCAATGTGACCGTCTGCGGGCTGCTGGTTGTACCCAGAGTCTGGCTGCCGAACACCAGGCTGCCGGGCGAAAGCACAGCAGTGGTCTCAAGCAGCGGAGACGCCGTATTGCTGTTCTCGTCGGCAGTGGCCACGTCGAGCCGCCCGTCGTTGTTGAAGTCAGCCGTGGTAATGCTCACCGGCAGCAAGCCCGTCGGGTAGTCCACCGAGGATTGAAATGTCCCCGTGCCCTTGCCGAGCAGGACGGAGACGCTGCCGAGAGCATCGTCGGTTGGAAGAGCCAGGTCCAGAATACCGTCTCCGTTGAAGTCTCCGGTGGCAACGGATTCGGGATACAAGCCGGTATCGTAATCAACGCGCTGGCCGAAGGTGTTATTGCCTTCACCCGGAAGGAACGCGACTTGCGATGTGAGAAGCTCCGCCACCACGAGGTCAGGCAGCCCGTCGCCGTTGAAGTCCGCGGCTACCAGGGCGATCGGTCCTGGCGCGGTGGCGAAATCGATGGCTGAGTTGAAGGTGCCATTTCCGTTGCCCGGCAGCAGCGAGATCGTGTCGGTGGCAAAATTGGCCACCGCCACGTCCAGAACATCATCGCCATTGAAGTCAGAGACCACCAGGCCTGCGGGCTGCCCGCCGACATAGTAGTCCACATGAGTTTGGAAAGTGCCGTTCCCGTTTCCCAGCAAGATCGAGACGGTATCCGCGAGCTGGTTCGAGACCGCGAGGTCCAGGGCGCCGTCACCGTTGAAGTCGCCGGTCGCCGCATCCACGGGCTCAAGTCCGGTGGCATAGTCCACGTGCGACTGAAAAGTCCCGTCGCC
>JASHPE010000034.1 GCA_030038235.1 Terriglobia bacterium
ACGCGGGCATAGAAAATGTCGCTAAAGAACTTGATCGTATTATCGATGCGCTCCGTCAGCTCCATCACATCCAGCCGGATGGTGTTCAGGCGATTAGCATCGCCCGTCAGACTGCGGCGAGAGAAGAAGATGCTGCGCTTGCGGTCGAGCGCCTTGTACACAGCGGCGAGCACGCGGGTCATCAGGTTGTCGTAATAGCGAAATTCCAGAAGCTGGGACCGCGCGAACTCGAGGATTTCGATGGTGGCGGCCGCGTCCTCGGGACGGTCATAGACCAGCGCCGAGGCCGACGCCACGATGACCAGGTCGGACGCGTAGTAGGAGATGGCCGTCTGGAGGGTCTCACCGACCGAAACCGAGGAGAGCGGCGCCGATTCGCCGCGGATCAACTGCACGATCTGTTCGCCGTGTGCGGACAGCAGTTCGGCGCCCGTCAGTGCAAGGCCGCCGGCGCCTTCGACGGGCTGAAGATCGATCACCAGATAGCCTTCCGCCAGCCATTCGGAGCTGGGATGGATCACGGCCGTGGCAATGGCGTTCAGGTGAGTGCGGACGACCTCGCGGGCCTGAGCGTCCAGCGCCGGCGTGTCCATCCAACGGGCTGCACTCCGGATCAACGTCTCCCGGTCGCAATCGAAGGGTACCTCGAACTGAACCGCCACCACGGCGTACGAATAGTACTTGACGGAACAGGCCAGCGTCTCGCCGCTTTGCAGAAGGATGGGACCGGCCGCTTCCACGATGGGCGCCTGCTCGAAGCCGACGTATTCCGGCGTGCGCCGCGGAAAGAATCGCTGGACGGGAACTCCGCGCGGGCCGAGCAACGCCCGGAGTTTCTCGATGTCGATGGCCTCGGCCACGTCGTAGAGCAGGAAGATGCGGAAAGTGCCGCGCAAGCTCACAAGCTCTTTTACCATCAGCGGGGAGGGGAAGGGAAGTCCGTTGAACGGCAGTTCACAGTCGACAGTTGACAGAGGCAAGCTCTCTCAGGGGCTTTGTCCGCCCCATCCTCGTGTTGTCCACTGCTAACTACAGGCGTCAACTTTGTATATCTCCCATCCGCGCGATTTTCTCGGCGGCGGTGGGGACACCGCTACGGCACAGCGAACTTTCGAGCTCCGACGATTGACTGTCGACTGTTAACTAACGTTCGACTGAACGAAACGAAATACCACCTTGTATGTCCCGTCCGGTTGGAGGACAATTGCCTGTCCACCCGGAGGAAAGACTGCAGCCAAAGGAGTTTGAGATGAGGAATCATCGGATCGGCACGCTGCTGCTTGGCGTCTGCCTGTGTGCGGCGCAGCTCGCGAGGGCAGACCAGCCCAAGCTTCCTAACGTAAAATTCAGCGATCAGAAGCTCGCGAACGGCCTGCGCGTGATCATCGCGGTCGATCGCACCGCGCCGGTCTTCGGGATCGCGGTCACTTACCAGGTCGGATCCCATTTTGAGCGCCCCGGCCGCACGGGCTTCGCTCACCTGTTCGAACACATGATGTTCGAAGGGTCGGAGAACGTCGGCAAGGGCGAACATTTCATCCTGGTCCTGAACAACGGCGGCAACATGAACGGCCAGACCACCGAAGACCGCACCAATTACTTCGAGGAACTCCCCAAAAACCAGTTGGATCTCGCTCTGTATCTTGAGAGCGACCGGATGCGAGCGCTGGCGGTTAATCAGGCTAATCTCGACAATCAGCGTAACGCGGTTCAGGACGAGCGTCGGCTGGGCATCGACAATCAGCCCTACGGACACGCGCAACTCGAGATCGGAAACCTGGCTTACGACAATTTCGCCTACAAGCACTCGGTGATCGGCGACATGCGTGACCTGGACGCAGCCTCCGTCGATGACGTGAAGAACTTCTTCCGCATCTACTACGCTCCCAACAACGCCGTGTTGACGCTGGTGGGCGATGTCGATCCCGCCGAGGCCCTGGCCAAAGTGCAGAAGTACTTTGGCGGCATTTCCTCGCAGCCGCAGCCGTCGGCTGTGGATTTGACCGAGCCGCCGCACTATGGCGAACGGCACGAGACGGTCTCCGACTCCCTGGCCCGGTTGCCCATGGTGATCGTGGCCTACCATATCCCCGCCGGCGATACGCCCGATAATTTCGCGATGCAGGTGATCGGCGACGTGCTCGGGAAACAGGGCAATCAGAGCTCGCGCCTGTACCAGCATCTGGTGAAGGATAAGCAGCTCGCGGCGCAGGTATTCGCGGGCGCCGACGACCGCACCGGGCCCAGTCTGCTCTATCTGTTCGCGATTGTGCGGCCCGGCGTGAAGCCGGAGGACTGCGAGAAGGCACTGATCGACGAAGTGACCGCCTTACAGAAGGACGGGGTCACGCAGGCGGAGATCGAGAAGGCTCAGGCGCAAGACTTGCACGACCAGATCCAGTCCGTGCGGCAGACCGACCTCAACGAGGCATACGCCATCGGCGAGGACACGGTGCTGTTCAACGATCCGAACCTGATCAACACCTGGGTGGAAAAGTACAACGCGGTGACCGCGGAGCAGGTGAAGGCCGCAGCGCAGAAATATCTGATCGTCGACGAACGCACAGTGATTACAGACTTGCCGGCCAAATCCAGCGGCGCAGCGGCTGCTCAAGGGGGAAAATAACCATGACAGAGACCTCACTTTCAAAGGCGGACTGGCGAGCCGTGACGTTGGCTCTGGGCGTGAGTTTGGCGCTCACGGCATCCCTGTTCGCTCAGGGAAACCCGGGCGAGCAGCACGGGGCCGAGCTTTCCAAAGTCGTGCGCCTGAACCGAGCGCCGGTGAACAAAGAAGTGTTGAAGGTCGCGTTGCCCAAGCCCGTGGTCTCGAAGCTCCCGAACGGGCTTACCGTGCTCGTGATCGAGCAGCATAAGCTCCCTACGGTTGAGTTTTCCCTGTGGATCAAGACCGGCGCGCTGGCCGATCCCAGAAGCCTGCCCGGACTTGCCAGCTTCACGGCGGACATGCTTCGCGAGGGAACCAAAACGCGGTCCAGCTCGCAGCTTTCCAATGAAGTCGACGGCCTGGGCGCATCGCTCAACGCGTCGGCCCAGTTCGGCGCCAGCTACTCCACCGTGACCGCCTCGGGAATGGCTCCGGACGCCGGCAAACTCCTGGATCTGATGAGTGACGCGGTCGTGAATCCCACGTTTCCCCAGGATGAGCTCGACAAGTTCAAACAACGCCAGCTTGCGGCGCTCGAGGAGCAACGCTCCAATCCGAGCTTCCTCGGACGCGAGAAGTTCCAGCAGGTGCTTTATCAGGACTTTCCGGCCGCGATTGTCTCCGCGACAAGCGAGTCGGTCAAGGCGGTGACGGCGGACGATCTGCGCCGCTTTCATGACGATTACTACGTTCCGGGGAACGCGATCCTGGGCGTGATCGGGGACGTGCAGGCTGACGATGTGACGGCTCTGATTCGCAAGCATTTTGGCGACTGGCAAAATCACCCGCTGAATCAGCCGGCTCTGCCGCCCTTGCCTTCGCCGTCGACGGCCAAGATCTATTTCATCGACCGGCCCGATTCGGTGCAGACCGACATCACGGCGGGCGATTTCGCAGTTCCACTTAACAGTCCCGACTACATTCCGCTGTATGTGACGAATCGCGTGTTCGGCGGCGGACCCTCGGCGCGCCTTTTCCTGAATCTGCGTGAAGCCCATGGCTATACGTACGGGGCTTATAGCAGCATCCGGCCGCAGGACATCTACCCGGGCGCGCTGGTGGCAACCACGCAGGTGCACAATGCCGTCACCGACGGGTCCATGACGCAGCTGATGTACGAATTCAAGCGGATTCGCGATGAGAAGGTGAATGCCGACGAGCTCAGCGAGGCGGAGCGCTCGATCGTGGCCAGCTTTGCGTTGTCCCTCGAGGAGCCGGCACAGCTCCTGAATCGCGCTATGCAGGTGGAGTACTTCGGGCTGCCCGCCGATTACTGGGACCGGTACCCGGCCGAAGTGGCCGCCGTCACTCCGGACGAGGTTCAGCAGATCGCGCAGAAGTACGTCGATCTCGACCACCTGCAAATCGTGTGTGTCGGCGATGGCAAGCAGGCCGGTAACGATCAGAAGCAGTCGATCCGCGACGTGCTGGCGAAGTACGGCACGCTCGAGGTCTACGACACCAATGGCAAGAGATTGAATTGACGCCAAAGCAGATTCTTCGCTTCGCTCAGAAATGACGTGTTCAACCAAGGAGGGCGTGACGAGAGGCAGTCACGCCCTTCCCGGATGACAGCCTTCACTGTGCCGCCGGCACGCGGACCTTGCTCGGCGCGCTCAGCTTGACGTGAGGCAGCTCCGTCCTGACTCGCAAGTCCACGTCCGCAGGATTCCTCTGAGCCTCAGCGTCGAACGTCAGCAGATACTGCCTGCCAAGTCTCGTCCGGAGCCGGTCCAGAAAAGGCCTGTAGGTAACCGGGGTGTGTGTGCCCTGGAAGTAAGCCTCGCCGCCCGTCTCCGAAGCCAGCCGGCTCAGGCAGCTTTGGCCATTCAGGTTCAGCACCGGATTGTGCTCGAACCTTTCCGAGCTGCCCGCGAAGATCGTATAGAAGACCACGCCCGCGTTTTGAGCCTGCTCGATCGCGGCATCGAGATCGGGATTCAACTCGGGATTCGTCTCCGACAGGCCGCGGTTAACGTCGACGCCATCGCTGACCAGCAATGCCACACGCACCCGCCCGTCGTTCGGCCAGTGTTTGACCAGATCAGAAACCGACTGATAGATGCTGCCGCCGGCATCGATCCTGCCCTCGGGGATCTGCAGCGCGGCCGTGGCCAGATTGTGATCGGCGCTGAAGGGCTGCTTGAACTTCGCGGCGCCGTACGCGGCGTAGGCCACCCCCACTTCACTTGAGGCGGGAAGCTCGTCGAAGAAGTTCCGGATGTCGGGGAACTGCAGGGATATGTTCTGGCCGACCGAATCGTCGATGAGGATGGCGAAGTCCACGCCTTTGGATGATTCGGTGACGGGCGTCCAGTCGATCACCGGCCGACGCTGGTTGTTCTGATAAACCAGCACGTCACGAGCGGTCACTGGCGGCGCCTGCGGACCGGACAACGTCACGATCACGCTGACGGGCGTTGTCCCGGTGTCGGGCGCTGCTGCCGCTGCTGCCAGAGAAACAATTGCGGAACTCAGAAAGAAAACCGTAATCAGAAACACTACCCTTGCGTATTTCATGAGCCACCTTTGCGAGCGGGACCGGCCCGCCCTACACTTCATTAGATGGCTTCGTCGCGTCCAGGGATATCCGCCTCGCAGGCTTTCAAGACCCGCAGCACTGAAAGTATGGTGTTCCAACTGCGCGTCGTCGCCGGCGCACCGAAGAGTTCGTCGATCCGGCCAAGATAGCCGATTGTCTTCATGTGGCGCCGATACAATCCAAACACAAGCCGATCTTTCGAGCCGATAATTCGAACAAACCAATCCCCGCCTTCGGGAAGTGCAATCGGAAAGGATGCCTTGCGGCGTCCGGCTTTCGCCAGGATGCTCACAAATCGGACAACATCCGGGCGTGATGGCTCAGCTCCAAACGGATTCTCCCTTTCCAAACGGATAAGATCACTGCCATCGCAGAACGCAATTTCCGCTTCGAAGGGCAGCCTCCGGCGCAGTTCAGCAAGGAAGTTTGCGCGCGACCCAGGTTTTCGAACGACAAGTGTGCCTGCAGCGCCCACATTCACGACACCGTATGCGCCCAATTCCCTGGCGAGCATACTTGGGCGAAAGGTCCTGTGCCCTCCAACGTTGATCCCGCGGAAGAAAACAATCAGAGCCATGCTGCCTCTGTGGACACCACCAACTCCTATTGGACATCCACCGTTAAGTTGGCGGTGTTGGTGACGCTGTTACTTCCGGCTGTGCCGCTCGCCACAACCCCAACGGTATACATGCCGGTCGGTGTGCCGACGGTAGTACCACCTCCACCACCGCCACTCCCGCCTCCACCGCAGGCGACAACGGCCGCGGCTGCCAGCAAGCAGAACAGGGCCGCCGCCGGAGTCCAGCGCCGCCTGCGGGCCGCGACCAGGAATCCCAGCAGCAACGAGATGATCAGCAGCATTCCTCCCGGAGGAATGTCAGGAAGGCGCGGCGCCAAGCCCGACGCTGTCGTCGTGATGGTGACCGTCGTGTTGCCGGGGGCGCTCAGGCTCGACGGACTGAAGGAGCAGGTTGTGGCCTGCATCGCGGGGGGAATGGAGCAAGTGAGGTTGATCCCCCCACTGAAGGTGCCTCCTCCGAAGTTTACGGCCACAGTTGAGGTGGCGGTGCCCCCAGGCAACGCAATCGTGAGGTTCGTCGGCGCGGGCGAAAGGGTGATTCCTGGATTCACGCTGATCTGAGCGGAGCTCGACGACGCGGCATAGTTGGAGTCGCCGCTGTAGGACATGGCGATGGTCTCACTAGCGGACGGCGTAATCGTGAGGGCGGCTTGCAACAAAGCGTAGCCGGTAGGACTGGTCGTAGCACTGTAACCGGTATAACTCACGGTGCCGCTTACGGGCTTCGCGCCGCTGAGAAACTGTACCGTGCCGGTCGGGGCCACGCCGCTGCTCTGAGTGTTGACGTTCACGAGAAGCTTAAGACTGCTGCCCCACTGGATGCTGGGCGTTACGCTCGCGTCCAGAGTTGTTTGCGTCACCGCCTTGGAGATCGTCATCGGCACCGTGCCGGATGAGCTCGCGAAGAAGGAGTTGTCTCCCCCGTAGCTCGACATCACGCTGTGCGATCCGCCGCCGAGCTGGATGGGCTGATCTTCATAGTAGCCTTGACTGTTCAAGGTGTATGTCCCGAGGTCGAGCGGCTTGCCGCTGTCGGTCAGCGTCACCGTCCCTGTCGGGCACGCCACCGCCGTAGTGGCGCAGTTTTGGCCCGCGCTGTTGGTGACGTTCGAGCGCAAGATATACGGCGATCCGTAGGCTGCGCTCGTGGCCGTGCTGCTGATTATGTTTCCGTTTGAATCGAAAGTTACCAACGCGACCGTCGTCTTGCTGCTCTCCTTGCTCACCGTCACCGAGACCGGAGGCGTGGATGTGCTGGAGCCGTAAGTTCCGTCGCCGCTGTAGCGCGCGGTGACGGTGTAGGTTCCGCCCGGAAGCAGATCGGTGCTGCCACTGGCGGCGCCGCCGCTCAGCGCGAAGTTCGCGATGCCATAAGTGTTGCCGGCGGGGGAACCCTGCAAGGCCGCGGAGCCCGTGGGAGTGCCGGACCCGCCCGTCACGTCGATCGTGAACTGCACGGGCTGGCCGTGAGTAATGGTGGTGGGCGATAGGGTGAGCTTCGTGGTGGACGGCGTGAAGCTCACCGATTTCCAGTTGTTCACCAGATTGGCGGCGTTCACGGACCCTAGGCCGGTGGCCAGATCGTAGCCTGCGCCGCTGGTCCAGGCCGGAGTGGTGCTTGAACTCGAACTGACCAGTGCGCCGTAACCGCCTTGCATGGTATTGCTGCAGTCCGGCGAGCCGCCGAGGCACGCTACGGAATTGTTACCCGTTACGACGTCGTAGAAAATGCAAGCACTATTGGTGACCGCGCTCGAGTTCGAGGTGCAACTCGCACCGCTCTTGGCCGCCAGCTTGTAAAGCACATAATCGGCGTTACCTTGACGCTCGCCGGTCTTCTGGTTCACCAGCGCCATGATACCCGCAAAGGCCGGCGTGGGTACGGAGGTCCCCCCAATGCCTTGGAAGTCGCTGTAAGGCGCGTTGAGGTCGCAGCCCGTGCTGCTGGTCCCGTTGAGATCGGCCTCGCAGATGATGTAAAAGCTGTTGTTGGCGCCGTTGCTCGCGAACATGGCGATGTCCGGCAGGTCGCGGACGTGATCGTCAGGCACGCCCGATCCCACCTGCCAGGACGGCTTGGGGTAGCCGCCGGCGCAGTTGCCTGAAGAGTCGAAAACGCTGCACGTACTCGGACCTCCCCCGCCGCCTTCGAGATCGGTC
>JASHPE010000306.1 GCA_030038235.1 Terriglobia bacterium
ACCGTATCAACGCTCGCCATGAATGTCGCGACCTCTTCCGAATTGAGGATGCCTACTTCGACCAGGGACTGGAGCATCTGAACCGCTATGAAGCCTGCGCGTGCCAGACCCGCGAACGGCAGCGTGCCGTATCGTTTGCAGTCTTCCATCAGCCAGTAGACGCGGCTGATCTTGTCAATCTCCGCGTTCCAGATTGCCGGCAGCCGCTCGGCCAGCAGGTCGATCTTGGCGCGATCGCGCCGCCACAGGGCGGTCTCACCATGCATGATGCGATTGGTCAGGCGCCGTAGGGCGCTCGAAACTTCCGCAAGGTCTGCTGGAGAAAATCCGCGCTCCGGGAGCCTGCACATCCGTTTCGGTAAATCGAAGGTATAGCACGAGAAGATGATCTCAAATTCCACCTTGTCATGAAGATGCGGCTCGGCGAGGAGGCGATCGATGTAATAATTCACAAGACGCCCCGCGAGATCGTCGGACACGTCGCGTGGTATGAAGGAGTTGAAGTCGACACGCACGTCGATGTAGGGCAATCCGTGAAAGTTGACCAGGAGCGGAAAACTGCGAAGATTCTTGTACCCGTAATTGTCTCGCTGATAGGCCCATATGCCGTCGGTGATGAGTTCGCGATAGAGTGACAACGACAGCGGCCAAGGCCGCAACCCGATCATTTCGGCAGGGTTCCAGTCCGGCATGACGCCGAATATCGCCCGGCTGCCGTGCAGGTAGGGATGCGGGCGGCTGAGCAATTCGACCTTGCGGGCGACATCGGCTAGCGCTGCGTCGACCTTCGCTTCGATTGCCCGCTCTTGGCGGTCAACGGCGAGCGGGCGGACCTGCAGAAGGTACAACTGCCCGTCCTCTCCGACGGCGAACTCCACGTCGATGCCGTCACATGCCAGGAGGGCTTCAAGTTCGCTGACGAGAGCGATAACCGGCGCGAGCGACGGTGGACAGGCATCGGGCCGCGATTTGAGACAATAAAAAATCTTGAGATTTTCGCCTGCGCCGGCGGTCACACGATCGGTTCGGCCGGAACCGTCGTCATAATTGACGATGAAATACGGGCCGCCATCCGGACTGCGCGAGAAGGCTACCCCAGCCATCGCCACGCGGTCAAGCATAGGTTGCACGAAGACCTGGTCGTCATCGCTTCCGTCATCGGCGAACGATTCGAGGACCTTGTCGATTGCCTCTGTCATGGCGGCGCTGCCCACGACACCCAGCACCGAATCATATTTCCCGGCTTGGCTTCTCCCGGCGCCGTCCTCGCCCCTTGCGCTGCTGCGCACGATGACGCGGCCTGAACCCCAGGGCGCAGCGCTGACGGCAGCCAGCACCCGAGCGGCATCCGAGCGCCATTCGCCAACCGAGAATCGAACCTGTGGGAGGACCCGCCCATGGCGCAGAAAAGGCGCCAGCGCCTCCAGAGATTCCGCCTTCGTCATGAAGGCGACGAGAGGCGCCGGCTGGGCCGCACACGAGCCATCACGTCGGGCGGATGTCGCCAGGATGCGGTCGACCGCCGTGGCAGCGTCGAGCTCCCCGTGGTTGTCGAGAACCAAGTCCGGCTCCTCGGGCGCCTCTGCCGGCACGTCAAAGCCAACGACATGGCGCGCATCGCCGCGCTCAGCCCCCACGTAAATACCCTTGCTGTCCCGACGTCGCAACTCCTCGATCGGCACCCGAAGGTAGATCTCGCGATAACCGGGGATGTTCTCGCGATTCCAACGCTGTACCTCGTGAAAAAGAGAGATGGTCGCGCAGACGACATCGGTACCCTGCGCAGCCAACAACTGGCACAGGCGCGCATTGCGTATCGCCGATCGCCGCCGATCGCTTGCGCTGTGGCCAAGGTCCTCGGCGATCGCGCCGCGGAGCGCGTCGCCGTCGAGCAAGACGACCGGACGACCGTCGGCACGCAGGCGCCGCCACAATTCTCGCCCCAGCGTGGTCTTGCCGGCGCCGGATAGGCCGGTAATCCAAAAGACGCGCCCCGGCGAAGCGGCACGTCCGGCTTCAGGCTGGCGTCCCCCATTGTTGGCGTTTGTCATCATGTTGAGTCGTATGGTCCCTGGAGCGGCCGGGTTCAGCCTCAGCAACACTACCGTAACAACTTCGCAATATACATGAAATGGTTTTGACAGTAAATGGCCCGGCTACCGCACATGTCGGTGCGCAATTCGGCTGGGCTGCCAAGGCCTTGCCGGGTGACGGCCGCCCGACGCAGCCAGGTTGAGAGAGGAAACCGTGGCGAGGAAATCCGCCGTAGCCTTGCTTACACCCGGGCGCTGACCGTGGAGTCGGTGCGGGTGACCGGAAGATACAGCGTATCGCGTTCGATGGCTTCGCGACGCGGCGTCGTGGCTGCGCAAGCGGCCTGAGGTATTAACCAACAGCCTTGAGCTCTCAGCCGTCGTGCAGCCGAAAGGCAAACGCTGCCTTACGCGGCCAACACCCACGGCGCGCGATAGTGCCGCGCGAGGTACTGCCCGGCATCGCTGTTTCCCGCCCTGATCTGCTGCTTCGCGACGTCCCACACCACGCGCTCCTGGCTGCGATAGGCCACGTTGCCGAGCAGGCAGACGCTGGTGGATCGATGGCCGATCTCGATATCGCTGATGGGACGCTCGCGGCTCTTCACGCAATCAAGAAAGTTGCGGATGTGATCGTAGTGATCGTTGTTGCAGGCGTCCATCTTCATGGCGGGCGCGCGATTGTCGGGGTGCTTGGCGCCGGGCACGCCGGGCCGCGTCTCGGGAAACACCTCGAAACCGCCGCGATCCACGAACATGGTCGCATCGGTGCCGTGGAATTCGATCCCGTAGCCGTGGTTGTACATGGAGTTACCGTTGTCCCAGCGATTCTCGTAGACGGCAACGAAGTGCGGATATTGATAGGTCACCTGCAGCGTGTCCGGCGTCTCGGCGTTATCCTGGATGAAGAATTTGCCGCCGGAAGCGGCGATCGCATCAGGACCGTCGGCCTGCATCGCCCACTGCACGATGTCCATCAGATGGACGCCCCAGTCGGTCATGAATCCGCCGGCGTAATCCCAGAAATAGCGGAAGGTGGACCAGCGATCGCCCACGCCGAAGCGATTGGCGTTGAACGGACGCTTGGGCGCGGGCCCGAGCCACGCGTCCCAATCGAGTCCGGCGGGCGGATCGGAGTCCGGCGGATTGCCGATGCCCTTCGGATAATCGTTCGAGACGTTCCAGGTGCGCACGAAGCTCACCTTGCCGAGATAGCCCTGCTGCACCAGCTTCACCGCCTCCTGAAAGTGTGTGGCCGACCGCTGCTGCGTGCCCACTTGCACCACGCGTTGGTACTTGCGCGCCGCGTCCACCATCACTTTGCCCTCTTCGATGGCGCAGCAGATGGGCTTTTCCACGTAGACGTCCTTGCCGGCCTTACACGCTTCCACCGTGGGCAGCGCGTGCCAGTGGTCGGGCGCGCCCACGATCACCACGTCGATGTCTTTGCGATCGAGCAGCTGGCGGAAATCCTTGTAGCCTTGCGCCTGGGCGCCCGCGACGTTCAAGGCCTTCTGGAGATTCGGCTCGTAGACGTCGCAGACGGCCACTATCTCGACGTCCGCCTGCAGCGCGAAGTCCTTCATGTCGCCGGTGCCCTGCTGTCCGGCGCCGATCAGGCCAACGCGTACGCGATCGTTCGCGCCCAGCACTCGCGCCGACGCGCCCGTGAGCGCCATGCCTGCCGTCACCGCGCCGATGCCCGCGCGCTTCATAAAGTCCCGCCGATCGAGTCTGCCGTCCATGGGGTAGCCCTCCGAATCGAGTTTGGTTTTACGGTGCAGTATATCGAAAGGCAGCGGATAGTGGTTAGTGGCTAGAGAAAAAAGAGACAAGAGACGAGAGAGAAGGGGCGCGCTTTCAGCCCCGCCGCATCGAACTGCCCGCGACCCCTCACTGCGTTCGCAGCGCTTCCATCGGCTCCACGCCCGCGGCCCGCCGAGCCGGCAACGCCGCCGCCAGCAGGGCCGTCGCGCCCAGCACAACCATGGTCATGCCGATCACCAGCGGGTTATACGCCGTGACCCCATAAAGTTGTGACGCCATCAGGTGCCCGGCCACCAGCGCCGCCGGAATCCCGATCAGGAGTCCCGCACCCACCTGAGCAAAGGCGCCGCGCAGCACCATCCCCTGCACGTCCAGCCGGTCCGCCCCCAGCGCCATCCGGATTCCGATCTCGCTCGTCCGCTGCGCTACCGCGTAGGCCATCACGCCGTACAGCCCAATCGCCGCCAGCACCAGGGCCAGCGCCGCGAACAGCGACGTCAACTGCACGATCATGTTCTGCTGGCTGAACGCGAGTTGCACCTGCTGCGCGAAACTCTGGAAGCGCACGACCATCAGGTTTGGATTGAGCTCCGCCAGACGGGCCCGGATCTGGGCCTCCAGTTGCGGCACTCTCCCGTCGGTCTCAATCTCCACCGAGGCCATGTAGTGGCTATTCGTCAAAAACCGCGCGTAATCCGCCGCATCCGGCGTGGTTGGCGGCGGCGCCACCCATTGCCCCGAGGGCAGGAAATACATGGGATGCGCGGCTTCCTGCAGATCGCCCGGCGGCCAATACTGCGCGTCCTCGACCACCCCCACAATCGTGTAGTCCGCCGGATGCGCCGCGTCCAAGTCCCCAAAATGCGCGCCGATCGGATTCTCCCCGCGCAGGTACCGATTGACGAACGCCTCATCTACAATCGCCACCGCCTGCGCCGTCCGGTCATCGCTCTCCGCGAACGCGCGCCCTTCGAGCACCTTGGTCCCGATCGTCGCAAAGTAGCTCGGACTCACCCGCAGCCATGACGCCAGATTCACAGCCGATCCTGGCGGCGCGGGGGGCTGCCCTTCGACATAGACATCCTCGCTGTAGTTGTTCCCGTCCATGGGACTCCACGCGGACCACGCCACGCTTTCGACCCCCGGAATTGCCGAGAGCGAGTTATCCAGCTTGCGGTAAAAGTCATCCAGTTGTTCGGGTTCGAGGCCCGCTGTCGCCGCATTGAACCGCACGATCGTGCGGTTCTTCGGATCGAAACCGAAATGCTGGTGTTCGAGTTTCTGCAGGCTCAGGATCAGCAGTCCAGCCGCGCACAGCAGCACCACCGAGATACCAGCCTGAGCCACCACCAGCACCCTCTGCGCCAGGGTCTCGTGCCGTCCCGTCGACCGGTTCACGCCGCGCAGAGCCTCAATCGGATCGGCATGTGCCGCCAGCCACGCCGGCGCCACACCGAACAGCAGCCCCGTCAGCAGCGACACCCCAAACGCAAAGCCCAGCACCGCGAGCGACGCGCCCGGACTGATGCTCACCGGATCGCTCTGGAACGCCAGATGCAAAATCAGCTTGGCGCCGCCCCACGCCACCTCCAGCCCAGCCACGCCGCCCATTGCCGCCAGCAGCAAGCATTCCACCAGCGCGTCCCGCACCAGCCGTGACCGCGGCGCTCCCAGCGCAGCCCGCACCGCAATCTGCATCCGTCGCGTCGTCGACCGCGCGAGCATCAGGTTCGCCAGATTCGCGCACGCAATCAGCAGCACGAAGCTCGACACCCACATCAGCAGGTGCAGATCGCCCTTGTACTGCTCCTGCATCCGCTGCACCCCCCCTCCACCCGGCGTCAGCCGCAGATACTGCCGTGGAATCAGCGGCTGGTCCGCCGCCGGCAGCTTGCTCAACGGGCTCCGGAGATACGCCTGCAATTCCACCTGCATCTCGGCCTGCACCGACGCGACACCCGCACCGGGCGTGAGCCGCCCGATCAGGTTCAGCCACTGCTGGTCGCCTTGCTCGATCAGATCGGCGTCTCGCGGCCAGATCGACGTCACCAGATGCAGCGGCAGCCAGAACGAAGGCGGCGTCGGGCTCAGCCGCTCGCTGTAGAAACCCCGCGGCGCAACTCCCACCACGGTGACCGACTGTCCGTTGATCTGCCAGCTCGACCCCACCACCGAGGGATCCCGCCCCATCTGCTTCTCCCAGGTCTGGAAGCTCACCACCGCCACCGCAGCCGCACCGGTCACGTCGTCGCCCGGCTCGAGCAGCCGCCCCGCGTAAGCGCGCAGGCCCAGCACATCGAACGAATTGCCCGAAACGAATTCCCCATAAAACGGCTGCACCGGATCATCGCTGCCCGCGCGCCGCACCGCCATTTCCCGATCCGTGGCCGCAAAAGCCGCCAGGCTCTCGAGGCCGGGCGTGTGGTCGCGAAATTCGGTGTACTGCGGGTAGGCAAATAGCGACCAGTCGTAGAGACTAGCCGTGTAGTCCGGCAAGCCGCCGTTGAAGCAGCACTGTTCATTGTCTCCTACCCGCCACAGCCCCGCCGGATCGCTCACCGGCAGCGACTTCAGCAGCACCGCGTGCACCAGCGTGAAGATCGCCGTCGTGGCGCCAATCCCCAGCGCCAAAGTGAGCACGGCCGTCACCGTAAATCCCGGCGCCTTGCGCAACTGCCGGAAAGCACTCTTCAGATCGCCCATCACCAGATCACCCATCACCTAGCTCGCTTCTCTCCCCTTCCGATGCGGGCGATTCGGACCGCTACACCCTGCGGCCGCCACATCGACGCACATCGTCACACCCACTAGGCCTGATGCCTGCACCCGGCTTTCCATAGTCATCCAATTCTCGAAACAAAGCGCTCGCCGCTGTCTTGTGCGGGGCCCCCTGTCCGCTATGGGGCGTATCTGTCCGCTACGGGACACCCGAGGCTTGGCACGGAGCAGCCGGAGGGAGGACTGGCTGTTCAACGGCAAATGGCAGATTACTGCTTGGCGAGCCGCCAGGCGTTAAAACCTGAATGTTGCCCTTGGCGGTGCTTGACCGGGTTCAGGCGGTCAATTGTCACCCGCGGACCGCCGTCCGCTTCCGCCGCCAGAAGCCAAGACCAAGCGATCCCAGCGCCAGCAGGCCGAGGGTGCCGGGTTCGGGCGTCGTGTAGCCCTCGCCGGCGGTGATGGGCGCCCCTGGGATGTTGTTGTAGGCGTAGCCTGTCAAGACCTCCCGGTAGTACGCGCTGGATGGCGAGCTTACTTCTGTGATGTTGAGGCTTGCCCACCCGTAATAATTAACGTCATCGGCAGCCGTGAACACAAAGCCCAGGTAACCGGAGCCGTTCAGCGTCCACTCACCGGCTCGGGCAGTAGCGGAAAGAGGATGCCGTTCGATCCGAGTGCTGGTCTGCCAATGAGTCCCATTCCAGGTTCGGTTGAACGCCCGATAGCCAAACTGTCCGGCTACCGACCCCATGAGGCCGCCGCCGGCGTTGAACGCCCCTTTCTGGTACGAACCTATGAACGCACCAAAGGGCAGTTTGGCGGCCGATCCCCCGGCGCCCACCATCAGACCGGCGAGAGCGTCCATGCCCGCTTTTCCGCGGAAGGACTGTCGCCAATACGGGCCGCTTGTCCACGCGCGGGCAGAGTTCGTGAACTCCAAAGCCGCAACGCCATCGATGGTAACCGCCAGAGAGCCGTTAACCGGAACTTGCGAACTCGCCGAGGTATATATGATGTCCGCCTTTGCAGCCGGCGTGCCGCATGCTAATCCAATTCCAGCCGCACCCGCTGCCGCCGCGTAACCCAGCCAGCGCTTGTTAAAGCGCTCGCTGAACTCGATCGCTGTGCGTGATTTCATACTCCTCCCCGAGACTCAAAGCTGCCGCAGCGGTGTCCGCCAACTCAATCGATGCCTACCGCCTCGTCTTCGGATTCATGTTCGGCCTTGAGGGACCATATCGACGCCTGCGGCCTGGCACCAAGAGTCTGTGTGAAACCTGCCACGACGACAAGCCGGCCGCGGTTTGAGACGCCGATCGTGAGGAATCGAGCTTCACGATCGTAGTGATCGACGTCCGGGGACGTGATTGACAGCGTATCGCCGAGCTGCGTCGTAGCTTCCGCGAAACTGACGCCGTGCTTCTTTAGCTTTGCGGTGGCCTTCCTGAACGCCGGCGCCCGGGCTGCTATCGGTGCGCGTATACCGTGGTGTTGGGATTGTAGTTCTTCCAATCGAACCAGTAATCCTTGATCGCATCCACCTGCTCCAGACAGGTGCCCGCGGCCTTGCCCGAAATCGCGCAGCCCCGGAAGTCCCAGGCGCTCGACGTGGGCTCGTCCATCATCAGCGGACCGTTCGCCGCTTGCTTCAGCCAGGCGGCGTCCGCCGGATGCGACTGCACATCGTCAAGAGTACGGTAGAACGCCGGCGCTCCCTCCACGCCCGGAATGCGATCGCGAAAGACGCGCACCGAGTGTCCGTCCGGACCCACCAGCAGCAGCACCGGCTCCGTGCCCACCTTATCCAACACCAGCTTCTCCTTAAGGACCTCGTCGTAGAGAAAGGCACGGCTGCCGCCGAACGCGCGAACGCCGATCATCAGGCTGCGCGGCTCCAGACCCAGTTTCGGATCGGCATAGCTCAGGACGATAGGCTCCTTCCGGATGCTGACTTCCCAGTCCTTCTTGGAGTAGTCGGACGCATATTTGGCGACGTCCTTAAAGACCAGGCCTTGCGGCTCCTCGGCCGCCCACAGGCCGAACGAGAGCTCGTCGGACGAGACCAGCGTCAGGCGCCAACCCGCCAGCGGACCCGCGACGGCGGCGCCCGTGATCTGCTGCCAGTAAGAGCCGGTCTGGTCGTCGCGCATCAGGAAGTTCTGATTGTTGATGCCGGCCAGATGAAAAGTGAGAACGAGGCCGCCCGTTTCGCGCTCCCACACCAGACCGGTGTGGCAGAGCGTTCAATAGGTGGCGACGATGGGCTCGCGGCCCACAACGTCGTTCACAATGTGGTGGTAGGAAATGCTGCGGATGGGATAAGCGCGCGCGCTGCCATTCACCTTCACGGCGATCACCATTTCGTCGGCGTCGAGCTTCACCTGCTGAGGAGCCACAAAGACGGGCTGCCCGGCCGGATGGAACATCAACTCGTAGATGTTCACGCGCGTGAGGACCGCAAAAGTGCAGGCGAGGAAAGCGCCGGTGATCGCCCAGATGCGTCGCCGCCGGCGCGTTTCCAAGACCAGGAACGCCAGCAATCCGGCGAGCGCGCACAGGGCGCACACCAACTCGACGCGCGGCCGAACCTGAATCACGGCCAGAGCCGCTGCCAGTTCGCGGGCTCCCTGATGGCGGAACGGCCGGATGACGTAGACGGGGTAAGCGAAGCCGGCAAACGCCACCAGCAGCGAGGCAATCAGCAGCGCCAGAGAGACGATTTTCGCAACCCGTGACTGTGTCAAGCGCGCGTCCTTTCGTAGCACCTGAGCATAGCATGGCGAACTTGCCGCTGTTCCTGATAGGAAGAATCCGGCTTGCGACCAACGTGACCGAGCGTCGCTTCTGCCCTCAGAGGTCTGGTGGCTACACGACTCGATCTGGGTTGTCCGTGGACGGAATTGGTTCCACGATTCCTGACGAATCGCACGAGGCTGGCTCGTGCTCCAAATGCTTGATTCTTAATGTTATGTGTGGAAGTCAGGGCTCGGGACTCGAAACTGCCGGCCCGGTCGCGGCCGGCTCGGCCACCCCGGACCGTTCGAAAACGCGTCAGGGATCAGCGAGCGCCTTTCTCCTTTGGCGCAGGCTGTGAGCGATGGAGGTAATTACTCCGTTTCGCCTTGAGGAACCGTAACGAGTTGTTTACCCTTGATGGTGACCTAGCGGTCAACCACCCGAAGGGGGGGCGCCGGGTTTTCTCCTTTTATCCCGACGCCCCCTGTCGTCTATTCAGCCATCTGGTCACGTTCACGGGCAATTCTGCGGGACCGGTCCATGCTCGGCAACTCTCTTGCCGATTCGCGCGAGGGCCTGACTCCACAACTCAGGCTTGATTTCGAAGGTCAGTCTGGCGAGCACCGAGCCATTCCTCAAATCCTTCTCAGCGCCGTTCAGCAGGTTCTGAAACGGAACGCGGGTGTTTGGAACGTATGCCCCGCGCGGGAATCTAACGGTCAATGGCCGATGCCATCAACAAATCGGCTTCACCTGGCCAAGCCTCGCGATTGCGCGAGCTTTGGCCTGACCTCTGGGTCTTTATCCGCCCGCGGCGCTGGATTCTGGCGCTCGGATTCGTCCTGATGGCGATCAATCGCCTGGCCGGACTCGTCCTGCCCGCTTCCTCGAAGTACCTGATCGACAACGTGATCGGCAAGCACAACGCGGCACTGCTCGTGCCACTGATAGGCGCGGTGATCGCCGCCACCCTGGTTCAAGGCATCACAGACTTTGCCCTCACCCAGCTTCTGTCCAAGGAGGCGCAGCGCCTGATCGCCGAGCTGCGGACCAAGGTGCAGCAGCACATCGGACGCCTGCCGATCGCTTATTACGACGCCACCAAGACCGGCGCGCTCGTCTCGCGCATCATGAGCGACGTGGAGGGCTTGCGCAACCTGATCGGCACCGGCCTGGTGCAGTTCGTGGGCGGAATCCTCACCGCCATTTTCGCACTGGTGGTGCTGCTCAAGATCAGCGTGCTGATGACCGGCGTCGCAGCTGGCATTCTGCTCGTATTCGGCGTGTGCATGAGGTACGCGTTCAAGATCATCCGGCCCATCTTTCGCGCGCGTCCCAAGATCAATGCCGAAGTGACCGGACGATTGACCGAGTCGCTGGCCGGCGTGCGGGTGGTGAAGGGCTACCACGCCGAGCAGCGCGAAGCCGCGGTTTTCGCGGGCGGCGTGAAGCGCCTGCTCGACAACGTCCTGCAGACGCTCACTGCTACGTCGTTCATGAGCCTGACGGCGAGCACGCTGCTCGGCCTCGTGAGCGCCTTGATCATGTTTCTGGGCGCGCATCGGATCATGGCTCAGACCATGACGCTCGGCTCGTTTGTGGAATTCACCATCTTTCTGGCCATGCTGATCGCACCGGTCGCTCAGGTGGTGAACATTGGCACGCAATTGACCGAGGCCATAGCCGGCCTCGAGCGCACGCGCGAAGTGCTGGCCGAGCGCCCTGAGGACGCGGACGCCGGGCGTGCGGTCGAACTCGGCGTGATTCGCGGCGAGATCGCTTTTGAGAGCGTGAGCTTCGCGTATGAAGCCGGCAAGCCGGTGCTCAACGAAGTCAGCTTTCAATCAAGTCCCGGAACGGTGACAGCGCTTGTGGGACCGTCCGGCGCGGGCAAATCGACAATGATCGGCTTGGTCGCCGCGTTCTATATTCCCACCCACGGCCGCGTGCTGGTGGACGGCGTCGACCTGAGCGCCGTCCGCCTTGATTCCTATCGTACGCAGCTTGGCGTGGTGCTGCAGGACACATTCCTGTTTGACGGCACCATTCGCGAGAACGTGGCCTTTTCGCGGCCCGACGCGAGCGAGGAGCAGATTCTCGCGGCCTGCCGCATCGCGCGCGTGGACGAATTCGCCGAGGGCTTCGAGTTCAAGTACGACACGGTGGTGGGCGAGCGCGGCGTGAAGCTCTCGGGCGGCCAGAAGCAGCGCGTCTCCATCGCGCGCGCGATTCTGGCCGATCCGCGCATCCTGATTCTCGACGAGGCAACGTCCAGCCTCGACTCCGAGTCCGAAGCGCTCATCCAGGAAGGCTTGGCCTACCTGATGCAAGGCCGTACCACATTCGTGATCGCGCATCGGCTCTCGACCGTGCGTCGCGCCGACCAGATCCTGGTGATCGAAGGCGGACGCATCATCGAGCGCGGCACGCACGAGTCGCTTTATGCGCTGGGAGGGCGGTACTGGGAGCTGTACACCCGCCAGCACGGCATCGAGTCGAATCGGCTGCTCGTGCCGGGTGAAAAAGAGAAAGAAGAGGAGCCCGAACCGGCCGGCGCCCGCGCCAATGGACGCGACGGCGAGGGCGCGCTGCCGAATCCGGTGACGCTGCTGCGGGGGCAAGGGGCGTGAGGCTCAGCGTTCTCTGTGCCTCGAACAAGCTTCAACACAGAGTTCGCGGAGCTCAGTGAACTCCGTGTTTGGTCTTTTCCTGGCCACAAGGGCCACAGAGTTAACACGCGAATTCCCGGTTCGTACCCTGAACCCTACCCCGACTTTGAAATTGATGACTGGCTGGGGAAGGAAACAATGAAGGAAGCACTAACACTCCGGGAAAAGAACAAGCGAGCCCGTTCTGAAGTCCTCGCAGTCAACAGTCGACAGTCCACGATAGGAGGGGCGGACCCCGGAAATCCGAAACTACACTCGACGACCGTACTGTCAACTGTGGACTGCTAAACTGTTGACTTCTTCCCCTTCATCGCCCAATGCAGCCCGATGCCGCCCAGAATGTAGGCGCGCGCCTCCACTTGGGCATAGCCCATGCCCCGTAGCAGCGAGGAGAAGTCGCCGATGGAGACGAAGCTGCGCAGCGAGTCGGGAATGTAGGTATAGACGCGTGGACGTCCATGCAGCAGCAGGCCCCAGAAGCCGCCTTGCAGGTACAAATAGGAGAGGTAAAGCCGGCGCAGGATGCGATTGGCAGGCAGGAAGAAATCGAGACTCACCATGAGGCCGCCGGGCCGCGTCACACGCCCGATTTCCCGCAGCGCCGCCTTGAGATCGGGGAAGTTGCGCAGCCCATACCCCACAAAGACACAATGAAACGTGGCGTCGCCGAAAGGCAGATGAAGAGCGTCAGCGCAGACTGCTTCACGGACGCCACGCTCGCGCGCGAGACGCACCATTCTCTCGGTCAGATCCACGGCGACCGGCGTCGATTGCGGCAGGCGCTGGCGCACGAGCTGGGAGAAATCTCCGGTGCCGGACGCGAGGTCCAAAACCACAGCATCGGCAGGGAGCGCCCCATTCTCAATCAGGCGCTCGACGCCACGACGCTTCCAGCGGCGATCCATCCCATACGAGAAAAGGCGGGTGACGAAGTCGTATCGCGGCGCAATGGTGGTGAACATCGCGCGCATCAGGCGGGAGTCCTGGCGCTCGTCGGGAGGCTTCATTCGGTGTTCGGTTCTCGGTGTTCGGTTTCTGGTGTTCGATCTTCAGGTTCCCAGATGGCAATCCCTTACGGTGGCCCGCGTAACTCACGGGCGGGGCGAAGCTACCTGACGAGCCCCGAGTCCCGAGTCCGGCCCTAAGGGCGTTCCTGGCCGTCGTACTCTTCAGGAACGTCGTCCTCGGGGACTTCGTGGGTTCTGACCGGACCCTCGTCCGCGTCCGGGGCGTCTTCAACACCGCTGATGATGCCGGCCTCGTACGATTGCCCTTCTTCAAGCAGTTCATCCACGCTCTCGGAGTCGGCGTCGGCGATGCCTGACAGCCCCTGGAGATCACCGGCCTGACCTGCGACGTTCGAGCCCCGTCCGTCGCGTTCCGTCTCGGGGCCGAATCCTTCCTGCCGGCCTGCCACGTCGCCGTCGATCTCATTCTCGTTATGTGGGCGCCTCTTGCTCATGCCTTCAATATAACACTTGCGAGGGCCGAGCGGCGCACGGGTACTACCCTGACCTCCACGGGCCACAACCTCGATGCTGACGCTCTTCGGGCGGCTGGGCATTGCGGGCTCTTTGCGGCCCCAGTATCCAACGGCATGTGATAACCGTGCGATACTGGGCGTTCGCCGGGCGAGGCGCTCTTGACTACTGGAGGCCATCACCTCGCCAGAAAGCCGATGACGCATCGAGGCCCGTCTATTGCCTGAACCCCTGACCCAGCCCGCAACGCACCCCGCACGGCCACACCTGCGTCCGGTACTCGGGCTCGGCGACCTGATCTTCTACGGGATTGTCATCGTTCAGCCGGTGGCCGCAGTCACCCTTTACGGGATTGCCGAGCAACTCTCCGGCGGACACGTGGCTGACACGTTGATCGTCAGCATGGTGCCGGCGCTGCTGACCGCCGTCAGTTACGGACGCCTGGCGGCGCTCTATCCCGCGGCAGGTTCCGCATACACCTACGCGGCGCGGGCGATCAATCCTTTTGCCGGATTTCTGGCCGGATGGGCTATGCTGCTTGGCTACATCTTCATGCCTCTCATCAACGTTATTTACGGAGCGGTGACGCTGCGCCGCGAATTCCCTGCCCTGCCTTACACGCTGGCTGCCCTGGGATTCGCGCTGCTGATCACCGTGCTCAACCTCTGCGGCATCCGCTGGACGGCGCGCGCCAACGAGCTGATGCTGGCGGGAATGTGCGCCGTGATCGCCATCTTCGCCGTGCTCGCCGTGCATTATCTCTTCCACATGCAGGGCTGGGGCGGCGTGTTCTCCACGGCGCCTTTCTGGAATCCGCAAACGTTCAACCTGCGGGCCTTCGCCACCACAACGTCATTTGCGGCGCTCACCTACATCGGATTCGACAGCGTCACCACGCTCGCCGAGGACGTCCGCAATCCCCGCCGCAACGTGCTGCTGGCAGTGGTGCTGGTGGTGATCATCACCGCGCTGCTCAGCGGCGCGCAAGTGTATCTCGCGCACCAGGTGTGGCCGCAGTACGGATCCTTCCCCAACGCCGAGACGGCCTTCATGGACGTCTACGGACGCGTAGGCGGCGCGCCCCTGTTTCACGCCATGGCGATCGTGCTGATCGTCGCCTGTTTCGGGTCCGCGCTCAGCGGGCAGGTGGCGGCGGCCCGGATTCTGTTCGGCATGGGCCGCGACGGCGTCCTGCCCCATGCCTTCGCGCGCGTGAATTTGCGCCGCGGCACGCCGGCGGTCGGTCTGATCGCGATCGGCGTGCTGAGTTTCGCGGTCTCCGGCGTGCTCAATTTCGAGAGAGCGTCGGAGGTGCTCAACTCCGGAGCGTTTGCGGCCTACATGGCGGTCGACCTCGCAGCGTTCTGGCAGTTTTACCTGAACGGCGGCCCTGATCGCCGATTCTGGCACGACGCCGCCGCGCCTCTCGGCGGGCTCGTCTCCTGCCTCGCCATCTGGCTCAGCCTGCCGCGACTCGCGCTGATGGTAGGCGCCCTCTGGCTCGCCGGCGGTGTGGTGCTGGGAGCGTTCAAGGCGCGCAAGCTGAGTGTGGATGAGATTGCGGCTGATTTCTCTGCGGAGTGACGATTGGGCCAGGGTAATAAATCCCGCTCTCTTCACGTCCGTTATCTTGAGCAGATATGGAGATCCTTCGCCCTGCTCAGGATGACATCGAACAGGCATGACGAGACAAAGAGGCGCTGCTGCTGCAACCACTAGCTGCATCAAACAGACCATGATCCGCAAGCGACTCCTGGCAGCGGCGCTGGCCGCCATGACCTCTGTTGCCGCCTCACAACTTTCGTATTGCCGCGAGGCCGGCCCGAACCCGAATCAAGTCATCGACGCGTCGATCCGCGTTCAAGGGGGCTCCAAGCGCCTCGCCGCGCTCCGCACCGTGGAATATCAGGGGACGCTCACGGATCCCACCGGCAAGACGACCGGAAGCTATACGCTGATCCTCGAACAACCCAATCGGCTCTACGAAGAGGTGACGATCGGAAATCAAACCACGCGCGAAGCCTACAACGGCAAGTCCGCCTGGCGGCAGGACAGCGCCGGCCTGCGGACCCTTACCGGCACTGATGGCACGATGCTGGAAGCCGCCGCGCACTACCGCAACGACCGGCTAGTGCACTATCGCAAGGAAAGGGTCCGCCTGCTCGCCCTCGGCGATGAGACCGTTCGCGGACATACCGGCGAGCGCCTGGAGGTGACAACGTCGGCCGGCGTAAAGCGTGAAATCGCCATCGACGATTCGACCCACCTCGTGCTCGAAGAGTTGGTCCCGGGCTCAGCCGCGGGCAGCGGTTCCGGGCAGGACCCGGCCCACGACGATACCCGCATCTTCTATGACGACTACCGCCCTGTGGAAGGCATCCCGGAACCGTACCGCATCGAGTTCGTGGCGCCCGATCACGATTGGATCGTAACGATGACGCACGTGCTGCACAATCCCGCGGTCAATGATTCCGTGTTTGCGTTTCCGGCCAAGACTGGGCGCCCTCTGCCGGACATCGCCGTGCTGCTCCACTCCGTCGACGATCATCAGAAAGCCATCGAGAAGCTGGTGGAACAATACACCTGCGACAAGACATCGGAGAATTTCGAGGTGGACTCGCACGGCGCGCTCAAATCGAAGGACACCGAGGAGGCTCAGGTGTTCTACCTCGACGGCGACGAGGTGGACCGTGTGGTGAAGAAGAACGGCAAGCCCTTGAGCCCCGCCGAAGAGCAGAAGCAGGACGAGCGCATCCAGAAAAAGGTACGCGACTACGAAAAGCGTCAGGCCAAGGCGGCGAAGCAGGGCGAGGATCCGAAGAAGAACGACGATGACATCCCGGTCTCGGACTTTCTTCGCATGGACCGCTTCACCAATCCACGCTGGGAAACGTTCCGGGGCCACGAAGTGATCGTCTTCGATTTCGCGCCCAATCCCGACTATAAACCCGCCAAAACCACGGAACGATTCGTCCACCAACTCTCGGGCGCCGTCTGGATCGACCAACAGGACGCCGAGGTGGTGCGCCTCGAAGCCTACATGGACAAGTCATTCAAGCTGGCCGACGGCCTTTTCGCTTCGATACAGAAAGGCTCAGCGGCCGTCTTCGAGCAGACGAAAGTCAACAATGAAGTCTGGCTCCCTTCCTACCTCGAAGTCCACTTCAACGCGAAGGTGCTGCTTTTCAAGGGTCTCAGCGGCAACTTTACGCAGCGTTATTCGAATTATCAGAAATTCCGGGTGGAGACGGTCACGCGGACAGCGCCGCCGAAATCGAATTGACATGGAACGTTGTTTCGGATTATCTGGCTTCGTGCGAGGGTGTTACAAGGACCATCCGATGACACGACAGCGAAGGGAGACAAACATGAAACGACTCGTAATCGCGCTGGCGGCAGCGCTCGTTGCCGCAGCATTCAGCATTCCGGCCCTGGCCGGGGCGGGTAGCGTCGAGACCCTGAAGGGCTACGTCACGGACACCTATTGCGGCTTCAATCGCGTCAGCCGGCCGCCGACCAAGGAGTGCACGCTGAAGTGCGTTAAGGACGATCACGCCAAGTACGCGCTCTTCAATTTTGCCGACAAGAAGGTCTACATCCTGAATCCGCAGGACGAAGCCGCGAAGTACGCGGGTCAGACGGTGGTGGTGAAAGGAACGGTGGGCGGGAACGAGCAGTTCACAACCATGAAGGGCTCTGATTCAGGGGCGATCTTCACCGCGTCGTCCATCACGCCGGTCGAGGGCAAGTAACAATTGCTGACCGCTCACGCGCTTGATTGATTCGGTATGGGAAATGTGTCCAGGGCGCTACCGTCCGTCCTTCTGCCTTTCCTTCTCCCTGATTTTTTCTTCCTGCCTCGGACTGGGCTTGATGGGCGGCCGCGGCTGGTCGGGCATCGGGTCCGTCTGAATCGGACCGGTGTTCGGATGCCGGGGCGGTAACTTCGGAAGCTTCTCCTCTGCCATAACGTGCTCTCCTCGCGGCTCCTCGCCGCACATAGAGTTCGATTGCTTGCCGGCGGCGACCGGATGCAGCGTTCGAACGTCTCGCATCGCTGAATTGCCTTGGGAATGAGCTGCGGCTCAGGGAGCTTCGTACACAACCCCTCAACTTCTTCGCGGCGCGCGACGATCTTGCTTGCCCGTCACTCGCCACTCGCCACTTGTCACTCGTGGCCACTTTGGTTCTGGCCGAAGGCCGCGCCAGCTATAAGGGCACGTGCAAGGTTCCGACCATCCCGGAAGGCACGTCGCGGAATCCCAAACTGAATCCACTTGTCCCCGCCGGCGTCTTCACGCGCGCGCCCAGGACGAGGCCCTTATCCTGAATCTGGCTATACATTGCTCCACTAAAACTCAACGGAATGGTAGAAAGCTGCTCCACCTTGCCCACCATCACCAGAAACTGTAGGGAGCCGGTCCACTTGCCGTCCTGAGGTTCGAGCGTGATGTTGCGCGGGTCGATGGTTACAGACGCCATGTACCCGCCCTCTGTAGGACTGAGGTGCACGGTGAAGCCGATGCCGGCCAGCGCGACGGGATTCGTGATGGCCTCGGCGAGCGACGGCGCCACGGCCAGATCGCGCGCGGCTACGTAACCCGGCCGGTACCGCAACTTCAAGCCCGGCTGCTTCACGGTGACCTCCAACCGGTGATAGGACCCGTCGGGATTGGCGGCTGAGGGATAGAACGCCAGCGAATAGCTCACCCGCGCGTCGCTGGCGGCCTCTTGAATTGCGGCGCTCAGGTCGTTGATGTTGTGAAACGACTCGCCGCCGGTCTCCTCGGCCAGAGTTTCGAGAGTTTCATAGTTGAAATCGGGCCGGGCTGCGCCTCGGGGCAGCTTGTTCCGATTCCCGATCGAACTGCGGTTTGCCTGGAAGGGCGCCGGCGCCATTACACCACGTGCGTCCACCGGATAGACCGCCACATCGGCTTCATTCAAAGCGCGGATGGCGCGCGCCACGTCGTTCTCAAACGACTCGCCTGAATACGGCAACTGTTGGCTCGAGGTACTCGCATTTGACGAATTCGATGACGTGCTTCCGCCCAGTCGCCCACTGCCTGCGCCTGCACCGCCTCGTCTTCCGCCTTGCTGGTTCGAGAGGCTGGACTGACGCGCGTTGGGGTTGCCTTGGGGAATGTCGCTTCCGCCGTTGCGTAAGCCGAGTTGCACGGGAAACGCGCCCGAAATCCAGATGAGCGTCTTCCGGCCGGGAATGCCCTGCAAATGCCCGGCGATGATTTCGAGCGCCGACGCGGTGCGTGTGGCGCGCACCGTCTCGGTTGAATCCACGTAGGGCCGGTTGGAAGACTGTATGAAGTCGTCCCACTCGGTGGTATTCGCAACTCCACCCGTCAGCGAATTGGCCGAGCCGGGCGGCGCCGTGTCGGCCGCCACTTCCGGATTCACTCGATTCTGATGCCTATCGAGGACAGCAATCAGGGAAGCCGTGTCCTCGGAGAAATCGTGAAGCAGCGTGAGCGAGTCGCCCAGCACGAAGACGGCAACCCGGCTGTCAGCCGGCAGCCCGCGCAAGTAACGAAGGAAGTTTTTCTTGGCGAACTCCTGGTCTGTGAGCCCGGTGTTCAGTTCATCGAACAGAAAAACGGTGACGCCCGCGACATTCGACGCCGGCCGATTGGTGAATGTCCAGCGGCCCGGCGAACCGGCAGGCGCGGTGACCGTCCCGCCGCCTTCTTCCAAGGCGAAGAACGAGATCTTCTGCTCCTGGTTATTGTCCAGCAGCTCGAAGTCGTCGCGACGGAGATCATCGACCGGCTTTCCGTGCTTGTCCTTCACGACTACATCCACCGTGACGACATGTGTCTCGACTCGAATCACTTCCTGATTGTGTGGAGCCTGCGCGGCGGCTGGCGACGGCAGCACCAGTAGCAGCACGATGAACAAGCCCTGGGGACAAGCAGTAGGAAGACGGCGGCTGATGAACTTTATCAACGCGGATGGGCGGAGCCGGCGAACCGGCATACCCTGGTCCTTCTTCTGAGGTTCTTGCGGCCTGACGTCTTGCCGAAGAGTCGCGGACATTTGCAGTGTTGCGAAGCAAACCTCCGACTGCCGAATTATACTCGCCCGAAGCGGCGCTTTTCAATTTTCGACGGGAGGTCGCTTTACCTCACGGAGCAACGGCGAAGACGGTACCGCAACCCGTGATTCTGGTGAACGTGCAAGGGCCGTTGCCGCCGTAGGGAGTGGTTCCATAGAGCGTGCCGCCTTTTCCGAAGACGAGGTTGGTGGAAGGGTAGGCTGCGCCGCCGTTCTTGTTGGAGAAAGTGTGGAGGATCGTGTCGGTCCACGCGCCGCCCGGCGCCGCCGGCGGCAGAATCTTGAACGCAGTGCCTTGAAGCCCCTGGCCGCCATTCTGGCTGGTTCCGTACAGGTTTCCCGCTTCATCAAAAATGACGCCAGCGGAGGAATAGTCCGCGTCGTACTGATACTGCGGAAATGCGTAGAGCACGGTTTCCTGCCAGGGCTGGCCCTGCGCCGCTGGGGGCGACAGCTCGAACACTGTTCCCTCTTCGGCCGGGCCCCCGCCCTGGCCGAGAGACGTGGTCCCGTAGAGGTTGCCGCTCTTGTCTAACGTCAGCGGGTCAAGCGGGCTGGCGCCATCATCGCCGTCGAATTCGTGAATGATCGCGTAGCTCCAGGTGCCGCCCTGTGTGGGCGGAGGCGAGACTTCAAACACCGTGCCGCAGCCGCTCGAGCAGTAGCTCGAGGAGAATCCACCAAATTCCGTCGTGCCGTAAAGATTGCCTGCCGAGTCGATAGCCACTCCCGCGTCGGGCCAAAACCCGTCGTCTCCGCTGCCGAAACTGTGGAGTACGCTCTCCGTCCACTCCTCGCCCGATTGCGCCGGCGGCGACACCTCATAGACCACGCCCAGGCCGTTCTGCCCGCCGTCAAACGTAGTACCGTAAATGTTACCCTCGCTGTCGAAAGCCAAGCCTCCCTGCGGAGCGGTCCCATCAGTGCCGAGTCCGAAGCTGTGGAGCACTGTTTCGGTCCAGGCGCCCTGCGGCCCTGCCGGTCGCTTCAGTTCGAAGACCACGCCCCCGCTGGCTCCGTTGACGTACTGGCCCCCGCAAACTCCCGTGCCGTACAGGTTGTCATCCGGGCCAAAAATCACATTGCCGTGGGGAAATCCGCCGCCGAGACCGCAATCGAACGAGTAGAGAACCTCAAAGCTCCAGGCGCCGCCATTCCCGGCCGGTGGCGAAAGCTCAAAAACATTGCCGCACAGCGCAGTACAGGGGTAGCCGGCCGCGTCTTGCGTTACGCCATAAAGATTCCCGTGACTGTCCACTGCCAGGCTGCCGGAAGGCACCGCGCCGTCGCTGCCATTTTGGAATTGGTAAAGAGTTTTCTCTGGTTTTTGCTGGCCGGCGGCCAGAGCGGCGGGCGCCAACAGCACCGTCGGCAGAACCAACCCCGCCATCAAGACGAGGCCCAGAATCGCCAGCGTGGACCTTTCCTTGGACGGAAGCGACGAAGGCTGCATTGCGACTTACCTCCCTTCGGGGTGCACGATTCCAAGCTGTCGAGCTCCCCCAAATGTGTGGTTACCGGAGCGCCGCACGTTCACGTAATCCGAGTCACGGAATTCCACGATGGGTTTCCAAGGCAGCCCAGAACCTACCACCAAACCGCCCCGAACGCAACCAGCAGCCCTTGTCGTGGGAATTGATCTTAACGCTGTGGGCTTGGGACCGCCTGCCCTAAAGCCTGGTTGACGGCAGCCCGCGCCTGCTCCGCCACATAAACCACAGGTCCACCCTCATAGACCGCCTTGGGAGGCAGATCCTTCCAGGACGCTCCCGGTGGATACACGGCGACGTGATCCCAAACGATGCTCCGGCGATCATGCTCGCCCAGCTCATGAGAGATCATACGGCGTTTGTCCCAGTACTGGGTAACGCGCGGGTCTGAAATCCGACGCAAGGCAGCCGTGGGAGGCGAGGACCAGTCCGTCGGCAATACCGGCTCCCACACCACCAACGCTCGCACCGGTTTACCGCCGAATTTCTCCAGGATGTGTTCGGTTGCAGAAGCCCCCTGCGAACAGACAGGTCAAGTAGGTGACAGGAACACCAACACCGGGACGTCGCCTTCGTCGGCGTTGAACACCGCCTTGATCACAGCGAGGTTGCCGGTTGTGAGGGGCTGCAACGGTGGCTGGCCGGAAGGCACCTGACTTCCGCAGTAGAAATGAACCAATCCTCCAATCAATGCCGCAGCCAGAATTACGCCGAATATGTATCTGGCTCTCATTCGCTTACCGAGCCAGCAAGCTGGCAACCGCGTTGGCCATGACCTGCGGGAAGAAGACAGCCATTACGACGATGGCCGTCGATAGCCACAAGAGCAAAGACGTTAGGATGCTCGGCCGGCGCCCACACAGCGTCGCGCGTCGTGCCTGGTAGAATCCGTAAGCGATGAACAATACCGAAATCCCGAGCAAGTAGGGCCTCGCAGCCGAGAGCAGGGTTGAGCTGCCGGCGAATCCTGCGCCGGCTAAAAAGAGATCGGCGCGGCGCTCACACCCCACCTCATGACCGGATTCGACTTCCACGCGGAAGCCCGCGTTGACCTCACTTTTCTTGCATTGCACTTTCCCCTTGACTTCCCATCGCATTGATGTATCATGAGCCAAATATCAGCTCGGTTAGCGACACGCGACCATGTCCGCCGCTCGATTGCCGCTTCTTCGAGGTGCTGGCATGTGCTTGCGATGCAACTCCGTCAGTCCCAGATCCCCGGCCGCGCGCCAGACCCATGCGCTGAAATCCACGGGACCTCGCAGCAGCCGCCGGAAAGTCCGTGCCTTGGCCGTCCGGTGCCCGAGCTTGCGGGCGCACCTCTCGCGAACAAAGCTGGAAAGTCCTGTGAATTCAAAGATTAACGGGCTGTGGGTATCGACCGAGTGCAAATTTGCTCTGCGGGCTGGCGGGAACCCGCGCTCCGTGCTATGGCTTAATACTGGGTCGCGAAGGTCGTCGCGATCACCCATGGAGTTTCTTTCTTTGAAGACAAGCACCTTCGTGATCGCTGCCTGGATGCTCGCAGTAACCTCGCTATTCGCTCAAACGCCGCGCCGCGCCAAGTCGAAGAAAGCGCCCGCCCAAGCGGACCTTCCTCTGCGCCAGCTCGCCGATCAGGCGGGGATCAAGATCGGCACCGCCGTCATGCCCCTGCTGTTCCGCCAGGACTCGGACTTCCGCGACGTTCTGGCGCGCGAATACAACTCGGCGGAGTCGGTCACCATGTTCAAGCTGGTGCACCCGCAGAAGGATCGGTACAATTTCACCGAAATGGACCCGGAAGCGGCCTTCGCGCGCGAGCATGGCATGACGCTGTTTGGCGCGCCGCTGATCTACAAGCCCGCAAGTCTGCCCGATTGGATGCACAGTTTCTTCTGGACCGAACATGGACTCGATGGCGTGATGCGCGATCACATCCAGACCGTGGTGCGGCACGGCGGCAGCGTCTTCAGCGCCTGGGAAGTGGTGAACGAGCCGCTGACCACCGAGAACCGGCCCTTCGGCACCACGTTCGCTACTGAGGAATACACCGCGCGCGCCTTTCGTTACGCTCGCGAAGCCAATCCGAATGCCGTGCTGGTGCTGAACCAGTCTTTCGGACGCGCGGGCGTGGAGCCCGGCCTCGCCAATCGCTTCTTTGATCTCGTGTCGAAGGTGAAAGCCAAAGGCGGTCCGATTGACGCCGCCGGGATCGAAATGCATCTGGAAATTCCCACGTTGCGTCCAACCTACCTCGACGACTTCCGCGACTTTCTCGATCGCTGCCATCGTGCCGGTCTCCAGGTTTACGTAACCGAGATGGATGCGTATCAGGGCGCGCCCGGCGAGGTTCCCGACGCCTTCGAGCGCCAGAAAACGGTCTACCATGATGTAATGGCTGCATGCCTCGCCAGCCCGGCGTGCAAAGCGTTCTACACCTGGGGGATTTCGGACGCGCACAACATGTACCAGACGCGCCCGCGCGATCCGCGGCCCGACGCCAAGCCGCTGCCCTTCGACGAGCACTATCGGAAGAAGCCGGCGTACTACGGCCTGCAGCAGGCGCTCGAGGAAAGATTGGCAAAGAACAGATGAATTCCAGACTTCGCCGCCACAAGAGCCTGCCCTTCTTCGCCGCGTCGCTCTGTGCGATCAGCGCGCTGTTGATCGCGCGACCCACCGCCTTGCTTCGCGCTTCGCATCGCGCCGCGCAGGACGCTCCAAAGATTTCCCCAACTTCCGCTTCACAGGCGCCCGCACCGGTGACCGCCTCATCTCGCGCGGCGGCAAAACCTCAAAGCTCTCCGACCCTGCGCAGCGTCGCGGACACTTTTGGTTTCCACATTGGCTCGATCATGCAGCCGAAGATGTTCGACAATCCGCTGTACCGTGACGCGCTGGGCAACGAGTTCAACGTCTTCATCTCTTTCGTTTTCATGAAACAGGTCGAGCCGGTCCAGGGCCAGTACGATTTCAGCGGCATGGATCGCGACATGCAATTCGCGCGCGATCACCAGCAAAAGCTCTTTGGCGCGGCGCCGATTTATCGCGCTGGCGTGGTGGCGCCGGACTGGTTAGTGCCGCAGCGCTTCGGCAACTTCGGCCGGTCAGCGTCGGAGTTCGACAGCATCATGAAGGATTACATCGAAACCACGGTGCGACACGGCGGCGACAGTTACTACGCCTGGGAAGTAGTCGACGAGCCGCTTTCGAACAAGAATCAGCCGTGGGAGGCCGTCTTCGGCCGCGATGAGTACATCGCCAAGGCCTTCCGCTATGCGCGCGCCGCGAATCCGAACGTGGTGTTGGAGCTGAACGAGACCTTCGGACAGGCCGGAATCGATCGCGCGAAGTGCGACCAGTTCTTTGACATGATCGAGCGCCTGAAAGCGCGCGGCGTTCCCATTGACGCAGCGGGCACCGAGATGCACCTCGAAGCACAGCAACTGCGTCCGGCATACCTGGACGAGCTCAAGTACTTCCTGGGCCGCGCGCGTACCGCCAAGGTGCAGGCCTACATCACAGAGATGGACGTCTATCAGGGTCCGCCGGGCGCGTTTCCCGATGCCATGGAGCGCCAGAAGCAGATCTATCACGACGTGGCGGCTACTTGCCTGGCCGATTCCAATTGCAACACGCTAATCTTCTTCGGAGTCTCCGACATCCGGACTTGGCTGCGCGCGAAAGTCCGCGACCCCCGCGCGGATGCCGAGCCGTTGCTCTTCGACGAGATGTTCCAGCCCAAGCCTGCCTATTTCGGGGTGCTGCAGGCGCTCGAAGAGCATGCGGCGGCATTGAAGAGCGCTGGCGCCAGGCACGGTCGATGAATCAGGGCTTTGATGAGCGCCGAATCGAGGACGGAACTCGAACGCCGCGTCCTGGCGGCGCTGTGCGCCGGGACACGCGACGGATCAATGCACGAGGCGGCGCGGGCGCGGTTATTAGGCTACATATGGAGCCAAGCGGCGCACGAAGCGCTGTTCGAAATCGTGATGAGCTTCCCTTCCGCGAGCTCGGACGCCTTGCGCGATCAACTTCCGGCGCGGCTCACACGGCGCGGATTCCCCGATTTCGACTTCGCGGCGCTATTCGCATCGCCCTTAGCCGATCGAGCGGACGCGGAGGAGTGGATGGCGCAACTCACTGGTCCCGACTCTTGAAAATGCTTTGGAGCGGCGGACGATCGCCGAACTTCGGGTCGTGGATGCCCATCGCTTCGAGCAGCGTGGGAGCGATCTCGGTTATCGCGATCTGATGCAAGTCAGCGCCCGCGCGAATATCAGGGCCACAGGCGATAAAGGATGATTGGAGTCCGGGGCGAGTCGGGAGATATCCATGATCGCCGTTCGGGAAACGGAGCTCGTTAACCAGCGGACCGCTGGCCTCGGCCACGAACTTTGCGCCGTCGGCAGCATCGAAGGCCAACTGCGCTTCGGGATCGGCGCCCATGCGAACCAGCGCCTGACGGTCGAACTCGGCGTGGATCAATCCCTGTTCGCGCAGCGGCTTCAAGGCAGACTCAACCTGTGCGGCGAAGTCATCTCCCTGCGGCCAATAGATGAAGAACGAGCCCTCGTTGACCACAGTCGTGATCTTCCCGCCGGTGACGCGGCCGTGCGAGTCGACGGTGAGCAGACCCGCTTGGGCCAGTAACAAATTCGCCTTCACCTCGCGCTGCACGGGCAGAAAGCCATGATCGGAGACTACGAACACGTCAGTCGAGCTTTCGATGCCGGCCTGCTTCACGGCAGCCAGCAATTCGCCGATGTGCACATCGTCGCGTTCCAAGGCTGCGATAGCCCGAGCGCTGCCGGGTCCGCGGTCGTGCTCAGCCAGATCCAACGCTTCGAGATGGACCAGCGTCAGACTGGGGTGATGGCGGATCAGAAACTCGGAGGCGATGCGCGCACGGTTCCCGTCGTCTTCGCTGTCGTGACGCGGCAAGCCGAGCGTCAGGGCGACTTCGAGCGTCACCAGGGGATTCATGAAGCGCGCGACGTAGAAGGGCTCAGGGGCCGCGGCCTTGTTAGGATTCCAGATCTCGGGGACGTCCCAGTTGATGGCAGCCCCGGCGGTCACAGGCCAGGCTACCGAAGCGGTTGTCAGATGATGCTTCCGCGCCTCGTCCCACAGGGTCGGCATGCGGATGGCTTTCGCGAACCAGAACCAGTCGTTGGGATTCCTGCCCGCTTCGCGCGACGACAGGTTGGTGTAGATCCCGTGCGCGGCGGGCATGCGGCCAGTGACCATCGTCGTGTGCGAAGGATAGGTCAGCGTCGGGTAAACGCCCTCGACCGCTTCCGCGAAGGTGCCCTGCGCGATCAGGCGGCGGATGTTGGGAATCGCGGGGCCAGGCGGCGGATTCATGTACCAGCTCGATGCCATGCCGTCGACCGAGATCACCAGCACATGACGTCCTGCAGCCTTGCCCGGCGTGTTGAGGCCGATCCACACGCCGCCAATCAGCGCGAGCAGCACGGCTATGAGAATCAAGACTGTTTTTCGCATGACCAGTTTGCGACCCAGGCGCCGACGCACCCACACTCAGACGCCAGAAGCGAAGCTTGCCCTGGGTCCGGGATCGATCGGAAATGAGTACCTCACTTCAGGCGATCGGAACTCTTGCCCCCGCCACGCGCGAGGATCTCAAGCGTCTCTTCACGGGACTCGAGGCGGCGGTGCTCTTTGCCTGCGCGCTGCTGGACATCTGGCGTTGGCAGCACAGCCACCCTCATCTTTGGATTGCGTTTCTGCCGGTCTTCGCTGCCAGCCATCTGCTGCATCGCGACACGATCGCCGATCTCGGGCTGGGTCGCGTCGAATTGGGCGCGAGCGCACGACTCGCGCTGCCCATCATGCTGGCGTTCTACATTCCGATGGTGATCTTCGGGCTGGCCAGCGGACGCCTCCACCTGCTGTGGCCCGGCCGCGCCGCCGCGCTCTATTTCTTCGGCTACGGCTCATGGTGCGTAGTCCAGCAGTACCTGACGCAGTCGTACTTTCACAACCGTCTGATGCGCGCGATTCGTAATCGTCACGTCAGTTCGGCGCTGGTCGCGCTGATGTTCGGCGCCGCGCACATCCCAAATCCCGTGCTCATGGTCGTGACCACTCTCGCAGGATTCATCTTCTCCGAGGTGTTCGCGCGGCACCGCAACATCTGGCCCTTGGCGCTGGCCCAGACCGTGGGCGGATTCCTGGTGGCGGCGCTCACGCCCGCGTGGCTGATCCACAATATGCGGGTCGGCCCGGGATATTTCTTCTGGGGAATCCGGTGAGGCAAGCACTCGCTTGTGAGGTTTCGATCGCGCGCGCCTGTTTCCGTGGTGCCCGGCGGCCTGGGTCACTTACTCTCCGGCTCGTGCGGCCGTCCCATGGCGCTCATCTGCCGACGCCGGATGTCCAGCGACCCCGGCGCGCGCTCCTCCAGCCATTGCTCGTATCTCTGCGCCAGCTTCTCAAGGTGTTCATACATGTGCGGGTTCTTCAGGCGCTCGCGCATCGCGGCCGCCACCGCCTTGATCTTCTCAAAGACGGCCCAAAACTCGCTATTGTTCTCAAAGAAGAATTGTTCCTGAATGAGACCGTGATTGACAATCGACGCGGCCATGGCCCAATACGATGTGACCATGCGGTAGTAAGCGTTCTCTTCCGATCCGGGCGGGCAGACGCGATCGAATTCCTCCATGTTTTGGGCGCGGAAAGTAAGCATGAACCACTCGCGGGCGCGGCGCAGCTTCTCCTCGCGCCGCAGGTCGTAAAGACGGAGCAACAGCTCGGCGTCATGATGATCCACGTTCGTGTGCATTCCTTCTCCTCCGGCTCGCTCGATCCGAAAGCCGGCTTCCGCCCGCCCGCAAAAGCTCATGTTGCTGTCGAGCACCGAGCCGCCGGACGGAGAGCCGTTTCCGGTCATAAGGTCATCCACCATTGTTTACTTCGATCCCGCAGCGCCGGACGCCGCGGACTTCGAGCTGTAGTTCTGCAAGAACTCGGTCACGCTTGGCTGCTGTGCCTGCTTGTAGGCGATGCAGAGATCGATTCCTTCCAGCATTTGCGCCAGGTTTCGAGGTCCGCCCGTGTACTTCGTCGAGCGGCCGTCGAAAAAGTTCTTGGCGTCCTGACGATGCTCCTGGTCGCAATAGCTTCCCGCGATGAAAGGCAGAAAGGAGCCGGTGTCGGTGGGAAACTTCGCAATCAGCGCGTCCCAGTTCTGCTTGACGAAGTCATAGGCCAGATCGCGCGTCTTCGGCGAGGACGCGGCGCCGAAGAGGATGTTGAGAGACTCACGACTGTCGAACTCGTTCGTAAGCACAATCGGCAACGCGGTGTTGGTGATGGCAGGATCCTGGAACAGGCCGAGGCAGGCGAGCAGCGTGCCCCGAATAGTGTCATCCTTCTCCTGCTTGGCTGCCACACGCATCCGGTCGAACAGCGCGCGATCGCCGTGCCGGGCGGCCGTTGTGAGCACCACGCCGATCATGTCCGGCTGGACGGCTCTGTGATCATCCAGCCATGCGCCCGCGAGTTTCTTCGCCTGAGCGATGGCATCCGGGTCTTCCACCTGATTGGCGAGCACGCCCTCCAGGGAAGGCCGCAAAAGGCGATTGTCGTCGCTCTCGCCCGATTTCGATTCCCATCCCAACTCGCGAGCTCGGGCTCCGTAGACATCGAGAAGATATTGACGGTAGCGGGGCAACAGGCTGGCCTCGACCATGTTGTCCTGCAGACCGGTGGTGAGCTCCATGGTCTTATCCACCACCTGCCGTGCCGGATCGTGAGCCAGAGGCGGCGCGAGTGCCAGCGCCTGCCCCAATGCGACCTTGCCGTTCCCCGTCAACGCGGCAATGTCGCCAATCATCGAGACTTTTTCCGGCAGCGAGAGGCTCTGATCCTCAATCTTCAGGAGCGACGTCAACTGATCTGGCGGGTAAAGGACGCGATAGTAGCCGTCGGCGTCGGCATTCGCATCGAGCCACTGTGGGCAGGAGCTTGCTTTCGTCAGCTCCATCTCGCCGGATTGCTGCTGGAGGAGCATGCACTGGCGCCCCTCTTCGCTGCCCGCCGGATAGCGCACGCACACCGGCACTTTCCAAAGTTGGTTGCCCGATCCCTCCGAGCCCAGCGGTAGAAATCGTTGCTGTGAGAGATCAAGTTTCGCTGATCCGCCGTTGCAATCCAATTTGGCCGAAATCAAGGGAACGCCGGGCTGATCGAGAAAGCTCGAAAAAGCTGCAGCGATGTCATGATCGTCACCGGCCAGCGCCGCCAGAAACTCCGCCGAGGTCGCGTTTCGCCATTCGTATTGTTTGAGGTAGCGTTGAATACCCCTGCGGAAGCGCTCCGGACCCATGTAGTTTTCGAACATGTTGAGCAGCGCCGATCCCTTGTTGTAGGTGATCCCGTCGAAGGCGTTCGCGATGTCGTCGTTGCTCAGGATCGGCTGCCGCACCTGGCGGGCGCTTCCCAGGCCGTCGTTGTACATCGCGCCCTGATATCCGTTCAACTCTCCGATGTTCATTTGCCATTCGGGGTGGTACTCGTTCACGATCTTGTTAGCCATCCAAGAGGCGAATCCTTCATTCAGCCAGATGTCGTCCCACCACGCCGTCGTCACAAGATCGCCGAACCATTGATGCGCCATCTCATGAGCGCAGACGCTCACCCACTCGTGCTGACGATTCAGCGTGTCCTCGTCGGGCTTCCGCAGGATGATGTAACCGGAGTGCGTGATCAGCCCCGGATGCTCCATGGAGAGTCCGGAGAGCGGGACAGCGACTTCGTCGAGCTTGTCATAGGGATACGGGATGCCGAAATAGTTCTCGAGCAGGGTCAGGATCGGCCCCGAGGTTTCAGCAGCGTACTTCGCTTCGTCATCGCGGCCTTTCGGAACCACGATGCGAATCTTGGTGTTCTTCTTTCCGGCTGTGCCGGCGTCCACCAGGTCCAGGTTGCCGACGGTGAGGGCGACGAGGTAGCTCGGTAGCGGCGGCGTCTCGGCAAACTTTACCGTCTTCATGCCGTCGCCGGTGGCTGTTTCAGAAAGAATTGGCGTATTCGACAGCGCCACCTGGTCTTTCTTGACGTGAAGCGTCAATTGCCACGGCACTTTGAATCCCGGTTCGTCGAAGCAAGGAAAAGCGCGGCGCGCCCAGATCTCCTCAAATTGCGAGTACACATACCACTGGCCGCCGTCCTTCATCTGAAAGATGCCCTGCTGGTCCTTGCGATTGATTTCGCCCTGATAGGAGACGTGCAGCGTGGCCGGGCCGGGTCCAACGGCGTGATCGAACTGGAAGCCCACATAGTCATGAGGCTCAGTCAGGATCTTGGCCGCCACGGCGCCACCATCGGTGACGAGCGAGGCGTTTTTGATTTGGAGTCGCTCGGCATTGAGCCAGAGAACCGGAGTCGCCTGCTTGAAATCGAGCTTGATCTCGACCGCGCCGGTGAAAGTGTCCTGATCGGGGATCACCGTCATATCGAGCGCATAGCGGACCGGCGCCACAACGTCACCGGGCAGCCGGAACTTCGGGGGGACCGAAGGATCGCTCGTCTGGGCCCTGGCGGAAATCAGCGTTCCGATCACCGCGAGGCACACCACAAGCGTTCGAATTGACGCTCTCTTCATAACACCCTCCCTGGTGGGATTCGAGTCAGACGCAAGGCGTACTGAGCAACGAAGCCCGGATACTCCTCCGGCTTGCCGGCCTGGCGCCGGCACGTCTTAGACTATACGCCATTTTTCGCGCCAGGGTTGCTCGAAGTCGGTGCTGTCCTGAATCCGACGTAAGGGGCGGCCACCCGTGGCCGCCCGATTGCCGCGTAATCTCTGGGGTGCCATTGGTGGGCGGCCACGGGGGACGGGCCCTACGTCGGAATCAGTCACTACCTAAACTGGGACTCTTCTCGATCTCCGCCAGAAGGTCCCGCACGTGGGCCTCAATCAGGTCGCGGGTGGCGCGGTAGCGATCGAGATCGCCGCTGAATGGATCGGGAATGCTCCATTCGATCACTCGACCTTTGAATCCAACCGGGACTGGACAGCGAACCTCACAGCCCATCCCGACCACCACGTCCATCTCTGCAACCGGCACGTCTCTCAATCGTTTCGACCATTGCCCGTCGAGCGACAGACCTTTTTCACGCATCACGGTGTAAGTGTCGCGAGCGATCCAGCCGAGTGGGGCCGAGCCGGCACTTGAGGCTTGCACCCGCCCTTGCCCGAGCTGGTTGGCGAAAGCCTCCGCCATCTGGCTGCGGCAGGAGTTCCCGACACAGACAAAGAGAACCCGCATCCTGCGCGCACTCTCCGGCATCCCCGCGGACCCATGGTCACTGGCCGCGCGCTGCTTTTTGTAGATGTCCAAATCCACGATCTCCATCAGCCGTTCCGGCATCTTCGGCGACTCAAATCCAAACTGGCGGTAGAGGCCGTGGGCATCGCGCGTTCCCAAGCTGAAGCGGCGCAGGCCCTGCAGGTCCGGGTGCGACATGATCACTTCCATCAGCAGCTTGGAGAGCCCGCGTCCGCGATGCGACTCCAGGATAAAGACGTCGGCAAGATAGGCGAAGGTGGCGCGATCGGTGACAATGCGCGCGAAGCCTACCTGAGCGCCGTCTACGTAAACACCGAAGCAAAGCGAATTGCGGATAGCGCGCTCAAGAACTTCACGCGGGATGCCCTCGGACCAATAGGCCTGCGACAGAAATCCGTGGATCACGTCCAAGTCGAGTCGCGCTGGGTCTGTCGAGACCAGGATCTCGCCGCGGCGGCGCTCAACAGGCGAATTGTCAGCAGTCGCCATCAGGCCCTGAGAGCGCGGGCATCCTGCCCGCTCGCATTCCTAGACTCGGCATCACTCCCCGTTGGGAGCGGGCAGGATGCCCGCGCTCCCAGGCGACTCATTGCGGGATCACGGGCAAAATGACCGCCGAGGGATGCTGCCGGTCGTGATAAATCGTGTTGGTAGCGATCGCCATCCGCCGATTCGCGTTCAACGGCTCGCCGGTGTTGGGGTTCACATCGAAACGCGGAAAGTTGCTGCTGGAGATATCTATGCGAATCCGATGACCCTTCTTAAACACGTTGGACGTCGGGTAGAGGTGGATCGTGAACGGATAAATCGTGCCCGGCTTCATGAGTTCTGCATGCTCCAGCGAGCTGCGGAAACGCGCGCGGATGATGCCGTCCTCGAGGTTCATGTCGATTCCACCGGGAAAATCTTGGTTCGGCGGATGCACGTCAATCAGCTTGGCGGTGAAGTCGGTGTCGGGCGCGCTCGACGACGCCCACAGCTTCACGTCGATGGGACCGGTCACCTCCATATCCTCCTCGAGCGGCGGGGTCATGAAAACCAGCACGTCCTTGCGCGCCGAAAGCGGCAGTGCATCATGGCAATTCCAAACCGCGTCGCTGCAGCGCTGGTCCCAGGCGCCTTGCAACAGCATCCCGGCTCCTGACGATGTGTTGCCGCCGATGGTGGGCACTGGGTTGCGAGGATCGAAGTCATAAGTGGTGCTGCTGTCGCCTTCGGCCGGTTGTGAAGTGGAGAGCGACCCGTCTCCGTGGAGGTAGTACGGAGTCCATTTCGTGCGGGCGAGCGGCCACTCCTGCTCGTCGCGCCACACACCCCCGTGCATGTGGCGGCCGTCGGGAGTTTTTTCCTCACTGCCGCCACCCATGACGAAGATCTTCACGGGCGCCTCGCGATCCACGCCGTTGTCCTCGCCCTTCAGCCAATGGTCGAACCAGCGCATGTGGAAAGCGTCACTGTCGAGAGCGGCAGACGGACCAAACTCCACCTGTCCCTGGCTATGCATCATGTGCTGCCCATGAATCCAAGGACCGAGAATCACCTTGATCGGTCCGCGCTTCGATTTCGCCAGCGCCATGTAACTCATGGTCGTCTGCAAAGCCCAAGAGTCGTACCAGCCGCCGATCAGATAGACCGGCACGTCGGCATAGCGATCCATCTCATCGACCACATCGAAACCCGGCCGCTTCCAGGCTTCATCGTTCTCGCCGTGGCCCATCGCGTAGACCAACCAGTCCTCGTACTCGGGCGCAAGCTTGATCGGTGTAGTCCCTTTGCGGAGCGGCAACGCCAGCAAATATTGCTGGACGTGCTTTCCCGCGTCATCAAGCGCAGCCTTCGTGCCCGGGTCACGCGCCTCGCGGCTGCCCTCGGGCGCGCCCAGGGTGAATATCCAGTTCATAAAGCGCAACTCAAACGCTCCGCCGTTGCGCATACCGAAATATCCTGCGTTCGACACGGCGTCGACGGGCAACAGGGCCGCCAGACCGGGAGCGCCGGACTCCGCGAGCGCGTGCTGGGTGCCGCCCACGTATGACGTGCCGACCATGCCGAAATGCCCGTTGCTCCACCGCTGCGCGACGAGCCACGCTGCGGTGTCATGGCCGTCGTCGACATCGTCGGTCATCATGTGCCAGACGCCTTGGGAGCCGAACCGTCCCCGGGTGTCCTGGCCCACATAGACGTACCCGCGGACGGCATAGTAAGCAGCCCGCGCCTCGGAGAAGTTCTTGTTGTAAGGCGTTCGCTCCAGGATGGCGGGAAACTTACCCTCCAGGCGGACACCGTCTTTAGCCGGGAAATAGACGTCTGTCGCCAGAGGCACACCATCGCGCATCGGAACCATGACGTTCTTTTCGACGGTGAAGGTGTCGTTGGCTTGGCCCCCGGCCTGTTCCGCGCTCTGATAGGCGTGAGGCTTGTAGGCAGCCGATAAGAGAATCGCCGCAGCGGCCGCGAGAGTGGCGGCGGAAGGTCTGACGCCTGTGTGCCTCTGGGAAATCTTCCGGAATATCACCAGTCCCCCTTCCGGCATTTGTTGATGAGCTGCTGTAGCAGCGGTATCCTCACCGCCGAACTGCCTGTTGTTCCAGGGGCGGCGGTGAGGTCACCGGCGCTACAGCCCGATTTCCACACAGAATATTTAGCCGTGCCCTGGCGCTTACGGCCTGACGACGAAAGGCGCGTTGCTGCTCAGCGTGCCACCGGGCGTGACGACCTCGACGGCGCCCGTCGTGGCGCCTTCGGGTACGGTAGCCTCGATCTCGGAGTTTAAGAGCACCTTGAAGGTCGCTTCGACGCCGTTAAATGTGACACCGGTAGCGCCAGCCAGATCCGTGCCCAGGATCCTCACCCCTTCGCCGGTCCTGCCCGAGATGGGAACCGTTTCCACAAACGGACCCAGCCCAACGGACAGGGCAAAGATCGTGCCGCTCTTCCGGGCGCCCCCCAAGCCCGTCACGCCATAGAAGATTCCATTGGTGGCCTGGGTCATGGGTACGAGGATACCCCCGCCTTCGCCGGGTTCGAAGTTGTGCAAGACGGTGAGCGCCCCGCTCGATGTGATCCTGAAGATCGTGCCATTGCCGTTCGTTCCTCCGCCGCCCGTGGTGCCATAGAAGGCTCCATCGGAGCCTCTAACCAGACCGGCAAAGGGGTATTTACCGTCGGAACAAAGGCTCCGGGAACAGAAGCTGTGAACCACCGTCAGGACGCCTGCGGGTGTGATTTCGAAGACTGTCCCGTAGCCATAGGCGCCGCCGCTATAGGTTGTCCCGTAGAAGTTGCCATCCGGCCCCTCCACCACTCCTCCGTAGGGACTTGCGCCATCCGGGCAACCGCTTTCGGTGCAAAAGTCGTGGAGCAGGGTGAATGTGCCGCCCAGCGTCATTTTGAAAATCGTGCCGCAGCCAACCGAAGCGCAGCTCGTGCTGGATCCCCCTTCCAACATGGCGCCGTAAAGATTGCCATCGGTTCCCTGAATCATCCCGGCGATGGAATCGGCGCCGTCGGTGGCCCCGTCGAAGTTGAGCAGAGTGGTGAGTGCGCCGGCAGGCGTCATCTCGAAGGCGCTCCCATCAAAGTAGGTCCCGTAGGACGATGTGGTGCCGTAGAAGTTGCCGTTCCCGGCAAGCGCCAAACCCGCGATAGGGCCTGCGCCGTCCGCGCAGTTCTGCTGGGAGCAAAACGTGTAGAGGGTGGTCAGCTCGCCGGCCGAGGTGAAGCGAAAGATGGTGCCGCAGCCGCCGTAAATGCAGGGGTATTGCTTGCCTCCGCCTGAGGTGACGCCGTAAATGTTTCCGTCGGTCCCCAGAACCAGGGCCTCGCCGGGGCCGGCTCCGTCAGCGCAATTGGGTTCGGAGCAAAAGTTGTACACCGTCGTGAAAGCGCCGCCCGGAGTGATCTCAAAAAGCGTGCCGCAGCCGTTCGGGGCGCAGCCGGGGCCACCCTCGATGGTGCCGCCGTACAGGTTGCCGTTCGGGGCTTGAAGCAGCGCGGTGCTGGGATAAAAGCCGTCGTGGAAGTCGAAGGTGAATAATGTGGTATAGGTCTGGGCAGCTAAGGCACCCGCAAAGGCAGCCGAGATCACCAAGGCCGCGCCAGCCCTTGCCCACCAACGTGCTTGTAACCGTGTTTTGGTTTCCCGCATGTCTGAACCTCTCAATCGGTGCTACGCTTTGCAACTTCGGTAATCCCTCAGAAATCGCCCCGGTTCACTCCCCGCCGGCAACGGGAACTATAATGTGCGCGAGAGCCTGACGTTATTCAGAAAATATCGGTGGATTGTCTCGTCTTCCGTTAGCTCGGGATGAAAAGTCGCCACCAGGATGTTGCCCTGCTCCACCAGCACCGGCAAACCCTCGGCGCGTCCGAGCACGCGCACACCTTCGCCGACTCTGCGGATGATCGGCGCGCGAATAAAAACCATCTCGATCGGCCGGCCATGCCCGGCGAATTCCTGTGGATTCCCGCTTTCGCGGGAATGACGATCATGGCGTAGTTCAGCGGCCGGCACCTCACCGATCGGCGCTTCAGTGGCCGGCTCAGCCGTTGGACCCTTCCCCGTCTCCCTGGAAGCGCCATTCACCAGGATGCCCTGCCGGATCGCGCTGTCGATCTGGCGCCCGTAAGCGTTGCGTTCAACGGTGATGTCAATCAGGCCGAGATGCGACTGATTTGGGTTGAGCACTTCTTTCGCGAGCAGAATCGCGCCGGCGCAGGTGCCGAAAATGGGCTTGCCCTGGGCGGCGAAGTCGACAATGGCGGGTCCGAGATTCTCGCCTTCGAAGAACTTCAGCATGGTGGTGCTCTCGCCGCCCGGCATGATCAGCCATCCGACGTTCGCGAGATCGGAGGCATGCTTCACCGGCAGCCACGGCGCGCCAATGCGGTCGAGCATTTGGGCGTGTAGAGCGAAATCGCCTTGGACGGCGAGAATTCCGACGGGTTGAGGATTGTTGGCCATTTCGGAGAAGTCAGGAGTCAGAAAGTCCCGAATCAAAAGCAGAAATCAAAATTCTGAGCGAAGTCACGCCCATACATCACGGCGCGGTGGGCTCGCGACGGCCCATTCTGACTTCTGACTCCTGACTTTTTCCCAATTCAACTCGCGGCGCTCACCAGCACCGCCTTGAAATTGATGGGCACGGCCGACAATGCCCTCGACACCGGGCAATTCTTCTTGGCACCCTCGGCGAATTCCTGGAACTTGGCAGAGTCGATCCCAGGCACGTCGGCTTCGGTGCTCAGATCAATCCCGGTGATGGCGAAGCCTTCGCCGACCTTATCGAAATGAACGTTCGCAACCGTGTGAATTCTCTTGGGCGTGAACCCGCCCTTCGAGAGTCCCGCCGAAAGCGCCATGGAGAAGCATCCGGCGTGCGCGGCGGCGATTAGTTCTTCCGGATTCGTTCCCGAACCGTCTTCCATGCGCGATCGGAATGAATAAGGTCCGTCAAATGCGCCCGAACCCAGCTTCATGTGGCCCGTGCCTTGAAGAAGATTTCCGTTCCATTCCGCTTCCGATTTACGAATAGGCATGTTTCGCTCCTTTGACTTAAGTGTTCCGGCGGTCGTGCAAAAGCCCCTCCACAACACTCCAAACCGCGGACTCTACGGCCTCACCCGAAAGGGCACGTTGCTCGAAAGCGTGCCGCCGGGCGTTACCACCCGGACTGTGCCGGTGGTGGCGCCCGCGGGCACGATGGTGTTGATTAGCGAACTAGAAAGTACTCTGAAGACCGCCGCCGTCCCGTTAAAGGTGACGCTGGTCGCGCCGGTCAGATTACTGCCAAGAATCCTGACGGGCCTTCCCACTGGGCCGAGGGTCGGCTGTGTTTCCACAAACGGGCCGAGGCCCACGGAGAGACTGAAGACCGTCCCGCGGCGGTTGGCCCCGCCTTCGAAAGTTGTGCCGTAGAAGTTTCCACTAGTGTCCTGGGCTAGCGCACCGCCGGGGTATTGCCCATCTGGGCAGCCGCCTTCGGAACAAAAGCTGTAGAGCGTGGTCAGCGTGCCGGCCGCGGTCATTTTGAAAACCGTGCCACAGCCGAGCTCGCATGAGCTGACCCCGCCAAACTCCGTCGTCCCGTACAGGTTCCCGTCGGTGGCTTGGACCAGCGCTGCTGGCCCCTCGCCGTCCGTGCAACCGCTTTGGGAGCAAAAGTTGTAAAGCGTCGTCAGCGTGCCACCGGAGGTGATCTTGAAGACCGTCCCGTAGTTGTTGGTCCCGCCATACTGCGTTGTCCCGTAAAAGTACCCGTCAGTGGCTTGGACCAGCGTATAGGGGTAGGAGCCGTCCGGGCAACCGCTTCGAGAACAAAAAGTGTAAAGCGTGGTCAGCGTGCCGCTTGGGGTGACCTTGAACACCGTGCCATAGTCGAGGCCATTGGCCCCGCCATACGCGGTTGTCCCGTAGAAGTTCCCGTCAGTGGCCTCGATTAGTCCCGACGAGGGGGATTCGCCGTCCGGGCAACCGTTTTGAGAGCAGAAGCTGTAAAGCGTGGTCAGGGTGCCGGTTGGGGTAATTTCAAAAACCGTCCCACTGCTGTCGGGCCCGCTGCAAATTGATCCGCACGTCGTCCCGTAGAAGTTCCCATTAGTGGCTTGGACGAGCGTCCCAGTGGGATGAGCGCCGTCTGGGCAACCGCTCTGCGAACAGAAGCGATAAAGGGTCGTAAGCGCGCCGGTTGGGGTGGTTTCGAATACCGTCCCGCAGCCGGCCGAGCAGGCGTCGCCCCCGCCATAGGTCGTTGTGCCGTAGAAGTTCCCATCGGTGGCCTGGACAACGCCTGCATAGGGCTCAGAGCCGTGCGAGGAGCCTAGGCTGTGTAGCGTCGTCAGCGTCCCACTCGGCGTAATTGTGAAGACCGTGCCGGAAAACCCGTCGAGTCCACCCTCGAGCGTTGTCCCGTACAAATTCCCATTGGTGGCCTGAACTAGTGCCGCAAATGGGTAGGAACCGTCCGTGCAACCCCTTTCAGCACAAAAGCTGTAAAGTCTGGTTAAGGTCTGGGCAGGGGAGGCAATCGTCGTGGCTGTGCACACCACAAGAACGAAGCAGGCCTGCTTCGCCCAGTGAAGTCGATCTATGTTCCCTCTTCGCCGTCCCGCGGGTTTCGGCCCCACCCGGAAAGGCCCGAAAGCCTCCCGCCGGGCGTTACCACTTGAACCGTACCAGTAGCGGTCCCCGCCGGCACGGTGGTCGTGACCGAAGAACGCGAGACCACGGTGAACGTAGCCGCGAGCCGAATTTCTGAGATAGAATCGAACCGATGAGCCAGACATTTCTTGTCAACCTGATTTTCGATCCCGAGTACCACGGCTACGTCGCCGACGTGCCTCAGCTCCCCGGCTGCATGTCCCAGGGTAAAACCGTCGAAGCCGCCCTCAAAAACGTTCGCCAGGCGATTCGCGCGTATCTAAAATCGTCGCGCAGTAAGGAACGGCCAGCCATTCCGGAACTGCTGACCACCCAGGTTGAGGTCCAGGTTTGACGCGCCTTGCAGGAATCGCCGGCCGCAAGGCCGTTCGCGCCTTCGAGCGTGCCGGCTTCGTCGCCGAAAAGCCCGAAGGTAGCCACGTTACGCTCAAAAAGCCCGGCTTTCCCATTCTGGTGATTCCGCTTCATCGCGAGGTTTCACCCTTCTTGCTGCGTGCGCAGATCGAGCGAGCTGGCTTGACCGAGGAGCAGTTTCGTAAGCTTCTGTAAAGTGCCGGATTCACCGCCACCCCATACTCTCCCTCAGCGACGTTATATGTGCCACGTGATGCCGTCCGTGCCAGCCATAGATCGCCAGCAAGTAGTCGAGATCGATCAGGCCGTGCTCGGGATGATTGACCTTTCGCGAGAAATCTGATGCCGACATCGACCGCAGCAGATTCACCCAGCGGTCGTGGAGCGATTCGAGCAGCGTGAGCGACGTCTCGACCGCGGTACTCTTCGAATCGGGGAGCGCTGCCCACAGCGCCTCGTCGTAGGTTTTGATGGTCGGCGCCTCCTCGGTGAGCGCCAGCTTGAATCGCACGTAGGAATTCATGTGACTGTCCGGCAGGTGATGCACGACCTGGCGGACCGTCCAGCCCTCGGGCCGATAGGGCGTGTCAAGCTGCTCGGGTGTGAGGCCGTTGACGGCTTCGCGCAAGCGCTTCGGTGTATCGGCGATCTGGATGATCAGCTCGGCGCGCTCGGCGTCGTTAAGTTGGCCCTTCCAGTGGAATTTGCCGATCGGATAGCGCAGATCGGCAGCGGTTTTTGCCGTTTCCATTACCATCTCCTTTGGGTGAGGATCTAACGCCCAGCCCAAGGCCCAATTCAAGATCTCGGTCGCGGACCTCAGACTTGCACATACTCTGGCGTGGAAGCCGGCTCGGGAATAGAAGCACCGTCTTCCCGCATGCTCTCCAAATGCAGAGGTATCGCTTCGCGAATCAAGCCAAGGGCTTCCTCGCGTTTGTCTCCCACGACCGCGCAGCCAGGCAAATCTGGTACATACGCTCCGACGCTGTTCTTGCCCGTCTCGATGATCACAAGGTATTTCATGCAACTGACGACTGACGAACTACCACCCTCGCGTCTGCAACAACTCCTCTGGCTTCAACTTCGCAACATCGAGCCCGCGCATGGCTTCGCCCAGCTCTTCCGAGCACTCCGCCACGATCTGAGGTTCGTTATAGTGCGTGGTCGCCCGGACGATCGCCTTGGCGCGCGGGGCCGGATCGTCCGATTTGAAGATTCCCGAGCCCACGAAAACAGCCTCCGCGCCGAGCTGCATGACCAGCGACGCGTCCGCCGGAGTCGCGATGCCGCCGGCGGAAAAATTTGGCACGGGCAGCTTGCCGTTCTTGGCGACGTACTGGACGAGCTCAAACGGGGCGCCCAGGTCCTTGGACTTGGCCATCAATTCCTCGTCGCGCAGGATGGTCAGCTCGCGAATCTCGCCGGTGATGGCTCGCATGTGGCGGACGGCTTCCACGATGTTGCCCGATCCCGCCTCGCCCTTGGTGCGGATCATGGCCGCGCCTTCGCCGATGCGTCGCAGCGCCTCGCCCAGGTTGCGCGCGCCGCAGACAAACGGCGCCTTGAAGTGCCACTTGTCGATGTGGTGAGCTTCGTCGGCCGGCGTCAGAACCTCGCTCTCATCGATGTAGTCCACGCCGAGCACTTGCAGCACCTGGGCCTCCGCGAAGTGTCCGATACGGGCCTTGGCCATCACCGGAATCGACACCGCGGCCATGATCTCCTTGATCACGCGTGCCGAAGCCATGCGCGCCACACCGCCCTCCTTGCGGATATCGGCCGGGACGCGCTCCAGCGCCATGACGGCCGCCGCGCCCGCGTCCTCGGCGATCTTGGCCTGATCCGCCGAGGTCACGTCCATGATCACGCCGCCCTTCAGCATCTCGGCGAGCCCGACCTTGAGCTTCATACTTTCATCGTACTGCCACATTGACAACCTCCCTCCCCGGACGCCGGGCCAGGCTCACGCTCAAGAACATGGCCCCAGCCAAATCCGGAATCGGACGAGACCCACGGCGTCCAACTTACTCATTCTAAGTGCCTTTCCAGCTTTGTTCCAGAAGCGACGCTCGTCGACCGGGTCACTTCACGGACCCAACCCGGACACCGGTCGCACGTCGCGGTCCGCCTCTCGCCCCACCCTGGCCACGATGGCGGCTACAGCCTCGGCGTCCGCGGTGGTCGACCGGAAGTTCACCACGCAGGCTCGCAACAGGAACCGTCCATCGACCACGGCGTTGGTCAGGAACGCTTCGCCGCCGCGCTGCAACCGGTCCAGGACTTCGGTGTTCAGCTTGTTTAGATACTCCGCAACCGGGGCGGATTCGCGAATCGACCTGAGATCCCGCGGCACGTAACGAAGGGTCGTAATGCTGAGCGCCTGCGTGACCGCTTCGAGCTCGGGATGAGCCTCCGCGGCCCGGTAGAGAGCCTGCGCCACGCCGATGTTTTCCGTCATTGACTCGACGTAGCCCTCGCGTCCCGCCTGACGCAGCGCTAGCCAGACCTTGAGGGCGCGAAAGCCGCGCGAGTTCTGCAAACCGTGCTCGAAATAGTTAATCCTCTCATCGGCGGTGTCGCCCTCGTCAAAGTGATAGTAGGGCGGCCGATGGCTGAACGTCTGGAGCAGCAGCTTGCGATCGCGAACCAGGGCGCAGCCGGCTTCGAGCGGTGCGTAGAGCCACTTGTGCGGATCAACGGCGACGGAGTCGGCCTCGGCGATGCCGGCAAGGTCGGGCACAGCATGCGGTGACGACGCGGGCAGCGCAGCGGCCACAGCGCCATAAGCGCCATCCACGTGGAACCACAGATCACGCTCGCGGCAGATCCGGGCGATCTCGCGCAGCGGATCAACTGCGCCCGTACTTACCGATCCGGCCTGCCCTACGACGAGGAACGGCAGATCGCCCGCCTGCCGGTCACGCTCGATCTCGCGCCGTAACCCATCGGTGTTCATGCGCAGCGCGCGATCACAGCCGATCCAGCGGACAGCGTCCGTACCCAGTCCAAACAAGTCCGCAGCCTTGTGAATCCAAGTATGGGTCTCGCTCGATCCGTAGACGCGAAGCTGCCGTCCGGCACGCAATCCCGTCTCGTAGGCAGGCCAGTCCACCTTGGCGCGTTTGGCGACGAGAAAAGGGACAAAGTTGGCCATGTTGCCGCCGCTTGTGAGCAGTCCGCCGCAATCCTGCGGATACTCGATCAGTTCCGCGATCCAGCGAACGGTCTGCCGCTCGACCTCGGTGGCCACAGGCGCGAGAATCCATCCGCCGGTGTTTGGGTTCACCGCCGAGGCCAGCAAATCGGCCAGAGCGCCAATCGGAGCCGGCCCGGCGTTGATGTAGCCCCAGAACCGGGGGTGCGAGCTCAGCAACGAATTCTCAAACAGCAACCGGGCAGCATCCTCGAGCAGGGCGGCGGCAGGCGTTCCCTGCTCCGGCAGCGAATCCGTTCCCATCGCCTGCCGCAGCGTCCGCGGCGAGACGGGCGGGACTACCGGCCGGCGTGGAATCGACTCCAGGAAGGCGGCGATCTCGTCCACCAGCCTGTGTCCTGCGGAGCGAAACTCCTCCGGGCTCATGTCCAGAGCCGCACGACGAGACTCAATCTGTTGCCGGGTGGCTGAATCCATGGATTTTGGTTCCCTTTACCAATGTACGACCCCCATGCAGCAGAGTAAAGAGGCCTAAGGAATCGGCGATTGCCGATTGCCGATTTGCGATTTTTCGAGTCGCACGCCGGTAGGCGGTGTCTAATTTCCCTGGGAGCGCGAGCATCATGCCCGCCCCGAAGGTGGATCGATCGAGGAACCCAAGAGCGGGCAGGATGCCCGCGCTCCCAGGGGATGAAACGTGTCACCCCCTTGGCTGATTCTGGTATTCTAGCGGTAATGAAGTATTCACTTCCTACGAGAACGCTCGGCCTTGGTCTCACGCTCGCCCTAGTCTTGGGTGCGTTCGGTATCCATACGGCGGTCGCACAGGACAAGGGCTCAGTGGTCACGCTGATTCCTACCGCCGACTGGCAGCTCACCAGCTCGCAAACGGTCGATGTGTCGGCTCTGGCGAGTTGGGCGGGCGACGCTGCCATCGAGCACGAGTACGGCGTCACATCCTATACGGCGCGAAGCTACACGTTCGCAAATCATAAGGCTGACGTTCTGATCGAACAGGCCGCGGACCCTTCATCGGCTTATGGACTGCTGACGTTCTATCGCACGCCCGCAATGACCTCGCTCGACGGATCGCGTCTCACGGTCGCGGCCGCCGGCAAAGCGATTCTGGCGCGCGGACCCGCCTTTATTCGGGTATCGGTTTCCTCGCCGGATACTCTGCCCCTTGGAGATTACGTCGCCTTGTTGCGCCTCATCGGTGGCCCGCCGCCCCCGCCGCGCGCGCTGAGCCAACTGCCCGAACCGTTGCCATCGCGCGGCCTCGTGGATGGATCGCAGAAGTACGTTTTAGGTCCGGTCGCAGCTGCTCGCGTTCTTCCGGAGCTGGCTCCGAACCTGATCGGCTTTGACGAAGGCGCGGAGATGCAGACCGCACTCTACCGCACCGGCGCATCCTCAGGCACGCTGACGCTGGCCGCCATCGACTATCCAACGCCGCAGATTGCACGCGCCGAATTCGACTCGATCAACAAGAAGTTGTGCCAGCCCTCCACTAATTCGCACGCTCTCGATTGCCGCCGCCGCGACACGTACGTTTTTGTAGCGATCAACGCTCCCTCGCACGCGGTGGCCGATCATTTTCTCGACGGCTTCACCGTGTCAAAAACCATCAGTCAGGACCAAGGCAATCCCGAAGACCAAGGCACTGTCTGGGCGATGGTTCGCCTTTTGATCGCCAACGGCGTGCTCATCGTGATGCTGGCGGCTTTCTCATTTGCGGGAGGGATCCTGGTCTTTGTCTCTAAACGCTTGGCACGAAAATGGTTCGCGAATTCTATTTTTGTCGAAGCCGAAGGCGCCGGAATCATCATTTTGGACCTGAGCGACGTAAATCGCTGATTTTGCGCAGTTTCTTCTCAACATCTCGAACGTGAAATCGGCCCCAATCTTGTGGAAATCGATCGAAGTGTCAGGTTCATCATCTCGTCGTATGCAATTGATTCATAAGCGCTTACGGCGACAAAATTTCTTGGAAAATTTCCTTGACAGAAAAACTGGCTTCACCATATGCTCGCAATCGAGTTTAGGAGGCGGAGCGCGTCCGTCATTCTATTCTCCTCTCATGCTCACCCGCAGGCTTGGCGCAACCGTCAGAGCCTCCGGGTGAGCATTTTCGTCTCCCACGCCGGCCGGCGTAGCTCAGTCGGTAGAGCAACGGTTTCGTAAACCGTAGGTCGCCAGTTCGATTCTGGCCGCCGGCT
>JASHPE010000307.1 GCA_030038235.1 Terriglobia bacterium
TTGCCGGAGCTGGTCGCTCGCGGCGGACCGCGTGCCGACGATGACCACTTCGGCCGACCTCACCACGTCTTCGAGTTCCGGCGCGATCAATGACCCGATGTGAGGGATGACCTGCTCGATGTAGTCGCGGTTCGACCCGGCGATCTGCCCGAGCATCACGTGCGGATCCCAGATGCGCAACTGGCATCCGGCGCCAATCAGCCTTTCCGCCAGGCGCACGTGCGGGCTCTCGCGCAAGTCGTCAGTCCCGGCCTTGAAGCTCAAACCGAGCAGCGCGATCTTCTTCTTGCCGGTGGCGAGGACCGCTTCCACGGCGCGATCGATATGCCCCGCGTTGCTCGGCAGAATCGAGCCGAGCAGCGGCAGGTTCAGATCAAGCTCCAGCGCGCGGTGAGTCAAGGCGCGCAGGTCCTTGGGCAGGCAGGAGCCGCCGAACGCGAAGCCGGGCGAAAGATATGCGGGCGAGATATTCAGCCGCGCGTCAGAGGTAAAGATCTTCGTCACCGCGTCGGTATCCACGCGCAAGTGCTTCCCCAGAGTGCCGATCTCATTGGCGAAAGCCACCTTCACGGCATGAAAGGCGTTGGACACGTACTTCGCCATTTCGGCCACCGTGATGCAGGTCTCGAACATCAGGCCGGGCGTGTCGCGGTAGAGCTCGCGGGCCTCGGCGAGACCGGCCTGGTTGTGCGAGCCCAGGATCGTGCACGAGGGTTCCAGGAAATCGGCCACCGCGCTGCCTTCGCGCATGAACTCGGGGTTGTAGCAGACCGCGAAATCCGCGCCCGCGCGGCGTCCGCTGGCCTCTTCCAACGCCGGAATCACCAGCGATTCCGTGGTGCCGGGCAGCACCGTGCTCCGCAGGGCTACGACGTGCCGCGAGTTCTTCTCGCGCAGGGCAGATCCGATTTCCCGGGCCGCGTGCTCCACGTGACGAAGGTCCAGCTTGCCGTTGCGCTGGCTGGGCGTGCCCACGCAAACGAAGGAAACATCGGTATCGCGAACCGCCGCCACGGCGTCAGTGGTGGCGCTCAGCCGTCCGGCCTTGAAGCCCTCGGCAACCAGATCGTCCATGCGGGCTTCGACAATGGGACTGCGGCCGGCCGCGACCGTCTCCACTTTCTGGTGGTTCACGTCCACGCCGAGTACACGATGCCCTTTATGAGCGAAGCACGCGGCCGTGACCGAACCTACGTAGCCCAACCCGAACACGCTGACCGATAGACTCAATCGATGTCTCCCTCTTTTCCGATGACGCCCGATTTCAGAGGTAGGGGCGGCCTTGTGGCCGCCCAACTGATCGCACGCGCAGGGAATGCGCTGTAATGGGCGGCCACAAGGGCCGCCCGTACGTCTGAAATAGAACACCGCCGATCGCCTCAGCTTGGAATATACGATCCGAGCAAAGGCAGCAACTGCTCCGCGAACCCAACCGCGCGATCCTTGGCGCTATCCAGACTCTCTCCCGGAGCGACCGGCGTAATCACCCGTACCAGCGACCCGTCCGTGCGGTTCAGCCGCATCGCGTCCCACATCTGGTAAAACTTCGCCCTGTACTCGTTGGCCACAACCCGGCCGTGGGCCTGGTACCAATAGAGGACCACTTGCCGGTCGTTGCCCTTGGCAATCACGTAGTAGTTGATGGTGATGGGCTGTCCGGAAGGCTTTTTAAGCTGGATCTCGGATTCGTCGGCGAACTGCCAGCCTGCGCCCGGAAGGCAATGCCGCGGCGAATGGATGGTGTCGCCGGAGCGTTGGCTGGGAAAGTAAGCTAGAAAAAGGTCCACCGGGGCGCGCTGGTCCGGCGCCACGTAGTTCCGTTCCAGAAATTGCCCGGGTCCGAGTACTTGCAGCGTGTCGGCGGTGAAAGGAATATCGGGACCACCCTGCCATTGCCCCAGATCAGGCGGAAAACCCGTGACGTCCTGGTGCGGCGGCACCACATCGTCATGGCCGCGGCCGTGAACGTAGAGCGCCGTGGCGGCAATCAAAACGATCGCGAGCACAAATCTAAAGCTCATTTGCGTTCCCTGGTATTCATGCCGTCCTCCGCTGCCACCTGCCGGCCACAAATCGAATCAGATTATGCACGCCGAGGAGCATCAACAGCGAAAGCACGAAAATCACCCAGCCGGAGAACTCGTGAAAGAATCCCTGGGCCTTGTCCGGGCTCCAATAGATGCCGGTCAGGCCCGTGCCCATGATCCGCAAGCCGTTGGCGGCTATGGCGATGGGCAGGGCGGACAGCACCAGCACGACTCGAATCCACTTGTTCTTCTCCAGCAGATAGGCGTATACAATCGCCAGAGTGATCAGGGAAACCAGCGAGCGGATTCCGCTGCACGCCTCAACTACCTCGAGCGACATGGTGGGCAGTTGAATCACATTGCCTTCGCGCAGCACCGGTACGCCCACCAGGCGCAGAAGCACGGTCGCGAGGTCCGATGCCAGAAACTGCAGGGGCAGCGTCACGGTGTTCATCAGAATGGTGGGAATGGGCACCATCAGGAACAGGAACGCCCAGGGGAAAATCAGAGCGCGGAACTGGGCCCATCCGCCGAAGAAGATCACCAGTCCGGCCAGCAGAACGATAAACGAAGAACGCGAGAGGAAGAGCTCAGCGCCGAAAATGCCAAGCAGCAGGATTCCCACGGCGCCCAGCATCACCACGAAACCCCACCACGAGGGTCGCAAGGGCAGGCGTTCTACGATTTCCTTTCTCTGCCAGACCAGCCAGGCGGAGACCAGCGGCACCACGAAGCCATGGGAAAAGTCCGGATCCTCCCACCACTGGCGCACCAGGGCGAAGAAGATGTCCTTGTAGAGGAACCCGATCAGGACCGCCAGCGCGGCGACGCCCCACCACCAGAGCGTTCGCGACGCGCCACGGCTTCTCTCGATCAGGACAGTTTCCGGTCCGACTGCGCTGCTCATCCCGTAACCCTTCGCCGCCCCCTCTGGCATGGCTCATGAGGACACAATGCAGATTCAGAATATCAGAAACCGCGGCAACCCTTGGATGCGGTTTGGGATGGAGTAGTGGGCAACCTCGAATCAGCGCCCTCGTTTGCCCGATGACGGATCAGCCAAAGCGCGCATGGGCTCCTTGGGTTGGAGTTCTTCGTGCCTACCCCGGAAAACAACGCTTGACAATAGTCTGCAGTGATATATATCGTATTCAAGTATATTGAGGCGCAAAAAGATGTTTAATCGCGAGTGGAAGAAGGGCAGCGCAGAGCTTCTGGTGTTATCGTTCCTGGAGTCGCGTCCCCGCCACGGATACGAGATCGGCAAACTGATCGAAGTGCACTCGAAGAGGCGCATCGCGTTCCGCATTGGATCCCTGTATCCCGTCCTCTGCCGCCTGGAACAGAGGGGACTGATTTCCGGCCGCTGGATTGAGAAACCGGGCGAGCGTCGCAGGAGGTATTACCGCCTTACTCGAGAAGGCCGCAGGTTTCTCGCCGATGAACGCAGCGCGTGGGAAGAATTTGTCGCGACAGTCAATCGACTGCTGAGTTCGAACTATGCCTGACTGGCTCAAGTACGTCCGACAGCATTTAGCATTGCCCGATTGCCCGCCTGAACGTGAGGCGGAGATCGTCGAGGAGCTCGCCCAGCAATTGGACGACGCCTACGGGGAGGGTCTTCAATCCGGACTCGGCGAACGGGAAGCATTATTGGCGGCCGAGCGGCACGTCAGCGATTGGCCGGCACTGGCAAATGACCTGATGCACGGGGGCATTGGCCAAACCAAAGGCGTGCAACGCCGGCGTCTGAGGCAATACGCTGCGCGCGCGAGTGGCCGGCGGCCGCCGTCCACTGCAGTACCAGGTCGAGAACCGGAAAATGATACGAGGAGGATCGCAGCCCTGCTGGATGCATTTCGTCAGGACCTGCATTACGCCGCTCGGGCGCTGGCAAAGAAGCCTCTTTTCACCTTCGTGGCAATCGTTACGCTCGTCATCGGAATCGGAGTCAATACAGCCATTTTCAGCGTCGTTGACGCAGTTCTGCTGCGGCCCCTGCCCTATCCCGAGTCCGGCCGGTTGGCAGTAGTGTGGTCCGTTTTGGGAAAGGAAGGGCGAGCCCCTTCGTCGGGTCCGGAACTTGTTTCTCTTCGCGAGCGCAGCCGGCTTTTCGACCAGTTTGCTGGGATTTGGGTGCAAGGCGGGGCGCTGACCGGCAAGGGCGAGCCGGAACAGGTCAAGCTGGGCCTGGTCACTTCCAATTTCCTCTCTCTTCTCCGCACCCGCCCGGAACGGGGAAGATTCTTTCTGCCTCGGGACGAGGGAGGGGGCGCCGCACCGGTCATTGTGCTGAGTCACGAATTATGGCAGCGACGCTACGGGGCAGATCCCAAAATCGTGGGGCAGTCCGTACTTCTTAGCGGACAGTCTTGCACAGTTGTGGGCGTATTGCCCTCGGGATTCAAGCTCATCTTTCCTGAAGGTGCGAGCGTACCGCCCAAGATCGATGTTTATGTTCCCTTTCAATGGGACTTGGCCGGGCAATCGCCCGATCAGGGCTACATTCGGGTCATCGCGCGCCTGCGTGCCGGTGCAACCCTGCCACAAGGCCAGGCTGAGCTGGACAATATCGCCGGGGAATTGCGATCGGAGTTCCGGGACTACGCAGAGCAGAATCTTCACCTGCAAGTGCTCTCGCTTCAGGCAGACGCCGCCCACAACGTCCGTCCGGCTCTTCTTGCGCTGTTTGCCGGCACCGGATTCGTTCTTCTGATCTCGTGCGCCAATGTGGCCATGCTTATCCTGTCTCGCGCCGACGAGCGGCGAAACGAGATAACCGTGAGGGCTGCCTTGGGGGCGGACCCAGGAAGAATCATCCGCCAGTTGCTCACCGAGAGTCTCCTTCTGTCCTGCCTCGGAGGCGCGGCGGCATTGGCGATCTCATGGGCGATTCTCAGGATTCTGTGGGTCCTGCAGCCGGCTGGCATTGCGCGAACGGCTCCCACGGGACTTAACCTGACGGTTCTGGGTTTCAACTTGATCGTCTCGCTGCTTTGTGGGATTCTCTTCGGACTCTCCCCGGCACTCAAAAGCCGAGCTACAAATTTGGCTTCGGTGGTCCGGGACGCTACAAGAACGGCAACCGAAAATACGCACTGGTCCCGGCAGCTACTGATTGGGTGTGAGGTCGCGCTCACCTTCGTTTTGTTGACCAGTTCCGCACTTCTGGTTCGCACCTTTGTGGGACTGCTGCGCGTTGACCCCGGCTTTAATCCGAATGACGTTCTGACGTTTCAAGTTTCTCTTCCGGATGCGCGCTATCCGACCCCTGCGCGTGCAATTCAGTTCATCCGCGAGGCCGAGCGGCGTCTCTCAACGCTGCCCGGCGTGCAATCGGTTGGCGTTGTCTCCCACTTGCCTTTCGACGATAATCTTCCCAACTGGTACGACTATTTCTGGCGCGAGGGGGCGCCCAAGCAGGAACGGAATACGCGGATGGCGGATCATCGCTCGGTCCTGCCGGGATTCTTCGATAGTCTAGGCATAACGTTTGTTGCCGGCAGAAACTTCAACACGTCGGACGAGGTCGCGAATCGTAAAGTGGTGATCGTTGACGATTCTCTTGCAAAGCAGCTCTGGCCCGATGGCGACGCGATCGGCAAGCGGCTGAATGTGGAAAACGGCGACTTCGTCCGGGATGTTGCGGAGGTGGTCGGCATCGTGAAGCACGTCCAGTATCATTCGCTGACCGACCAGGTCCGTCCGCAGCTTTACCTGCCCTATGCCATGGCGGTCCGGGCGAACATGTCTTTCACCGTGCGCGCCGGATCGTCCCCACAACTCCTGATACCTTCCATTCGGCGGGAGATGGCTCGCCTAGATAAGGATCTGCCTGTGGCGAACGTGAGGCTGATGGATGACTACGTTGCGGACGCCCGAATGGGCGCGCGCTTCGTCACGGTCCTATGCGGAGCCCTGGGAGCCATAGCCTTGTTGCTTTCCTGCATTGGGATATACGGCGTGACCTCGAGTAGCGTCACCACGCGCACCCGGGAAATGGGTGTCCGCATGGCCCTGGGAGCGCAGCAGGGCACGCTGATGGTGACGGTGCTATGCGGGAGCATGCCCCCGGTGATTGCCGGTTGCGTCCTCGGGCTCGCGCTTTCACGTGGGATGACCCCTCTGCTTTCCACTTTGCCCTTCGAGGTTCAGCCTGTAGATCCCGCAATTCTGGCCTCGGTCTTGACGTTTCTTGGTTTCGTCGGCTTGTCGGCGTCTTTTTTGCCGATCCAGCGCGTGATCCGCGGAAACCCGATTACCGCACTGCGGTGCGAGTAGCGAGAATCTCACCAAAGGGAGACCCGAAATGAAGCTCGCAACCCCGATCCTGATCGCGCTGGCGCTGTTCGCAGCCGCGCCGTCCCACGCACTACAACTGAAGCCAGCTTCTGCGGATGTTCGACAAGCCGATCGTGACGCCATTCGGGACCACATCGACAAGATTTTCCAAGCCTATATCGCCAAGGATGCTGCGACGATCCGTGCGACGCACGCTCCCGCGTGGATTGGCTTCCAGTCCGGTTCGGAGACGGCCATTCAGGGTATCGATGCTTATATGAAAGATGTGGATGGTTACATGACCGGGCCGGTCCGTATGACCGGTTACAAGATGCTCGAGTTCCATGTCATCTTCTACGGCGACGTCGCGCTTATCCCATACGTTGCCGACGTAACCTATGCTTTCCCTGGAGGCACGGTCACGCAAAAACTGCGCGTCTTCGACGTCTACGCCAAGCTCGACGGCGCCTGGAACCAAGTCGGCTCCGACACACAGTTGCATCCCGACTCCATTGCCGCTGCGATGGAAGATCTCCAGCCGATGAGCCCTGGCGAGAAGAGTAGTTTGTTGGCGGCGCGTGAAGCCGTGTGGCGCGCGTGGTTTGAAAACGATGCGCCGCAACTGGCCGAGTTAATCCCACCTGAATTGATCGCCATCGATACCAGCGAGAAGTGGCAAACGCGCGAGGATGAACTCGCGGGTGCGAAAGATTTCGCCGCGAAGGGTGGAAAACTCCTGCGTCTGGAATTTCCCCAAACCGAAATTCAAGCTTACGGTCATACGGCCATCCTCTATACGAAATTCACGGTTGAAACGGAAATGGACGGCAAGCAAACAACGCTCTCCGGGCGCGCCACGGAAATGTTTGTGTCCCGTCATGGCAAGTGGGTGAACGTCGGATGGCACCTGGATACTGGCAGCTAACGCCGGCGGCCAGGCATTGCATCTTCGCCTCGACATGAAAAAACGCCGGAACACACGATTGCAGCGGACACCACCGTCGTTACGTGGCTAAGTCATTCAAAAGGCGGTAAACGGAGGCGTAACCCGGTTGATTGTGACCCTGAGTGGCATACGGTACGATTGGACACGTGACTGTCGCCGCCAAATGGCGAAGTATCCGGGCACGCGTCGCCGCCATGGATCGCGACGAGCTGCGGACGCGGCTCGGGCAGGAGGCATCGAAGCGGATCGACCTGGTGCGCTACCGCCTCGGCTTGAGACGCTGGGTAGAGCGGCCTGATCCCGCGGCGACGTCCGGGCGGTTCTTTTTTGAGCAAAGCGAGTTGCCGCAGATCATCCGCATGATCCGCGACCGCCTGCCGCAGCGGTCAGACGAAATCGTGGAGGAGGCCGATGCGGTCTGCCTTCATCGGTTCAACCTGCTAGGCTACAAAGCCCTGGACTATGGCCCCGAGATCGACTGGCATCTGGATGCGGTCCACGGCAAGCAGGCGCCGCGCAAGGCATGGTACAAGATCGACTTCCTCGATTTCAGCCGCGTGGGCGACCATAAGGTCATCTGGGAACTGAACCGGCATCAGCATCTCGTGACGTTGGCCAAGGCGTGGCTGCTCACCCGCGACCGGCGCTACCTGGACGAGCTGGCGGCGCAGTGGTATTCCTGGCAGCGTGCCAATCCGTATCCGCTGGGTATCAACTGGGCAAGCAGTCTGGAAGCCGGATTTCGGAGCCTTTCTTGGCTTTGGATTCGCGAGCTGCTGGCATCCTCGGACGTGTGCCCGCCGGCGCTGGCGGATGATCTCGCGCGCGGGCTCGCGGTTCATGGGCGGTACATCGAGGGGAGTCTCTCCACCTATTTCTCGCCCAACACACATCTGATCGGTGAAGCGGTGGCCCTGTTCTTCATCGGCACGCTTTGCCCGCAGTTTCGCCATGCAGCGCGGTGGCGCGAACTCGGCTGGCGGACGCTTACGGCAGAGGCGGCGCGGCAAGTGCGTCCGGACGGCGTTCATTTCGAGCAGTCGCTGTACTACCACGTCTACGCCCTCGACTTCTTCCTGCATGCCCGCCAACTCGCTGTCAGGAATGCCGTCAGAATCGCCGACGACTTCGAGCCGACGATCCTGAGGATGTTGGAAGTGATCCGCGCTCTCGCGCAGTCTGCTCCGCCCGAGGGCTTCGGCGACGACGACGGCGGGCGCGTCTTCGATCCGCGGCGCGATCGGACCGAAAACATGACCGACCCCTTGGCAATCGGCGCCGGAATCTTCGCGCGGTCAGACTTTAAGGCCGCCGCCGGCCTCACCGAGGAGGCCATCTGGCTCCTCGGGCCCGAAGACTTGGCCCTGTTCGACGCGCTAAAGGAGTGTCCTCCAGCGGCGGAATCGAAGGCCTTCGAAGCCGGCGGGATTTACGTGATGGGCGCTGCGCCGGCCGGACGTCCGCCGCAGCAAATGGCCATTGACGCCGGACCGCAGGGGGCCGGACGCTGCGGGCACGGTCACGCCGACGCCCTCAGCGTGCGGGTCGGCATTGGGGGACGAGGGTGGCTGATCGATCCGGGCACGTTCTGCTATGTCGGCAACCATCAGGATCGCAACTATTTCCGCGGCACATCGGCCCACAACACGATGCGGGTCGACGGCGAGGATCAAGCGGTAGCCGAAGGTCCGTTCGCCTGGAGCGCCGTTCCGGGCGTCCAGGTGGAACGCTGGCCCACGGGCATGACCTTCACGCTGTTCGCGGGCAATCATACCGGCTACATGCGCCTGATTGATCCCGTGCTGCACCGGCGCTTTGTGGTGCAGGTCAACGCCGGCACCGAGGACGCGTTTTGGTTGGTGCGAGATATTGCCGAAGGACGTGACGCTCATTACCTGGAGGTGTTCTGGCACTTTTCCGCGGATACATCGATCGAATGGGCCGGCGACGCCTTCGTGGCGTCAGCACGGGCTTCGGGATCGGCTAAGCCGGCGCATCTCACGCTGATCGCAGCGCGCGACGCCGGTTGGTCGCGCGAATTGACGTCCAGCTATGTCTCGCCGGCGTACGGTAACAGGCAGGAGGCGCCGCTGGTGCGATTCGAGGCTCGAATCAAGCTCCCTGCCGAGTGCGCGACACTGATTCTACCAGGTGCAGCGCCAGCGGGGTACACCTTCGAGCGGCTCGGCGCCGATCCGCGCGAGGAGCAACGTCCGGTGAGCGGCTACCGGTACCACGACTCCCGCCTCCGGCGCGAGTTTCTCTTCGCCGAATCGGACGACGCGTGGTCATTCGGGCCGTGGACCAGCGACGCGCGATTCGTCTACGCGCGATTCGAGAGCGAACAGCTTGCGCACCTGGTGCTCGTCGACGGCAGCTTCGCCGAGTTCGAAGGAAAAGCTCTGGCGAAATGCCGCAACAGAGTTCAGCGGTTCGAATGGCTGAAGATTGGTGGCGAAGTGCAGACGTTTTCGTCCGGCGACGACGCTCCTCCGGCAATACGGCGTGAAACCGTGCGGCTGACCTGAGGAGACCGCATCGGCGAGGCTATGCCTATAGCATGTCTAACCTGGTCCGTGAGCCGCCAGGGTATGGGAGTGTCAGGATGGCTACCAGTCGCGGCGCCGTTTGTTGAATCCGCCCTCGCCGCGGTCGCGTCCACCACCGCCGCCGTGACCGCCATGACCCCCGTAGCCGCCACCGCCGCCGTAACCGCCGCCTCCGCCCGGACCGCGGCGCGGACCCCCGAAGCCAGTCCGTTGCGGTCGGGCTTCATTCACGGTTAGAGGCCGGCCATCCATCTTCTTGCCGTCCAAACCCTGAATGGCTCCCTGAAGGTCCTGGCCGTCGGCCAGTTCAACGAATCCGAAGCCCTTGGAATCGCCCGTCATCCGATCGCGAATGACGACAGCCGAAGCGACCTGGTACCCTGCTTCAGTTACGAAATCGGACAGGGTTGCATCCGTGGCGCTGCGCGGGAGATTGCCGACAAACAGCTTTGAGGCCATACGTCCTCCTGGGTGCGGCTCTCGGACTGACGGTCCACGCTGAGAGACAAAAGTGTCCCAGGAGTCGTTGGACGCTGTGAGCGGCAGCCGGAGCCATTATACCTTAATGTTGGAAGCTTCTTTCTTTTGGGATAGCTTCATCTATGTCGGATGGTCTTTTCTGGGCGCGCTTAAGTGGACAAACCAAGCGCTCAGTGACCCGGACGAACAGGCACTACTTGAAGTGAAACACCTCCTCCCATATCGCTTTGGCGGATTCGTCATACCAGGTCTTGGCCCAGATGCGCCGGCGCCACCATCCTCGCGCGTTGTACTCGGGGTCGGGCACGCCGTCGATCCACAACTGGATCGGCAATCCCGACTTGCGGACAATTCTCCGCCAGAGGAAACCTGCGCGCCTGCTGTGATAATCGGAGGTGACGATCAAAACGGTGCGCCAGCCGTGCTGACGGATGCAGGGGAGCAAAGCCTCCGCTTCCTCGCGGGTTGAGTCCACGCCCGGACCGGTTTCGCAGAATACAAACCGGCCGGCGATCTCGGGTCCGTAAGTTCGTTCAAGATACCCGCGAGCCTGATCCGGGACCGAAGCGCCCCAATACGACAATGCAGGCACGCTGAGCACAGCCTGCGCGGGAATCCCTCGCTGGAGCAGCCGGACGGCGCCTGCCACGCGCGCGATCTCGCCGAGCATCGAGCCCTGCAGGATCACGGCGGCGTCAACGTGCGCGGGCAACGGGTCGCTTGAGACCAGCAACTCGCCGCCCCAGCGCATCAGGAAGAGCACCATGGCCGCAATCATGAGCAGCGGGATCAGCAGCGCGCGCAGCCAGATTCTCTTACGGGTGTGAAGAAGCTCGGGGGCGGCAGCGTCGGCCATGAGAGGAGTCAGCAATTAGCAGTGGACGATCTTTTCGCCGTATTGACGCAGATCACGCGTGGCGTTGCGAGTATCCACCACCAGGCGGGCATGACGGACGACGAATTCGTAGTCATAGCTGGAATGATCGGTCACGATCACGACTGCGGCGTACTCCGCCAGCGCTTCCGCCGTCAGCGCGACCGAGACGAGGCCAAGGTCGTAGCGGCGCATTTTGTGCAGGCGGGGGAAATACGGATCGTTATAATCCACGCGCGCGCCGCGCTCGATCAAAAGCTCGATGACGCGCAGCGAGGGCGACTC
>JASHPE010000035.1 GCA_030038235.1 Terriglobia bacterium
GCGCCAGCTTCGATCTCGAATCAACCGGGAGCCGAACGAAAGTGATCTGGAGAGGCGAGGCTCAGGTATTCGGCGTGCTGACCTCGATCGCAGGCGGCCTGCTGCAACCGCTGGCGCAGAAAAATGCGCAAAAGGCCATCGACGGGTTGCAGGCGGCGCTCGGACTTGCAGTTGTCAGTGGTCAGTCGTCAGTAGTCGGTGGTCAGTTGTCAGTCGTCGGTTGTCCGTTGCCCGTCGACAGCAAACCACAACCCCTTGGCGGCGGGCAGCAATCCGTCACACCAGCCGTTCCAGCCTCCTCGGGTTCGGACCCTTCAAATCCAGAGCCACCAGCTTCTACTGCTGGGAGCGCGGGCATCTCGCCCGCTCTAGAGCCGCCCGTGGGAGGAGGCCAATGAGCCACGACGGTTCCAGCCACTGGGTAGGCCAATCGGTGGCGCGTAAGGAGGAAGCTCGACTGCTGCGCGGTCAGGGCAAGTTTGTCGACGATTACCGCCTGCAGGGCACGCTGCACGTGAGGTTCGTGCGATCGGCCTACGCTCATGCACGCATCGCGAGCCTCGACGCGGAGCAGGCGAAGGCCGCAGCCGGGGTCGCGCTGGTGCTGACCGGCGCCGAAGTCGCAAAGCTCGTCCAACCGTTCATCGAGATTGGACCCGATCCCGGCGGAAAGATCCTCGATTACCCTATGGCGGTGGACAAGGTCCATTTTCAGGGCGAGCCTGTGGCCGCGGTCGTCGCCGAATCGATCGAAGCCGCTGAAGATGCGGCCGAGCTGGTGGGCGTGGACTACGAGAGTCTGCCGCCGGTTGTGGACGCCGAAGAGGCGCTGGCGGACCGCTCGATTCTCCATCCCTCATCAGGCACTAATCTGGTCTGGCAGGGCGAGTTTGAATACGGCGACGTGGATGGCGCCTTCCGCACCGCCGCGCAGGTGATCGAGATCGACCGCTTGCACTTCCACCGCTTCTCCAGTACGCCGCTGGAGTGCAACGTGGTGATCGCGCAGTGGGATCCGAGCGACAACCAGATCTACTTCTGGTGCAACAATTCCTTCCCGGCGTTCGCCATCCAGTTTCTGTCGCCGGCGCTCGGCGTGGGCATCGACCAAATCCACTTCCAAAGCCACGATATCGGCGGCAGCTTTGGAATCAAGATCACCAATTACCCCTACATGGCGGTGTGTGCGCTGGCGTCGCGCGCCTGCTCTGGGCGGCCCGTGAAGTGGGTGGAGACGCGCGCCGAGCACATGACGGCGAGCGCTCACGGCAACGAGCGTACGTTCCGCGATACGCGCGTGGCGCTGGACAAAAACGGCGTGATCACGGCTATCGAGTCGCGCCACGTCGACGATTGCGGCGCCTATCCGCGCTACGAGCCGCTGGGATGCATCATCTGGGCGCAGGTTCTGCCAGGAGCGTACCGAATCCAGAACATGAGGATCCATTTCAGCCAGGCCGTGACCAACAAGTGCCCGGTGGGGCCGAACCGCGGCTACTCGCGCATGCAGCACCTGTGGTTCCTGGAGCGGGTGATCGACATCTGTGGACACAGGCTCGGCATCGCCGCAGACGAGATGCGCCTCAAGAACTACATCAAGTCCTCGGAGATGCCCTATACCACGCCCAACGGCTGCGTCTACGACTCGGGCGATTATGCGGCGATGCAAAAGATCGCCAAGGCGCTGATCGGATGGGACGAGTGGCAGCGGAAAATCGCCGAAGCCCGCCGGCAAGGCCGCCTGATCGGCATCGGCATCGGAACCACGCTCGATTCGGGCACCAACAATTTCGGCCAATCGCAGATCATCAATCCGCGAGCGCCCTATTCCGGCCAGTCGGAGGGCGCAAACGTCAAGCTCGACATCTACGGCGAGATCGTGGTGAGCATCGGCTCGGTGCCGCAAGGCCAGGGCCACGAGACCACGGCGGCGCAGGTGGTGGCCGATGTGCTGAACGTCCACCCCGACATGGTAAAGGTGCGTCCAGGCTTCGATACCGACCGCAACGTCCATACCGGTCACTCAGGGACGTATGCCAGCCAGTTCGCGGTCACCGGACTTTCAGCGGTGCACGGCGCGGCGGCCAGGCTGAAATCAGAATTGGGCCGCCTCGCGGCCTTCGCACTCGCTGCCGCCGAGAGCGATCTCGATTTCGGCGTGGGCGCGCAGGGTCCGGAAGTGAAGGATAAGCAGAGCGGCAAATCGATCAACTACTGGGCGCTCGCGAACCTGGTCAACGTCAACAACGCCGGTCTGCCGCCCGAACTGGACGTGACGCTGAACTGCCGCTACGTTTATCGCGCGCCGTTCAAGGTTCCCGACATCCAGCGCAAGTACGGAAACCTGACGCTGACCTACGCCGCCCAACTCCACATCGCCGTGATCGAGATCGATCGCGACACCTACATTCCCAAGATCCTCGACTACGCCGCCGCGGATGACTGCGGACGCGTGATCAACCCCGCCATTGTCCGCGGCCAGGTGTTCGGCGCCACGGCTCACGGCATTGGCGCCGCACTCTACGAGAATTGCCGCTACGACGAAGCGGGCAATCTGCTGGCCGGCACTTTCAGCGACTACATCCCCATCACGGCGCTCAACATGCCTCGGATACGGTATGGGCATTTAGAGAGTCCGTCGCCTTTTTCGTACAACGGAGCCAAGGGCATGGGCGAAGGCGGCGCCGCGCCGATCCATACTGTCTGCGCCGCACTGCAGGACGCGCTGTGGTCGAGCGGGGTGATTATCGAGGATTCGCATAACACAGCGGACAGCATCTTTCGAGCACTGGGGTCAGGGGTCAGGAGTCAGGGGTTAGGGGTTAGGGGTTAGGGGTTGCTGGGCCCTAGTCCCGAGCCCTGGCCCCTGACCCCTAGCCTCTAGTCTAGCCCCTAACCCCCCAGTCCCTCTTTATGAAGGTCTGCATCATCGGTTGCGGTTCGATCGGCAGCTTGTACGCCGCTCACCTGGCGCGCGTGGCCGACGTCTATGCGTTCGTGCGGCGCCCGGAGCACGCTCAGGCGCTGAACGCAGAGGGCATTCGTGTCTCGGGAACGCACGAATTCAGTGTCAGATTACGGGCCGCCTGCGATCCATGCGAGTTGCCGGCCTTCGATCTCGGAATCGTCTGCACCAAGGCTACGCAGACTAGGGAGGCGGTGGCTCCTGTCGCTCATCTCTTCCGCCAAGGCGCGGTGATCTCGGCGCAGAATGGACTCGGCAGCGAGGAGATTATCGCGGGACTGACCGGCGGATACGTGATCCGCGGCACAACGTTCATGAGCGGCACGCGCCACAGCGATACGCACGTCCAGTACGAGCTGGACACCGCCACCTGGCTCGGTCCGTTCGAGGCGACGAACACGCCGTTCGCGCTGGTGCGTGAAGCGGCCGATCTAATTATGGCGTCTGGGCTCAAAGCCGAAGCACTGGAAGACGCGCGGCCGGCGCAGTGGTCGAAGCTGATCTTCAACGCCTCGGTCAATTCGGCTGCGGCCCTGACGGGCCTGCCGCATTGCCGACAGTTCAGCGATGAAAGCGGCCCCTCGTCGCTCGGCCATCTGCTGCACGCGCTGATCGACGAAGGGAAACGGGTCGCTGCTGCCCTCGACATCGCATGGCATGAAGATCCCTGGAAGATGAACTGCCTCGGCGCGGAGACCGATCATCCGCCGTCGATGCTCTACGACGTCAAGAATCATCTCGCGACCGAGATCGACTTCCTCAGCGGCGCAATCGTCCGCGAAGCCAAACACGCCGGCGTGCCGGCCCTGCTACACGAAGCGATGTGGCGGCTGGTGAAAGGCAAGGAAGCGTCGTGGACGTTGCCGGCAAGCTGAAGGACTGAACGAAATGGCATACCCCGTTGATGACGAGAAGCTCGACCGCGTCCACCGGATGCTCCAAGGTCAGCACCTGGATGCCATGGTGGTACGCGCGCCGGACAACGTCCTTTACCTGACGAACTACTGGCCCATGAAGGGCTACGCGGCAGCCGTCTTTCCTGCCGAAGGCGAACCGACGCTGATCGCCCTGGACCCACAGCTCAAGGACGCACAGCGTAACGCCTGGACGGGCGACATCCGAGCATTCTCCGGTTATCACCCGTCCGATCCGCGCCCGCCGGTGGCGCGCTCGCTTGACTTGTGCTTGGACGTCCTGCGAGAGCGGCGGCTAACGGGCCGCGTGGGAATCGAGCTTTCGAATTTCTCGCAAAGCTGCGATCGCATGGTGGGCGAGCCGACGGTTTACACACAAGGCTACTTCGATGCCTTTAGGACCATCGCACGCGAGGTGGTCGATGCCACACCGCTGCTCTCGGAAGCGCGCGCCATCAAGACTGCGCAAGAGATCGAGCGCATGCGGATGGCGAACGAGCTGGCCGCTCTGGGCATGGAGTATGCCCGCAACCATATTCGGCCAGGGATGAAAGAAAGCGAGGTCGGAGCGATGATCGAAGGCCACATCCACGCGGTCGGTGTGGGCTACAAGGACGTGGTGGAGATGGCTCGCGCCTTCACCCTGGTGTGGTCAGGACCGGGGATTGCCACATTCACCGCAACCGGGTCGCGCCCGGTGCAGGAAAATGAGCCGACCCTGGTCGAGTTGTGGGTGTGCGCGGACGGCTATTGGACCGATCTGACCAAGAATCTGTGTCCCGGTAATCTGACGCCGCGCTACTCCGACTTGCTCGACCTGCTGCTTTCCACCATGAACGAAGCGTCTGCCTTCGCGCGGGACGGGGCAAGTCTCGCCGAGCTCGATCTCCTCGTGCGGGCCCGCATTGCTGCCGGAGGATATCCCGGTCAGCCGTCGCATCCCATCGCGCACGGCGTCGGCGCACGCGGCCATGAGCCGCCTTACGCGCATCAGGCAGGTGGGGGAGTCATGCGGGCTGGGATGGTGCTTGCGATCGAGCCCGCGGCGTACTGGGAGGGCGGCGGCGGATTGCGCACCGAGGATAACTTCCTCCTCGGCGACGGGCCGAGCGAGAAGCTGTGCTCTTATCCCGACGATTTCCGGCGTGTATAATCAAGGCCGTGGGAACCGAAGTCATCACCCGGCTGACGTACGATGAGTTCCGGCAGCTTCCCGACGATGGCTAGCGGTACGAACTCATTGGCGGGGAGGTTCACGTGTCGCCATCTCCAAATACGAAGCACCAGCGTACTCTTTGGAATCTTTCCATCGGCTTTGGTTTGTATTCAAAATCCAATGATGTTGGCCGGTTTTATTTCGCTCCCTTGGACGTGGTGCTCGGCGCCAACACGGCATTGCAGCCTGATCTGATGTCCATTTCCAAGGAACGAACGGGAATCATTCGGGAGAACTACATCGCTGGTCCTCCGGACCTGGTTGTCGAGATCCTGTCGCCATCCACCGCCGCTCACGATCGTGCCACCAAGCCGGCGCTGTATGCCGAGGCGGGCGTGCCCTGGGTATGGTTGCTCGATCCCGAGGCAAAGACGGTGGAAACCTTGAAGCTCGAAGGTGGTAAGTACTATTTTGATTCGGTGCTCTCTGGCAATCAGATCTTAACGTCCACCCTGTTTCCGGGCTGGCAGCTTCCCTTCCATGAACTCTTCGACTTTCGCACCAGCTTCTAAACGGCCCTTCGTCCCGCTCATCGGATCGTCATCGCGCGCCGGGGAGGGTCGATGAATTCTGCGCTCGAAAAGGCAATTCTGGCCCGCGTCAATGAAGACCACATCGTCGCCATGTCGCGCGACGTGGTCAACATACCCAGCCCAACCGGTTTTGAGAGCGGAATGAGCGGCTACATGCGGCGTGTCTTTGAGGACATGGGCCTGGCCGTCAGCCGGCAGGAGGTCGAGGAAGGCCGCGCCAACGTGATCGGTATCTGGCGCGGCGCCGGCGGCGGGTCTAGCCTGATGTTCAACGGTCATATGGACACCTCCTACTCGGGCCAGGAAGCTTTCTTGACGGGCCGCGGTTACAAGCCCAAGGCCGTCCTGGAGGGAGGGATCATTTACGGCCTGGGAATTTACAACATGAAGGGCGCGTTGGTCTGCTACATTCAGGCTGTGAAGGCCCTGCAAGCGGCCGGCGTCAAGCTGAAGGGCGACGTGATCCTGGCAGCGGTCGTCGGCGAGATCGAAAAGACGCAGTGGGGCGACGATTTCGTGGGTCGCGAATTCCGCGGCTATGGCGTGGGAAGCCACTATCTGGTAACCCATGGAGTGGTGCCCGATATGTGCATCCTCGGCGAGCCCACTGACATGCAGTTGGTGCTCGGGCACTATGGGTCGCTCTGGGTCCGGATCTCGACCTATGGCCCGTTCATGCACACAGGGTTTAGCACGGGACGGCAGCAAGAAAACTCCATCCGCCGCATGCATGACGTGGTCGCCGCTGTACTTGAGTGGATGCCGGCATGGGGCGAGCGCGCCGCCTACGGCAATAAGCGTGGCTTGGTGAATCTGGGTGGGATCCAAGGCGGCCATGCTTGGCGCGCCAGCCGCACGCCGGAACGCACGGATCTGTTTCTGGACGTGCGCGTGCCGCCAACAATCCCGATGAACGAGGCGCGTCGCGAAATCGACAGCCTCGTGGCGACATTGCGCGGCCGGTTCCCGGACTATGGTATCGAGTCGGAGACATATGTGTCAGTCCCGGGCGCCCAGATCAGCGAGAGCCATCCCATCGTGAAGGCGATCGAAGCCAATCATCTGCGCGTGACCGGTGAAGCCGCCAAGCGCGATACGGTACTCTGGTCATCAGACGCCTCCGTGCTGACTCGCTTCGGGATTGAGACCGTCAACTATGGGCCATCGAGCGGTCCGCGGGATGCCGAAGGCGAAAAGGTAAGGATCAAGACGCTGGTGGACATCACGAAAATCTACGCTCTCACGGCTGCAGAGTTGTGCCAGGTGGCCTGAGCGCAGGCGCACGTCGCATAGGATATGGCAATGCCGAGCCAAACCGAGATCGACCGCCGGTACCGCAATCTTCGGAATGCCATGGCGTCCGAGGGCTTCGACTGCCTCCTCGTCTGCGGCAATCAGTACAGCGGATTCGAGGGCGCCGTGCGCTACATGTCCGGATTCGAGATCGTCCACCGGTACGCTTATGTCCTGCTGCCGCTGGAGAGCGATCCCACGCTTCTCTTCCCCGGCGAAGCTCGCTGGATCGGCGACAAAGGCAAGCCCTGGGTAAAGGATCAGGCCTGGGCCGACCTGCCCGGCAAATGGATTCGCGACAGGGCGGAGTCGCGCGGCTGGAAGCGTCTTGGTGTCTACGGTCTCGATTACATCATGCCGGTCCGCGATTATCGTGAGCTGGCGGCCGTCAGCCTCGAACTGCTGCCTTTCGACGTCCAGTTCGACATGGCGCGCGCCGTGAAGAGCGACGAGGAGCTTGATTCCGTCTACGACAGCATGTCCGTCATCGTGGAAGGATTTCGTAAGCTGGTGGAAGCATACCAGCCGGGCCGGACCGAAGCCGAGATCATGGCTCCGGCGGTGGAATGTTTTTTTGCCCGCGGCGCGGGTCCGCGCATGATGAACATCGTGCTCTCGGGAACCCACGGCGAAGCTGAGGCCCACTTCAAGGTGCCGGGCAGCCGCGTTGTCCATCCTGACGATCTGCTGCTTTACTCGCTCGAAATCACCGGTGAGGACGGCTACTGGGTGGAATTCTCGCGCCCGCTGATTCAGGGCCGGCTGGGCCGCCATTCGACCGCGATGACGAAGATCTATCCCGAGGCATTGGACGCCGCACGCCGGCTGATGCGGGAGGGCGAACGCGCCAGTGCCGTGCATCGTGCCTCAGCCGAGGTCTTCGCGCGGCACGGATTCAGCCTCGGCCACTTGTCCGGCCACTCCATCGGCATGACCATGATCGAGCACCCTTCCATCGGCGCAAATAGCGATGTCGAGCTGCGCGAGAACATGGTGCTCTCGTTCCATCCCCAGGTGGTGGACCCGCAGGGCCAAGTGTGTCTCTACACCCAGGACACCTATCGCGTGGGCAAGACCGAAGGCCACTGCCTGGCCGAGGTTCCCTGGGGCATCTATGGACGTTGAGGGGTCCAGTTTGCTGCGAGGTTGGCAGTCATGATTGCGGTTCTCACAGGCGGAACCGGCGGCGCGAAGTTCGTCCAAGGATTGAGCCATGTCCTGCCGCCCGAAGCACTCGTGCTGATTGTGAATACGGGCGACGACCTCGTGTGGTGGGGCCTGCGCGTCTCGCCGGACCTCGATTCCATCGCCTATGCGCTGGCCGGCATGTTGAGCCGCGAGCGCGGCTGGGGCGTGGACGGCGACACGTTCCAGTGCCGAGATGCCATGGCGCTGCTCGGCGAGCCTGCCTGGTTTCAACTCGGTGACCGCGACATCGCAACCCACCTCGTCCGCACGCGCCTGCTGAACGAGGGTCACACTCTCACAGAGGCAACGCGGCAGATCGTTCGCGGCCTCGAAGTGCGCTCGACGGTGCTGCCGATGAGCGATGCGAAGGTCGAGACCCGCGTTCTGACGGATCAGGGCGAACTCAGTTTTCAGGAATACTTCGTTCGCGAGCGCTTTCGACCGAGCGTCGAGGCCGTGCGATTTGCCGGCGCGGAGAGCGCTCAGCCCGCTCCGGGCGTGTTGGAGGCAATTCGGTCAGCGGACGTCGTGCTGATTGCACCCAGCAACCCCATCACCAGCATCGGGCCGATTCTGGCGGTGCCCGGGATCGTCGACGCGCTGCGGGAAACCGCGACACCGGTGGTGGCGGTGAGTCCGATTGTAGGAAATGCCGCCGTGTCGGGTCCGGCCGGCAACCTGATGCGCGCGCAGGGTCTGTCGGTGTCGATTGGCGGCGTGGCGCAGGCTTATCACGACTTCCTGGACGCCTTGCTGGTGGCGCCTGAAGACGCGGCCGCGGCGGGCGAGCAGGAGATCGAGGCGCGTGTGCATGCCGCAAACATCCTGATGCGAGGCGATGAGGACAAAGCAGCGCTGGCCCGCGAAGCCCTGGACGCGGCACGGTCCATCAAACGACGGGCCAGCGTCGCGAGGGTGTGAAGCCCGGTTTGTAGCAGGGCGAGCGGAACATAATCCGATGGATTGCGTGACTCTCATCCCGGTGAAGGGCTTCGTAGCCGCCAAGCAGAGGCTCTCGCCGGTTCTGGACCCCATGGAACGCTCGGCCCTGGCGGAGACTATGCTCAATGACCTTCTGGCGGCCCTCGCAATCTGGCGCGAACGCCCTGATGTTGCGGTCGTGACCGGCGATGATGCCGCGCGAGAGATGGCGCGCCGCCGGGGATTCAACGTCATTGAGGATCGCGAGTGCGTCGGCGAGACCGAGGCCATAGCGGCAGCCACATCGATAGCCTCGGGATGGGGCGCCGCGAGCACGATGGTGATCCCGGGCGACATGCCGCTGGTCACCGCGGACGAACTCGCGGCCGTTCTGAACGCGTTGCCTGCGCCTCCGGCGCCCGGCTCGGTACTCGTCCCCGCCGCGGATCGGCGCGGTACGAATGCCGTGCTTCGCCGTCCCGCCGATCTGTTTCCTTTGCGCTTTGGGAACGACAGCTTTCAACCGCATTGGCGCGCGGCCAGGTCCACCGGATATCCTTGTGCGGTGCTCAAGCTGCCCGGCATCGGTCTGGACGTAGACAGCCCCGCCGATCTCGCGGCTTTGCTTCGCGAGCCCATCCGGACGGAGACGCAGCGCTTGTTGCTTTCCTGGAAAGTGCCCGAGCGACTCGCAGGAAGGGCCACAAGTTCCGCGATCAACGCCGCTGCCACCTCATGAGCGAACTGCGCGCGATTCCGGTGCGTAGTATCGGCGAGGTGAAAGCAGGCGACGTGCTGGCCGACGTGATTCTGGCGGCGCTCAAGCGCCAACGCCTGCAATTGATCGAGGGTGACATCCTGGTGGTGACCCACAAGATCGTTTCCAAGGCGGAAGGACGCGTGGTGGCGCTCGCAAGCGTCAAGCCGACCGCGGAAATGAAGCGCTGGGGGCAGAGGTACAAGCGTGACCCGCGAGTGATCGCGCTGGCGCTGGCCGAGAGTCGCCGCATCGTGCGCAAGCAACACGGTGTATTGATCACCGAGACGCGCCACGGTCGCAAGGGATTCGTTTGTGCGCAGAACGGCGTGGACGTTTCCAACGTCGACGGCGGCACCAGCGCAGCCTTGCTTCCGAGATCTCCTGATGCGTCCGCCGCCAGGCTGCATCGCGAGATTCTCAAACGGACCGGCACATACGCGCCGGTGATTGTCACCGACAGCTTTGGCCGCCCGTGGCGCGAAGGTCTGACGGAGGTCGCCATCGGCTGTGCCGGCATGTCGGTGTTTCGCGACGCCCGCGGCCAGCGCGACCCGTACGGCTATAGGCTTCAGGTCACCCGCGAAGCCGTGGCAGACGAACTGGCCGCCATGGCGGGCCTTGCCTGCGGCAAGCTCTCGCGTATCCCCGCCTGCCTGATCCGTGGCTTCGCTTATGAGCGTGCCCGCGGCCGCGGCATCGATCTCATTCGTGATCCCGCGCACGACCTGTTTCGATGAGTCGCGTCATTGCCATCGTCGGCGGCACTGGACCTTTGGGCCTCGGGCTCGCCTCGCGCTGGGCCCGCGCCGGTGAGACGATTATCATCGGCTCACGCGACGTCGCCCGGGCCCAACAAGCCGCCGAGGGAATCCGGTCGCAAAGCGAACCCAGCGTCCACGTCACTGGAGCCGCGAATGCAGACGCCGTTGCCGCCGCCGAGGTTGTTGTGCTTACCGTGCCATTCGAAGGACAGGCGGCCCTGCTCAAAGGCCTGAAGTCGTCCTTCCGGCCGGGCACTGTCGTGATTGACGCCACGGTGCCTCTGGCGGCAAGCGTCGGCGGGCGCGCCACGCGGACGCTCGGCGTGTGGCAAGGATCGGCAGCCCAGCAGGCGGCGGAACTGCTCCCCGACCACGTCAAGCTCGCAGCGGCGTTTCACAGCGTGTCCGCGGAACTGCTCCAGGGCGAGGAGTCGATCGACTGCGACGTGCTTGTCTGCACGGATCACGCGGAAGCGCGGGAGGTCGCATGGGAATTGGCGGAGAAGATTCCGGGCGTGCGCGCCATCAATGCCGGAGCACTCGAAAACGCGCGCATTGTCGAACAGATCACGGCTCTGCTCATCACGCTGAATATCAAGCACAAGGTTCATAGCGCCGGCCTGCGGATCACCGGACTTCCGAAGCCGTAGACCCAGGGAGCGTGTTGAAAGACCCCAACCTGTCATTCCGAGCGAAGCGAGGAATCTCGTATTTCCTTTCTTTGCAGAGCCAGATTCCTCGCTTTCGCTCGGAATGACAGAGATCGAGAGTGTCTTCCAAAATCCTGCCAGTCTAGCCCAGAAAACTGGCGTCGAACGCCTCCGGAAACAGCGCCTTGAGCTGATGCGTCTCGCGCCTTCCCTGCGGGTTCACGAGGATAATCTCGATATCACCGGCGAATTCCCACAACAACTGCCGGCATGCACCGCACGGCGTCGCCGGACGCGCGCTCTGGCTCGACACCGCGAGGCGCCGGAATCGGCGCTCGCCTTCAGAGAGAGCCTTCCACAGCGCCACGCGCTCGGCGCACACCGAAAGCCCATAGGTCGCGTTCTCGACGTTGCAGCCGGTGTAGACTTTACCGTCCTCGGTGAGAAGCGCGGCGCCCACTTTGAAGTTCGAATATGGCGCCACCGCATTGAGCCGCGCCGCGAGAGCCGCGTCCACCAGTTGATCGGTCGTCATCAGAATTCTCCCCAAAGCAGGCAAGATGCCCGCGCTACAGCCTCGTTCAATTGCCGAGCTCCGACAGCATCCGCTGGGCAAGCGCGTGATCGGGGTGCCGGCTCAGCAACCGGCGCAACACCGTCTTGGCTTTCTCAGGCTCGCCCTCGGCCACGTCCAGCTTCGCCAGGTTGAGGTAACACTGATCGTACTCGGGCGAGCTTGCGATACAACTACTGAACGCGCGCTCCGATTCGGCGCGCCGGTCCGTGCGGACCAGGAGTACGCCGAGATTGTTCAGCGCGTCGGCGTAGCCCGGACGTAGCTCCAGCGCCCGGCGCAGATACTGCTCGGCCCTCACCACGTCACTCTGTTCGGCAAACACCATGCCCAGCCCGTAATTGGCGTCGGCATCGTCGGGATCGGCCTTCAGGGCACTCTCCAGCGCCTTCTGAGCCTCCGGCCAGCGGCCTTGGCGACGGTAAACGCTGCCCAGATTATCGAGCGCGGTCACGTAGTTCGGGTTCAGTCGGATCGCCTCATTGAGGTTCCTCATCGCGGCCTCATCGTGTCCTGCCTGCGCCGCCAGCATACCCAGGTTGTTCCAGGCATTCGGCCACGTGTCAGGGTATGACGGCCGGTACTTCAGCGCCGACTCGAAATTCTGCTGGGCCTCCCGCCGCATCTGCTTCTGGAGATAGATCATGCCCGTCAGGTAGTACGCCTCAGCACTCTGCGGATCAGCTTCGAGCGCGCGCTTCGCGAAGGCCAGAGCATGATCGGCGTAGCCTCGCTGCATGAAGATCAGCGCATACGTGAATTGGTTTCGGTCGAAGTCGCCGCCGAACCACCGGCCGGTGAAAGGCAGCCCTCTCCTCTGCCGATCGGCAGCAGTCGCGGGAATCTGCCGCGCGTCCGCTGCGATCGTGTCGGGATCAAAAGCGCCCTGGTAGACCTTCACAATCAACGCGTCGTTGTTGAGCAGAAAAGCAGTAGGCAGGCCAAGGTCGCGCCGGCGATCGAAGAGGTAACGATAGAGGATGTTGTAAACAGCAGTCGTCTCGTCTGAAACCAGCAGTATGGGAAACGTGAAGGCGCTCTTCTGAACGAAATCGCGGACCTTCCCGAGGTTCGCCGCATCGTCGAGGTTGATTGCGGCCAGCTTGATCGCTTCCGCACTTCGATGCGTCTGCCATTTCTGAAATGACTGGAGATGTCCTCGAGTAACGCCTGAATCGAGCGCCCAGAAATAGAGGAGTGCCGGGCCGCCCCGCAGATCGTCCAGACTATGGGTCTTCCCAAACGTGTCCGGCAGGTCGAAAGCCGGCGCGGCCACCGGCGCCAGCAGCCATGTCTCGACGTTCTCCGGCAACTGAGGGCTGCTCCGCCGCCCCGCACTCCGATCCTCGGCCGGTGGAATCGTCGTGAAGGGCTCCGCCTGATAGCGCTCCGATCCCTCCGAAATGGAAACGCGATGTCCGACGGGCAGACCGTCAAAGTGCTGCACCACGCCGTTCGCCCAGCGCACCGTGGCGCGTGCGGGGCCGCTTTCGTGACCCACGCCGAAAAAGAGTTCCTTGCTATGCTGCGAGAGAAAGCCAGAGCCGGCCTGAAGAAACTTGACCGCACGGATTTTGCCGACCTCGATGGTCACCTGCGCGCCGATCGCATCACGATTGCTTTTCGTGCCTCGCAGCCGGAACGCGATGGCGTTGCCGAGCTGAGGCATGACGTTCTTTAGCAGCCGAAGCTGCGGACCGCTGCGGTTCTTGAGCAGCACTTCCAGCCTGCCGTCGCGATCGAAATCGGCCAGCGCAAAGGCGCGGCTGTCCTCGATAAAGTCGAACCCGACGGCGCCCGCGACATCCGAGAACGTGCCGTCGCGATTGTTGGCGTAAAAATTGTTTCGCTCGTAGCCCGACCACGTCCCGTCGGCGCGAATCAGCTCGTTGATCGCGTTCCAGCCCTGCTCGTACTTCTGCGAAGGCACGGGATCGGTGGGCGTCTCCGCCACGACCTGCCGCCAGAAGAAGCTGGAAAGGTCGCGAGCGTTTGGGCCGGAGATCATCCCGTTGGCAATGTAGAGATCGGGATAACCGTCGTGATCGAAGTCCCAGGCGTCGCTTGACCACGCCCATCGCCCCATCCTGACGCCAGCCGCGTCGCTCCGATCGCCGAAACGCCCGTTGCCCCCGTTGCCCTGGTTGCGAAAGAGCGAATTGCCCATCGAATGCTTCTGCAGCAGCGCGCGCACCGCGGCCGGTGCGTCCTTCATAAAGGCATCCTGGGTGCTGACGCGATTGCCCGCCGCAGTCCACATGTCGGCGACATAGAGGTCCTGGCGTGCGTCGTTGTCATAGTCAAACCAGCAGACGCTCATGCCGGCGCCGAAATCCTCGACGCCCGCTTCGTGCGCGACATCGGTGAATGTACCGTCTCCGTTGTTGTGATAGAGATTCTTCTTGCCGAAGTCGTTCGCCACGTAACAATCGAGCCAACCGTCGCCGTCGTAATCCACCCAACCACAGGCGAAGCTGTAGCGATTGTTGTTCTGATTCATCCCCGTGGCCGCGGTCACATCCTTGAACGTGCCGTCGCCCTCGTTGTGCATCAGAAAATTCGGCGGACCGTTCTCAGCGTCGTAGTAGGGCGTCGGGAAGTGATACTGGTCGAGACCCAGATAGTAGCTGTAAAGGCAGAAGTAGATGTCCAGCCGGCCGTCGCGATCGTAGTCGGCCAGCGCCGCGCCGGTAAAGGTTCCCTGCGGTGGCGTCGCGAACGTGAAAGCGTCGGGCTTCAGTTGGAATCGCCCGCCGCCTTGATTCAAAAACAGCAGCGGACCATCGACGCGCACCACGATTAGATCCTGCCGGCCGTCATTATCCACGTCCGCGAAGAGGGCGCAAGGGCAATTGTCCAGCACGCCGACCCCGAAGGCGTCGGTCACATCTTCGAAGGAGCCGTCGCCGCGATTGCGATAAAGCCGGTTGGGCAATCCCGCGGGCTGGCAGATGTAAAGGTCATCGAAGCCATCGTTGTCGATATCGCCGGCGGCGACACCGTTGTTGCCATAGACATCGATGCGGCTCGCGCCATCGAGGATCGTCCGCCAGTAATCGATGCCGCGCAGCATCTGCTCGCGGTAAGAAGAAACATCCCCAAACCAGCGCTGCGTCACGTCTACAAACACCGGACTCGCGGCGCGGCTCTCGATTTCCTCGCGCACATACCACGCCCGCGCCTGCCAGCCGTCCGACCCGACGCTTTCCCACTCAACTTCCCATTCTCCGATGCGTTCGGTCCTGTGAAATCCCTGGCCCTCGCCGACGATGTCGTAGCGAATGCGCGTCCGAATCGCGGCGGGCAGCGTCGCGGCGCCCGCGACGAAAGCGTCCCCGGAAATTGCAGTGAGCTTGAACTCAGCCGTGACGATCTTCGAAAAAGGGCGCAACACCCATTCCAACTCCGGAACGAACGACTCCTTCCCAAGCGTCAGCTCAGCGGCGAAGGTGTTGCGATACACCTCCAGTCCGGACATCGGACGCAGCGCCTGATGCTTGATGGGATGAAGGCTCGCACCCCGCAGATCGGTGGCGAGCGAGGCAACGACGGCGCGCAGGTCAGGGGGCGACTGGCGCAGCGCAGCGGTCCATTGAGCGAGGATGGTCTCGATCTGCTCGGCGTACTTCTCGCTGATGAAAGCGTCGAGACCGGGCTCGACCTTTGCCAGCAAATCCTCGAGGGGCGGCTTCTGGCGATAGTGCGGGATGACGCGATCGTCGAGCGTGAGGCCGGCCAAAGCACTCGAAATACCGGGCGCCCGAACGCCAGCGGACGTCCGGCCCCACAACGGAGCAGGGATGAGGGCGGCCGCGGCCCACTGAAACGAGGCCGCCAAGAAATCGCGGCGGCTCACGCCGGATGGTCCGTAGAGTCCTAATCCTTTGCCCAGTGCAGCCTTCCTTAGCTTCCCTGATTGATCGTGATGATTCCTCCGCACCTGCCTTGGTATTTTACACCATCGGACCTTTAGACAGCCCGCGTCCGAATGTTGGGGTTCGGGATTCGGGGTTCGGGGTTCGGGGTTCGCAACCGCGGACCGAACACCGAAGACCGAAAACCCGCGCCGCTGGAATCTGGAATAGGACAGAGTGCGTAGACAGACGATTTGCCCAAAACGGGCCATTTTTTGCGCGTAACCATCTGAAAAAAAGCGAGATAACTGCGTCGGGTTCGCTCCTTCCCGGTTATGACCTATTTCGCTCATTCCAATCACTTTAAGCCTGTCGGGTTCGCTCGGCTTCGCTCGACCCGCTTTTGGACGCTTCGGACCCCACTCGCAGGCCGCGAGCCCCCAATCTGATGTGAATCTGGGGCGGAATCCAGCTTGCCGAGCGGTGGGAGATTTTTTGGACACGATGGGAGAGTCCCGCCGGATTTACCCTGTATTCTGAAGGAGATTCCAGCTTTGCTCCCCCGTGTTGCTGCCAATTTCGATGGGAGCACCAGACCCAGTTCGCCAGCCGGTCCATTACCGGAAGACACACGATTTGGCGAAAACAGGGCCCTTTTTTTCGCGTAAGGTTCTGAAAACAGGTGAGATAACCGCATCGGGTTCGCTCCCCGCCCATTATGGCCTATTCCACTCATTCTAATGACCCTCGGGTTCGCTCGGGTTCGCTCGGCTCTTTTGGTGCACGAAGGCGCACGGTTGCACGCAAATGGGGATCCGGGGTTCGGGGTCCGGGGTTCGCAACCGCGGACCGAACACCGAAAACCGCCGCCAGTTGCCGCGGGCTCCAGACGACCAGTCGAGCGCAGAGGCTCGGACTCGGAGGCAAGGAAAGGCAGGGGTTCGATTCTCACAGCCTTCGATACCACCTGAAGGACCGAAGAGTAAAGGTGTATGACGTTCCGAATGTTTACATTGTTTGGAACGCTTTCTTTTCAGCACGGGAGAGTGTGGGCGTGGTGGTCGCGAGGACCTCAACCGCGATGTCGCGCCACCCCCGGACAGTCGGCCTCGCGACGTGCCTTTAGGGAAGCACCCTGAAGGGCACGTTGCTTCGGAGCGTGCCGTAGGGCGTGGTTACTTTGACCTCGCCCGAAGTCGCACCTGCGGGCACAGTGGTGGTGATCAGCGAACGCGAGACGATAGTAAAGCTTGCCGCGGTACCGCTGAACGTGACACTCGTCGCGCTTTCCAGATTCGTTCCCAGGATGTTGACCGCGGCCCCGACCGCTGCGGAGCCGGGCTCGGCTTCCACGAATTCGTGGAGACCTACCGACAAGCTGAAGACAGTGCCGCAGCCGAGCGCGGCGCACCGTGTGCTCGATTCGCCACCGCCATAGGTCGTCCCGTACAACGTCCCGTTGGTGTCCTCCGTTATGACGCCAGTGGGCAGACTACCGTCGGCGCAGTTGGCCTGCGAGCAAAAATTGTAGAGCGTCGTAAGCGTGCCGCTTAGGGTGATCTTGAAAATTGTGCCGCCGTAGTTGCTCTCGTCGTTGTAAAGGCCGCCTTTGTAGGTGGTCCCGTAAAGATTACCATCCGTGGCCTGAATGACTCCCGCGTAAGGCTCGGCCCCGTCAGCGCAATTGCTTTGCGAGCAGAAGCTGTGGAGCGTGGTCAGGACACCTTGGGGAGTGATTCTAAAGACAGTGCCACCCCCATTCGCGCTGTCGCCGTCGTACGTCGTCGTGCCGTAAAAGTTACCATCCGTCGCTTGCACCAGCGGCCCTTGCGGATCCTCACCGTCCGGGCACCCGGTTGCCGAACAAAAGCTGTAAAGGACCGTGAAGTTCCCGGCAGGGGTTATTTTGAAAACGGTGCCACAGCCGTCCTTGTCCTCGCACCCGCTGCCCGTCCCGCCCTCGGCCGTCACCCCATAGAAGTTACCGTCGGCCGCTTGGATGAGGCCGGCGGACGGGAGAGCCCCGCCCCCGCAGGGAACTCGCTCGCAGAAGCTGTGAAGCGTAGTAACCGTTCCGTTCGGGGTGAGCTCAAAGACCTCGCCAGAGCCGTAGGCTCCCCCTTCGTAGCTGGTGCCGTAAAAGTTCCCGTTCGTAGCCTGGATCAAGGCCGCCTGAGGTAAGGCGCCATCCGAGTCGTCGAAGCTTACCAGCGTGGTGAGAGCCCCGGCCGAACTGAGCGTGAAGGCCGTACCACAGCCTCCCGGCTGGCAAGAGCTGCCTCCAGAGGCTGTTGTGCCGTAGAAGTTTCCGTCGGTCCCCTGAAGGAGACCCGCGTAAGGGTCATAGCCGTCCGGACAGCCCGTTTGGGAGCAAAACCTGTAGAGGGTTCTCAGCGATCCCTCCAGCGTGATCTTGAAGGCCGTACCATGGCCGGAATGTCCGCCGAAGACGGTCGTCCCGTACAGGTTCCCGTCCGTGCCCTGGACCAGCCCCGCCCAGGGGACCTCACCGTCGTCGCAGTTCGTTTGGGAGCAAAAGCTGTACAACGATATGAAAGTTTGTGCTGGCGCCGCAATCGCCGCCGCGGCATAGACCGTAAAGATCGCACAGCCCATCTTCCACCAGCTTGGTGCGCGAAGGCGGAACGCTCGCTTACTCTGTCTCATTGGATATGTCTCCGATCTGGCATTCCCGACTGGGGCCGTCTTCGCTCACTACGGATAAAGGGGTCCTCATGACTGGCGCCTCAACTATGCGCTTCGGCCAGCCCGCTGTCAAAATTATTGAGCTCGCAAAATATAGTGACGCCGAACTATCGTAGTGCGGGCATCATGCCCGCTTTGCGCGGGCGTTTCGTCCGCGCCAGGGCTGAGGCGAGACGCCTCAGCTACAGCGGGCGGGACGGCCGCGCTACGTCGTCAACCCGCACTATGTTTTGCGAGCCTCAATAGTCGAGGGATGATGACGAAAGACTGACGACCGTCGCGTGACGGTCGTGACGCTCGTGACGGCGGTGACCTCCTATTGACGCACCGCCGTGAGAACCCTAGAATCGAACATTAGAGAGCGTCGCGCACATCTTAAAGCCCCACGAGGTGCCATGCTGGACGGTTCCATACCAGAAGGACTCACTTTCGATGACGTGCTGCTGCTCCCAGCGCGCTCCGGCGTGCTTCCCAACCAGGTGGAGACCCAGACGCGCTTCAGCCGCAACATTCCTCTGAATCTCCCCATCGTCAGCGCAGCCATGGACACGGTTACGGAGTCGCGCCTGGCCATTGCGCTCGCGCAGCAGGGCGGCATCGGCATCATCCATCGCACCATGCCCATCGAGCGGCAAGCCACCGAGGTGGATAAAGTGAAGCGCTCCGAGAGCGGGATGATTGTCGACCCGGTTACGGTGCGGCCCGGCAGCCTGATCTCCGAAGCTCAGGAGATCATGCGGCATTACAAGATTTCGGGCGTGCCGGTCACCAGTGCCGATGGGAAGCTCGTCGGCATCCTCACCAACCGCGATCTGCGCTTCGTCCCCAGTTCCAACCTGGCCGTTTCCGAGGTGATGACCAAGGACAATCTGATCACGGTACCGGTGGGCACCACGCTCGAGGAAGCGGAGCGGATGCTGCACCAGCATCGTGTGGAAAAACTGCTGATTGTGGATTCGCATTACAACCTGAAGGGCCTGATCACGGTGAAGGACATTCAGAAGAAGATCAACTATCCCGCCGCGGCCAAGGACGAGCAGGGCCGGCTGCGCGTGGGCGCGTCCGTCGGCGTGACGGGCGACTACTTCGAGCGCGCGCAGGCGCTAGTGGAGGCGCAGGCCGACGTGCTGGTGGTCGACACGGCGCACGGCCACTCCGAGCGCGTGCTGGAAGCCGTGCGGCGGCTTCGCGAGGACCTGCCCGGCGTGGAACTGGTGGCGGGCAACGTGGCCACGTTCGAGGGTGCGTGCGACCTGGCGCAGCTCGGCGTGGACGCCATCAAAGTCGGGATCGGGCCGGGCTCGATTTGCACCACGCGCGTGGTGACCGGCGCCGGCGTCCCGCAGATCACAGCCATCTCCGAGTGCAGCCGGGCGGTGCGCGACGCCGGCATTCCGCTGATCGCCGATGGCGGCATCAAGTTTTCCGGCGACATCACCAAGGCCATCGCGGCCGGTGCGAGCACGGTCATGATCGGGAGCCTCTTTGCCGGCACCGAGGAGAGCCCCGGTGAAACGATTCTGTATCAGGGGCGGAGCTTCAAATCGTATCGCGGCATGGGATCGATCGGCGCCATGACGGCCGGGTCCGACCGCTACGCGACGTTGAGCGAGTCGAAGACCGTTGCGGAAGGCATCGAAGGACGGGTGCCCTATAAAGGGTCGCTCGCCGACATGGTGACGCAACTGGTCGGCGGGCTGCGCTCGGGTATGGGCTACTGCGGCTGCGCCAGCATCGAAGACTTGCAGAGCCGCAGCCGGTTTTTGCGGATTACCAGCGCCGGGCTGCGCGAAAGTCACGTGCACGACGTCATCATCACCAAGGAAGCTCCCAATTACCGGCTCGAATAGCAGGAGCGCTGGAATAGCGCCGGCCAGTACCCGGCCGCCGGCTTCACTCCGGGGAGTGGCGTCATTTGCGATGTGGACTGCCTTTTGGAAGCACGTCATTCCCGCGAAAGCGGGAATCCAATCTGCAGGGTCTTGGAAAATGCGATGCTGGATTCCCGCTGCCGCGGGAATGACGTGTTTCCAAAAGGGATTCTCATACCAAATGACGCCGGCCCCACATCCGCGTTATGACAGATAGCCCGCCGTCTGCGAGCCGACGCGCCCGCCGATTCCGCTGGATCATGATCGCGGCCTGGGCGGGCTTGATCTTCTACCTCTCCACCTCGGGCTTCGGCGCATCGTTCACCCGGTGGCTGCTCTACGTGATCCTCGATCTGCTGCGAATCACCGTCTCCCCGCAAACCTTCGAATTGCTGCACGTGGGCCTCCGCAAGCTCGCGCACCTCACGGAGTACGCAGTATTCAGCCTGCTGATCTATGCGGGCTTTCTCGAGACGGCTGATTTCGAGTGGCGTCCGCATCTCGCGCTGCGCAGCATCGTGATCGCCGGGCTCTACTCGCTGACCGACGAGTATCACCAATCATTCGTCGTCGGCCGGACAGCGTCGCTGGTCGATTGCGGAATCGACACGATCGGCGCGTCGCTCGCCACCCTGGTTGTCCTCGGCTGGGACCGTTGGCGTCAGACCAGCAGAAGAAGAAAGGCCGCAGCGGCGGCGAGCGCGGCGCCCGCCGCAAAAGGCGTCGCAGGGCTGTAGGCTCGCCAGAGCCAGCCCGCCAGCAAGCTTGCGGGAAGCGCCGCGGCCGCGGTGACCCAGTTGAAAATCCCGTAGACCGATGCCAGACTGCCCTGCGGCGCGAGGTCGGCAATCCATGCTCTCATCACGCCTTCGGTCAGCGCGTAGTACAGCCCGTACACCGGGAACGCCGCCCATGCAACCCAGGCGTGTGGCGCGAGCGCGAAAGCGAGATAGACCGCAGCGTAGATGAGGTATCCGCCAGCCACCAGCCACCGCCGCGGCGCGCGGTCCGAGAGCGATCCGAGCGGCCAGCTCAGCAACGTGTAAACTGTGTTAAACACCAGACCGAGCAGGGGCGCGTACGCCGCGCGCACGCCCAGATTTTGCGCGCGCAAGACCAGAAACAAATCCGACGAGTTGCCGAGAGCGAACACCGCCAGTGCCGTGAACATCAGGATCAGGCGCCCGCGATGCTGGCCTAACCCCACAATCGCCGGCGTTCCTTCCGCGGCATCGGGCATCGACGATTTCGCGCGCTCTCCCGGCCGGATTTCACGCACCGCGAACCAGGCAAGCAGGATCGTGATCAAACCGGGAATCCCCGCGAGCCAGAACACCGTCCGGGCGCTCGCGTGCAGGACCAGCACCAAAACCGCGGCGCTGAGAGGTCCGATGATGGCGCCGGCCGTGTCCATCGCCTGATGAAAACCGAAGGCCGTACCACGCGCGGCCGGGGTCACCGAGTCGGCGATCAGCGCGTCGCGCGCAGGCGCTCGAAATCCTTTTGAGCCTCGGTCGGTGAGGCGAATCCAGAAGACCTGGCGCCAGCTTGTGGAGATCGCGAGCAAAGGCTTGGCAAGGTTGGCCAGCGTGTAGCCGGCGGCGGCCAGCGGCTTGCGGCGGCGAAGGCGGTCGGAGAAGAATCCGGAGAACAGTCGTATGAAGCTCGAGGCACTTTCCGCAGCACCCTCGATGAAACCGAAGGCCATAGTGCCTGCGCCGAGCACGCTGACCAGGAACTGCGGCAACAGCCAGTAGGCTGCTTCGCTCGCGGCGTCGTTGCACAAAGCCACGAGGCCGAGCACCTGCACATTGCGCGGGAGATTGATGAACGACGTGCGTTCCGCGGCGGCCTTCGCGCCTTCGGCGGGATGGGTGTTGGGCTCCGTCGGCTGCGGCACAGAGGGGCTCTCTCGGGAGAATTGCGAAGCTCAGAAAAGCAAAGAGCGCCGCAGAACATGCGGCGCCCCGGATGTCTCGAAAGTCGGGAGTAAGGCTATTTCTCCTTGTCCGATTCGCCTTCCTCGCGCGGCCCCGCCTTCTCCTGGGCGGCCTGCGCCTCTTCCACGGCCTTGCGCTTGCGCTCGCTGCGGCGCGCGCGCTCCTCGGCGCGTTTCTGCAGAACCTCGTTCCCGACGATCTCCAGCACAGCCGTGTCGGCGCCGTCGCCCTTGCGCCAGCCGACCGGTACGATCCTGGTGTAGCCGCCTGATCTAGCCTCGAAGCGCTTGGCCACGTCGTCAAAGAGCTTCTTCACGGCAGCAGCCGCCAGCAGATAGCTCGCAGCCTGCCGGCGCGCGTGCAAATCGCCGCGTTTGCCGAGGGTGATGATGTGCTCAGCCTGGTCGCGGGCAGCCTTGGCCTTGGCGACCGTGGTCTCGATACGCTCCTCGAGGATCAGCGAAGTCACCAGATTCCGCAGCAGCGCACGGCGATGCGAGGTGTTGCGGCTGAGTTTACGTCCGTAGTTCCGATGGCGCATGGCTATTGTCCTGCCTCCGTGGGCGCCGCCAAATCTTCTTCATCGTCCTCATCGATATCATCGATGTCCGAGAAGCTCGTGGACGCCGACGGCAGTCCGCCCGCAGGTATAATCGGGGCGCCGCGCTCGTCGAATTTCATGCCGAGGCTCAAACCCATGTTCGCCAGGATTTCCTTGATCTCGTTCAGGGATTTACGGCCGAAATTCTTGGTCTTGAGCATCTCCGGCTCGGTCCTGCGCACCAACTCGCGAATGGTGGTGATGTTGGCGTTCTTCAGGCAATTGTAGGAGCGCACAGAAAGCTCGAGCTCTTCGACTGAGCGATCCAGATTCTCCGAGCCCTTTCCAAATGACTGGACCGGCAGCCCGGGAGACGGGGCGGGAGCGGCTTCCACGTCGATGGCCTCCGGCTCCTCTTCAAAGTTAATGAATATCGTCATGTGGTCCTTGATGAGTTTGGCTGCGAGTCCAACCGCGTCGGCGGCCGTGACAGCGCCGTTGGTCCAAACCTCAAGGTTCAGCTTGTCGTAGTCGGTCATCTGCCCGAGGCGCGCCGCATCCACGGTGTAGTTGACTTTGCGAACCGGCGAATGGACGGAATCCACGGGAATGTAGCCGATCGGCAAATCCTCGTCGTAGTTCTTTTCGGCGGAGACATAGCCGCGCCCGCTTTTGACCCGCATCTCCACCTCGAGCTTTCCGCCCTCGCTCACCGTGCCGATGTAGACGTCCTTGTCGAGAATCTCGATGTCGGGATCCTCCTGAATCATGCGCGACGTCACTTCGCCGGGCTGATCGACCCTCAGGTACATCGTCTTCGGCCCGTCCACATGCATCTTGAGGGGGATCTGCTTGAGGTTGAGAATAATGTCGGTTGCGTCCTCCACCACGCCCGAAATGAGCGAAAACTCGTGGAGAACACCCTCAATGCGGACCGCTGTGATGGCCGCGCCCTCAATCGAGGAGAGCAGCACGCGCCGCAGCGCATTTCCGATAGTGGTGCCGAAGCCGCGCTCGAATGGCTGCGCGCTAAAGCTGCCGTATTTGTCGGTAAGCGTATCGGTGTGGCTCTCCAGCCGCTTGGGTTTCTGAAATCCCTTCCAAAGCATCCTGCATTACCTCCAATCCCTTGATCGCCCCGATTCCACCAGTTCCAGCCGCGGGCACGCTCGTTTACTTCGAGTAGAGCTCGACAATCATCTGCTCCTGAAGCGGGAAGTTGACGTCTTCGCGCTTGGGCAACGAAAGCACCTTGCCCTTCATGGTCGCGCGATCGAATTGCAACCAGCTCGGCAGCGAGCGGCCGCCGGCAAGATCCAGTGAACGCTCCATCACGGGCATCTGACGGCTGCTTTCGCGGACCGCGATCTCCTGCCCGGGCACGACCTGGTACGAAGGGATGGTCACCTTGTCGTCCGCCACGCGGATATGTCCGTGACGCACCAACTGTCGCGCGGCAGCACGCGAAGGAGCCAATCCCAGGCGATAGATCACATTATCCAGCCTGCGCTCAAGCATCTGGAGCAACGCCTCACCCGTGATTCCCTTGCTGGCGGCCGCGTCCTCGAAATATCCGCGGAATTGACTCTCCACAATCCCATACAGCCGCCGCGCCTTCTGCTTCTCACGCAACTGCAGACCGTAGCCGACAACCTTCGGCTTTCTGGACTTGCCGTGCTGGCCAGGCGCGAAGTTCCGCTTCTCGATGGCACACTTGTCCGTCAGGCAGCGCTGGCCCTTGAGAAAGAGCTTTAATCCTTCGCGCCGGCATAGCCGGCATACCGCGTCACGATACCTCGCCAAGCTAACCTCCCACTCCTTGTCCGTACATTACGCAAATTACACAGATTTCAGTTTCCGCAGTCCGTGGACCGCGCAAGCTGCAGTTTTCACTTCGCCAGCAGGTTCCGTCCCGTCATACCCTGCGTCGCTTCGGCGGACGACAGCCGTTGTGAGGAATCGGCGTGACGTCGCGAATCAATCGCACGTCGAGCCCCGCCGTCGCCAGGGCGCGCACCGCAGATTCGCGTCCGGCCCCCGGACCCTTGACCCGGACCTCAACCGTCCTCATCCCGTGATCGCGCGCGCTGTTGGCAGCTCGAGACGCCGCCTGTTGTGCGGCAAAGGGCGTTCCCTTGCGCGACCCCTTGAACCCGAGGGAACCGGCACTGGACCAGCAAACCATGCGTCCGTCAGGATCGGTGATGGCAACGAGCGTGTTGTTGAAGCTTGCCTGCACGTGTACCACTCCGTGCGGGACGATTCGCTTTTCCTTCTTCTTAAAAACCTTCTTCTTTCCGGTCTTGGCAGCCGCCTTCGCCATGTTCCCTCATTTCGCCTTTGATCTTATGTCTTCGCCGTCGCGCGTTTCTTGTTCGCCACCGTACCCTTGCGCGGACCCTTGCGAGTACGCGCGTTGGTGTGCGTACGCTGGCCGCGCACCGGAAGATTGCGGCGGTGGCGCAGTCCGCGATAGGAACCGATTTCGATCAAGCGCCGGATACTGAGCGCCACTTCTTTGCGCAGATCGCCTTCTACCCCGCCATCCTCCTCGATGACCTGGCGAATCCTGTTCACTTCGTCATCGCTGAGATCCTTAACCGTCTTGCCGGCATCCACTCCGGCGCGTGACAGAATCGAGAGCGCGCGGGCGCGTCCGATGCCGTAAATGTACGTCAGACCGATTTCTGCGCGCTTCGTGCGCGGCAGGTCGACTCCCGCTATACGTGCCATTCTTGCCTCCCAAAGCTCCCGCTGGCGATCCTACCCCTGGCGCTGCTTGTGCTTGGGGTTCTCGCAGATCACCCTCACCACGCCGCCGCGGCGGATGATCTTGCACTTGCTGCAAATCTTGCGAACCGATGAACGTACTTTCATGTCCTCCGCCTTGTTGCCGGCAAACGCGGATTTGCCAGGTGACAATGCGAGCAGCAGCCCGGCCAATCCCTAAACTGCCGCGCCTGCGCGCCGATGGCTACTTGAAGCGATACGTGATGCGCCCGCGCGTCAGATCGTAGGGCGAGAGTTCCACCTGCACACGATCGCCCGGCAGGATGCGGATGAAGTTCTTACGCATCTGGCCGGAAATGTGAGCCAGCACCTGGTGCTTGTTCTCGAGTTCCACCCTGAACATGGCGTTCGGCAGCGGCTCAATGACCGTCGCCATCACTTCAATTGCTTCTTCCTTTGCCATAAACTCCGAAATGACAAACCAGCCCGAGTGGCTTAACCGATGCTCTCAGATGCATGCGCTTAACTGGATGGACTTACCCGCCTGAAAATTAGATGTCCACCAGCGCAGTGACGTTTCGGCCTTTAAGAGCCGCCTGAACCGGACCTCGCGCGGTGCGAAGCCCAATAACCTGATTATAAACGACCTTCCTGCATAGTCAAAGTCGCACCCGGCGCCGTCCGAACCTCGTCGAACTCGGTGAGAATGTCCGCCCCATCGGGGGTAATCGCAACCATGTGTTCGAAGTGCGCCGAGTACTGGCCGTCGGCTGTGACCGCCGTCCACTTGTCCTTCAGCACCTTCACGTCCGCGCGGCCCGCGTTGACCATGGGCTCGATGGCAATCACCATCCCGGGCTTCAGCACGGGCCCGCGTCCTGCCTGACCATAATTTGGAACCTGGGGTTCCTCGTGCAGAGCGCGTCCCACACCATGGCCCACAAACTCGCGCACCACGGAATAACCGTTCTCTTCCGCGTGCTGCTGCACCGCCCACGAGATGTCGCCGACGCGATTACCAGCCCTTGCCTGGCGGATACCAAGGTCCAGGCATTCCTGGGTCACACGCATCAGCCGTTGCAGCGGCTCTGAAATCTCTCCTATGGCTGCGGTGAGCGCCGAATCGCCATAATAGCCGTCGAGGATCACGCCCAAGTCCAGGCTGACGATATCGCCTTCCTTCAACCGCCGTTCCGAAGGGATGGAATGAATGATCTCCTCATTCACGGACGCGCAAAGGCAGCACGGATAGCCCCGATAGCCTTTGAAAGCCGGCTTGGCTCCTGCTTCCTCAAGGCGCCCTTCCACGAAGCGCTCGAGGTCGAGCGTGCTCACGCCCGGGCGAGCCTGCCGGCGCGTCTCCTCGAGCAACTGACGCACCAGGCGACCGCTGCGCCGCAGTTTTTCGATCTCCGACTTGGAGCGGCAAATAATCATGCGCTGGTTGCCAGCTCACGCGACACCAGTTCGATGACATCGCGCGCTACTTCGGCGGGCGCCCGGTCCCCGTCCACTTCCCAGAGTTGGTGGCGGACCCGATAGTAGTCGAGCAGCGGCCGCGTCAGGACCTCGTAAGCGTCGAGACGCTGCCGGATGGCAACCTCCTTGTCATCGGCGCGCGTCACCAGAGCGGCGCCGTCAATGTCGCAGACTTCATCCACCTTGGGCGGATCGAAGTACATGTTATAGATCCGCCCGCAAATCGGGCACGTCCGGCGCCCGCTCAGGCGCTTCAACAGGACCCACGACTCGACGTGAATGTATATCACGAGAGGCGCGCCCCGGCCCTGCTCTCGAAGCAGCCGCTCCAGAAAGTCCGCCTGGCCGATGGTGCGGGGAAAACCGTCCAGAATAAAACCCGTCTGGCAATCCGGCCGAGCCAGACGTTCGGCGGCAATGCCGCTGACGATTTCATCCGAAACCAGCTCGCCGCTCTCCATGCGCTCCTTCGCAGCGAGACCCAGTGGCGTGCCCAGTCTTACCGCCTCACGCAGCATCTCACCTGTGGAGATATGGGGAATCCCAAAGGCGACGGAGACGGCCTGGGCCTGTGTTCCCTTGCCCGCCCCCGGAGGCCCGAAGAAAATCAGCGCCTGTGCTTTCAACAGCCTTCGCACACTCGGATCACGACGCCCGGCGCCCGCGCACCCGGCCTTTCTTCAGGAAACCCTCATAGTGCCGCATAATCAACTGGGCTTCCACTTGTTGCACCGTATCCATGGCCACACCGACTACGATCAGCAGCGACGTTCCACCGAAGTAGAAGTTGACGTTCAACCCGTGCAGCAGCCATGTCGGCATGTGCGAGTCAAACCAGCCCCCACCCAGCCATATCGGCAGGTGATTCAGTCTCAGACCCGCCAGCATGATCTCGGGAATCAGCGCCACGATCGCCAGGTAGATGCCGCCGACCCAGGTGATCTTGGTCAGCACATCATCCAGATAATCGGCCGTCCGCTTACCCGGACGAATCCCGGGGATGAAGCCGCCCTGCTTGCGGACGTTGTCGGCCACATCGTCCGGGTTGTAAATAATCGAAAGATAGAAGTGCGCGAAGAAGATGATCAACAGGACATACGAAAGCGTATAAAGCGGTTCGCCATAAGCAAACAAGGACAAGAAGGCGTTGATCGCGTGGGCGACCACGCCGTTCTTCCAGAACAGGCCGATGGTCTGAGGGAAAGTCAGGAGCGATACTGCAAAGATGATCGGCATGACGCCGCCGCTGTTGACCTTAAGCGGCAGGTGGGTGGAAACTCCCCCTACCACGCGCCGGCCTACGATGCGTTTGGCGTACTGGATCGGAACGCGCCGCTCGCCGCGTTCGACGAGCACGATGAAGGCCACGATGACGATCATGAACGTCAGGACCACAATCAGGGCCAGCGGGCTCCAGACGTGCGTCACGAACACTTTGGTGTAAAGGTCGGCGATACCACGCGGCAAACCCACCACAATTCCGGCGAAGATCAGCAGCGACATCCCGTTGCCGATTCCGCGCGCCGTGATCTGCTCGCCCAACCACATGATGAAGATGGCGCCCGCCGTCAACGTCAGCACCGTGGTGAGGATGAAGATCGGCCCCGGATCGCTCACCAGGGCTACGCCGTTGCTCGTCTGGCGCTCCAGCGCCACGGCAATGCCAAACGCCTGGAAAGCCGAGAGACCCAACGTCAGCCAGCGGGTGTACTCCGTGATCTTGCGGCGCCCGAGATCGCCCTCCTTCGACAGCTTCTCCAAGGTCGGCGATACCACGGTCAGGAGCTGAAGGATGATCGAAGCCGTGATGTACGGCATGATGCCGAGGGCGAAAACCGTGAACCGCCGGAGGCTGCCGCCGGAGAACATCGAGAGCAGGCCAAAAAGGCTGCCGCCCATGCTGTTAAAGAATTGCTCGAAGACGTGCGAGTTCACGCCGGGTGTGGGAATGAACGCGCCCAGGCGATATACCGCCAGCATCAGGAGGGTGAACGAAATCCTCTTTCTTAAATCCGGAATCTCCGTGATACTTTTGAGCGATTCCATCATACCGGGATTACCTCTGCCGTACCGCCGGCCTTCTGGATCTTCTCCATGGCCGACTTGGAAAAGAAATGCGCCGTGACGTGAAGTGGACCCTGAAGCTCGCCTTCACCGAGGATCTTCAAGCCGTCCAGCATCTTCTTGACGAGCCCGCGCTCGAACACCGTTTCCGGCGTCACCTTATCGCCGGCCGCGAATCCCTTGAGATCGCTCAGATTCAGGATGGCGTGATGCTTCTTGAAGATGTTGGTGAAGCCGCGCTTGGGCAGCCGGCGATGCAAGGGCATCTGGCCGCCTTCGAATCCGCTGCGCGTGCGCGATCCCGTGCGCGAGCGCTGGCCCTTCTCGCCGCGCGTCGCAGTCTTGCCGTGACCCTCACCGATACCGGTGCCGATCCGCTTCCGGCGATGACGCGCTCCGCGGGGCGGGCGCAATGATCCAACGTGAGTGCTCATAGACTAGTCCTTCGCCTCGGCATCGGCCCCTTCGGCCTCGGGTTCGACGGCAGCGACGTCAGCCGGAACCTCGGGTTCACTGCCCTGCAAGGCAGGCGCATCGGCTGTCGACCCGGTATGGGCCGCCACAGCCGGAGTCTCGGTAGCCGGCATGGCGCCGATAATCGTGTACTCGGGAACCGCGGCCCATGCGGGGGCACGCGTCACACCGATCACCTCAACCAAGTGGGGCACTTTGGCGATCAGACCGCGAACGACCGGGGTATCCTGGCGCTCGACCACATGGTGAAGCCGCCGCAGTCCGAGCGAGCGGACAACCTCGGCCTGCTTGCGGTTGAAAGCAATGCCGCTACGTACCCACTTGATCCGTACCGTTCCCTGGTCAGCCTTTGCCATCAGAACCCTCTAGTACCGTCGGGCCAATCCGCAATGGGAGAGATATTTTCCCAAGTCCCTGCCCATCAGCAACATTCCAGCTTCGCTTGCGCGCGACCGAGCCCGTAGCCCGCTCAGAGATCGTCGGCCGTTTTCCCGCGTGTGTTAGCAACTTCTTCGGCATTGCGCAGTTGCAGCAGAGCGTCCATCGTCGCCTTGACCACGTTGTGCGGATTGGTGGTTCCGAGCGACTTCGTCAGGACGTTCTGGATGCCGACCGCCTGGATCACGGCCCGTACCGCCCCGCCTGCGATCACGCCGGTACCCTCCGAAGCGGGCTTCAGCAGAACCCGGCCCGCTCCATAGCGTCCGAGGGCGGTGTGGGGAATCGACGTCTGGGTGATATTGACCCGTACCAGCGCCTTCTTCGCCGCTTCGATCCCTTTGCGAATGGCCTGAGGGACTTCCCGCGCCTTGCCGGACCCGTATCCGACGTGTCCGCCACCGTCGCCCACTACGACCAAAGCCGAAAAGCTCAGATTCTTGCCGCCCTTCACGACCTTGGTGACGCGGTTGATCGAGACGACCTGGTCCTTTAGTGTCAGCGTATCAGCGTCAATCCTACTCAAACGGTCCTCCCAGCTAGAATTCGAGCCCGGCCTCGCGAGCCGCGTCCGCGAGCGCCCGCACCCGTCCGTGATAAGCGTATCCGCCACGATCGAAGACCACGCGTGCGATGTCGGCTTGCTTGGCGCGTGTCGCCAGCGCTTTGCCGACGCTCTTGGCCGCGGCCACGTTGCCGCCGGTCTTCATCGTCGCACGCACGTCCTTGTCGCGCGTTGACGCCGCGACCAGGGTCCGGCCGCTGGCGTCGTCCACGATCTGAGCGTAGATGTGATTGGTGGAGCGAAACACGTTCAGACGCGGGCGCGACGCGTCGCCCGCCACCCGCGCCCGCAATCGCCGGTGAATCCTGCGCCGCGTGTCGTCCTTGGAAGTCTGCTTCAACATACCGTAACCTCAGTCTCTTGGCTCACCAATACCACTGCACTGCAGGCTGGAAGCCTGCAGGACAGCGGGCCGGACGCCCCCGCTACGCCCTCAGCGCTATTGTTTGGCCGCGCCGGCGCCCGCTGCCGCCTTGCCAACCTTCTTTTTCAGCCGCTCGCCGGTGTATCGAATCCCCTTGTTCTTGTATGGGTCCGGCGGTCTCAGCCCGCGGATTTCGGCGGCCACCTGTCCCACCTGCTGCTTGTCAGCGCCCTTCACGACCAAGTGGGTCATCTTCTCCACCGTAACCTCAATCCCTTTCGGCAGCGGAAACTCGATCGGGTGGGAATAGCCCAAAGTGAACGTTACCGAAGGTCCTTTGCTTTCGGCGCGATAGCCGATGCCTACAATATCAAGATGCCTCTCGAAGCCATCGGTGACACCCTTGACGGCGTTCGCCAGGAGGCTCCGGCTGAGACCGTGCAGGGCGGCGTGGCCATCGTCGTCGCGGCCCAGAGTAACATGGCCGTCTTTACGCTCCAAGCGGATCCCTTCCGGCAATGGCACCTGCAGGCTGCCCTTCGGCCCCTTCACAACCGCCACCGTACCTTGCATATCCACGGAGGCGCCTCGCGGCAGGTCGATCGGTTTCTTTCCAATGCGTGACATAATCTTCTTCCCTGTATTTTCCGGTGGCGCGCTTCCTTAGAGCTCTCGGCTTTAAGCCCTCAGCTCTCAGCCTTCAGCAGAGAAGGGCTCGATCGCCGATGCCTGATAGCTGATGGCCGACGGCTCCCAGGGACCTCACCAGACATTACAAATCAATTCCCCGCCCACCCCAGCGCGGCGCGCCGCTTTCCCAGTCATCACACCTTGCGGTGTGGTCAGGATGGCAACCCCAAGGCCGCCCAGCACCTTCGGCACTTCGTCTTTCCCCACATAAACCCGGCGTCCGGGTTTGGAAATGCGCTCCAGCGCCGAAATAACGCTCAAGCCCTCGGTGTCATAGCGCAGATTGATGCGCAACACCTTCTTCTTGCCTTCTTCCGCGACTTTATAGTTGCCGATGTAGCCTTCATCCTTCAAGATGCGCGCGAGTTCCACCTTAAGCTTCGACGATGGCATCTCGACGCGAGCGTGCCGCGCGCGAATTCCGTTGCGCACGCGCGTCAACATGTCGGCAACTGGATCGGTTACAACTCCCATAGCATTTCCTCAACTCGTCATTAGTCATTGGTCCCTAGTCCTTCGTCATTTGTCCTTAGCCTGTGCGCCAGCGACCAGGGACTAACGACCAATGACAAAGGACAATCACCAACTTGATTTGATAACTCCGGGAATATCCCCTTGCAACGCCAATTGCCGGAAACAGAGCCGGCACAAGTCGAACTTCCGCAGGTAGCCGCGGGGACGGCCACACCGTCCGCAGCGGTTGCGGTGTTGGATCTTGTACTTCGGCTTCCTTACCAGCTTCGCCATCTGCGAAAGACGCGCCACAGCTTATCCTCCCGCCTTCGTCTCGGCCGCTCCCGCCGCCGGACGGCGGCCTTCCGGCCGGAAAGGCATGCCGAAATGCCGCAGCAGCGCCATCGCCTCGGCGTCGGTCCGCGCATCGGTGACAATCGAGATGTTCATGCCTTTCACTTTGTCGACCTTCGAATAATCAATCTCAGGAAACACCATTTGGTCGCGCAGTCCCAAGGTGTAATTGCCGCGTCCGTCGAACGCCCGCGACGAGAGACCGCGGAAATCACGCACGCGCGGCAGGGCCACGTTCATCAAGCGGTCCAGAAACTCGTACATGCGGTCGCCACGGAGCGTGACCATAGCGCCGATGGGCATGTTCTTGCGCAGTTTGAAATTCGCGATCGACTTGCGCGCGCGTGTGATGACCGCCTTCTGCCCCGTGATCAGCCCCAACTCCAGGCCCGCCGAATCGAGGAGCTTGGCGTTCTGAATCGCCTCGCCCAGGCCCATGTTCACCACCACCTTCTTGACCCGCGGCACCGCCATCGGGTTGGTGTACTTGAACTCCTTGGTCAGGGCGGGAACAATCTCTTTTTGGTAGCGTTCTTTCAGTCGTGGTGTTGTCATAGCCAGACTCTAATTCTCAAGCACCTTCCCACACTTCGCGCAGACGCGGACTTTGCCGCCCTCGGCTTTCTGCCGGTGCTGAACGCGCGTCGGTCCGCACTCGCCGCAGACAAGAGCGACATTCGAAATGTGAATCGGCCCTTCCTTTTCCAGAATGCCGCCGCGAATCTGTTTATTGGGATTCGGACGCGTATGCCGCTTGATCATGTTGACGTGCTCGACGAAGAGCCGCCGCGTGCTGGGCTCCACTTCAAGCACCCGGCCGGTCTTGCCCTTGTCGCGGCCCGCCATCACCCGCACTTCGTCGTTCTTGCGAATATCCAGCTTCAAGGCCATTAGAGGACCTCCGGCGCGAGGGACACAATCTTCAGAAACTTCTTCTCGCGCAGCTCGCGGGCCACCGGACCGAAAACGCGCGTTCCAACCGGCTCGCCTGCGTCATTGATCAGCACGGCCGCGTTCTCGTCGAAGCGGATGTAGCTGCCGTCGCGGCGCCGCTGCTCTTTGCGCATGCGCACGATCACACATTTCACCACTTTGCCCTTGGGCACCTGGCTGTCGGGCGCCGCTTCCTTCACGTTCGCCGTCACCACGTCGCCAAGGCCGGCCTGCAAGCCGACGTCGTTCCCGAGCGGCAGAATACAGGAAAGCTTGCGGGCGCCGGAATTATCGGCCACCCGCAGAATGGTTCGCATGCCGATCATATGGTCACCTCCGGCACCGGCGCCACCTGCTCGGCGCGGCTGATCACGTCCACCACGCGCCAGCGCTTGCGCGCCGAGAGCGGACGCGTTTCCTCGATCCGTACCCAGTCACCCACGCGGCATTTTCCGGACTCGTCGTGGGCCATGAACTTCGCCGATCG
>JASHPE010000308.1 GCA_030038235.1 Terriglobia bacterium
AGGCGCTCGAGCGTGGAGTATTCCGCCGGGCTGAAAAACTGGGGCGAATACGCGGCCGGACGAGCGGCCTGCTGGTCGGGACCTCCGTGACCGCAAGCAAACGTCCAGCGGCTGAACCCCGGAAAACTGCTGGCCGCTGCGGCAATCGCCATGATGCGCAGCACCCCGCGCCGCTCGATCCCTTGCCCGCCCATAACTCTCAACCTCCGCGCTCCCAATAGCACGGGCCGAGACACCCGGCCCGCGAGCAGGCGCGATTATATCAAGCAGGTGAGCGGAAAGTGAGCGATTGGTTTGCGGAGCCGAAGGGCAAAGATTGCCGTACGGATCGCGCTCTCCAAGCGAGCCGCCGAGTACGCGCTGCGCCCTCAAGCGTTCCAATGCCGCTAGTGCTCGCCGGCGGCGGAGAGGAAACGGTTCATCGGCTGTGGAGTTGTTTGTGAGTGGTGCCGCACAACGATCCGGCGAAGCAGCCTGCGCACGTCGCCCCAGTCCTCGCCGGTTTCGAAATACCGACTCCCCACGGCCCTGCTCTTGCGAGTAGCTTGCTTGGCCTTACCCGCCCGACTGAGAACATGGTCACCGTGCCGACCGACGGCCCACCACGCAAGCCGGCGCTGCTCGCGGCCTTTCTCGAAAGCGACCGCACCATAACACTCGACATTCCGCGGGACAACCGCCTGGAGGCAGCAGCCAAGCTCATCGAATCGTCGCTCGTAGGTGAAGCGACCAAGTCCATCCGGCTGGCCTGCGCTCTCTTTCTGAACATCGCCGCTGACTTTTACCAGGTGGGCAGGCCTGACGTTCGCGTCCTGGCGGCACGGCCGATTCGCAGCCGCGAGGGTGGTTGGGCCACCGAGCTTTTCGGTGACTATGACCCCGAGACTAAGCTCATCCGCGTCTGGATGCGGACCGCCATGCGCAAGCAGATCACGTCTTTTGGGACGTTCTTCAGCACCGTGTGTCACGAATTCTGCCATCACCTCGACTACCAGCGGTTCCGGTATGGCGAGTCGTGGCACACCCGCGGTTTCTACGAGCGCACCGCGGCCCTTTATCACCATGCCCGCGGAACGCCGGCCAAGAGATTAGTGTGGCTCAGAATGTCCGGCAGGCGCTGGCGGATCGACTGGGCCCGGACCAATCGGGGCTCCTGATCGGCAACAGAGCGCCATAATTACGATGGAGGGTGGATTGCGGGTTGACCGGTTTCTCTGGGTGCATCACGATTGAGCGCGTCGCTTACAAGCAACACCTCTGTCTTACGCGCTCAGCTTCACCAACGTCGTAATTCCAATCGCATCCAGAATCTCCTGAAGCCGGGTCAAGCTAACCGTCTGGTAGTCGCTCTCCTCGTATCGGCTGATCACCTGCTTGCTGACGCCCAACCGCCGCGCCAATTCTGTCTGGGTGACGCCCTTCACGATGCGCATCTTCGCGATGAAGGGCGCGATCTCATCGAGCTTCTTGATGCGCGGCAGCTTCAACTCACCGGCTTTAAGCTCATCGTATTCGTGCAGCTCGTCTTCAAGCTGCCGGATCATGCCTTCGTAGCTTCCACGGATCGCGGTGGAGCGCTTTCCCGGCTTCTCCTGGCCCACCTGGGCAAGCGCTCGCCGAAAACCCTCAATCTGCGCCACCGTCCGTTCCCTTTGCGCGTCGCTCTTGATCATGATTTCTGAGCCTTGACCACCTGAATTATGCCCCGGGGATGCCCGTCCCGGTCCCGCCGGAAGAATTCCGGAAACCCAAGTTCCGGAGTTGCCTGCATCATCGGGTGGACGAAGAATTCCACGCCGTTATCCACCCACATGCGCCATTTCCTCTTCCGAAGACGAGGTATCGGGACGAGCTCGAAGTCAATCCAATATGGGTCGATGCGGTCGTAGACGCCGTCGTCGGGCTCGATCCAGTAGCCGTCGATGTCGCCTGGATCCGGTTTCTCGGTGCAGAAGCTCCCATCAACAAAAATCTGCTCGACGCCCGCCGCCCAGAGCGCTCCGATGGCAGCACGGAGGCCTTTCAAAAGCCATCGGCGCCTTGCTGTGAAACCGAGGCGCGGCGCGATTTCCTCCAGGGTAGCTTGATGGTCGCCGGGCGGCAGTGCGCCGGTCTTTGAGTCGAACGGCGGAATCAAGCTACCTCCATCATGTCAGATACAAATAGTAGTGTCAACATTCGTGTTGTCATCTGGTATTGACACGGCTCGCCGTACAGCGTCGTAACCAGTTGCTCATCCGAACACGGTCATCTTCCGCGTCAGCCCAAGCCCATCCAAGCTCACCCCTCGACCCTCAAGCCACCATGTGAATGCTGCACCCAACCTTTATTCCGGGTTGATGCGAACCGTTTCCCCGAAGAGGGCGGTTCTGCGCGAGTCGGTGACCCAGAGAACGGGATATTCTGGAACCTCCGGATAGGAATTACAACACAAGTCGGTGAGATAGATCAGGCAGACTGGCGTGATGTCGTTTTCGGCGACCCACTCGAACGCCGGGCAGAAGTCCGTGCCCCCGCCGCCCTTGGGCTGAAGCTGGATGCGCTCATACGGCCCGAAGATTTGGGTCGATTGAACCGCGGCGTCGCAGTAGACCACGTGAACCGCTTCCGGCTGCGCCTCCTCGGAGATCGCCGAGATCTCGGCGGCAAATTGCTCCAGCTCGTGCTTTCCGATCGACCCCGAGGTGTCGACGGCGATCACGATCTCACCGAGGCCTCGACGCTGGATGGAGGGCAGGTAGAGGCCAGAGGCGATGTAGCGACGATTGGGCGGTGACCAACGGTAGTCAGAGGGAGTGGTGGCCGTCACAAAATCGCGCAGGATCGCGCGCCAATCCTGCCGAGATTGGCGAGTTTCGCTAAGGGGCCTATCAAGCCCCGCAGGTTCGTGCCCGCACGATTTCGCTGACCGGAGGGCCTGCTCTGCCGCGATGCTCCACTCGTGCTCCTGTCGGTGCTTCTCAGCTGGCGAAGCCGGGTGACCCTGTTCGTCGGTCGTATCCAAGACCTCGCCGAACGCTCCGGGGCGCGTGCCTGAGTCGGGAGAGCCGGTCGTGGGTCCCGCCTGACTTGAATTTGCCTGGCCGGCTGAATCAGCTTTCGTATTAGGAATTGTAGGGCTCGGGCCTTCGTGGGCACTGCTACCCCTTCCCCCAGCCTGATGCGCCTGCTGCCGCTCTTGCTTCGCAGTCGTGGGACCGCCGCCCTTCTTCTGCAGCAGGCGAGCGTAAATCTCCTCCGCGCTCATGTTGTTGAAAGCGGGATCGATCAGCGCCCCGTCAGGAAGCCTGAAACCGTTTCCGAGCAGAATAGGGTTGACCGCGAAGTCGGCTGCCTCATTCCAGAGTTCTGGATCGCGCTCGCCTCGGCGGCACTGGTGGCCGAGCGCACAGTGTAAGACCTCGTGAGCGAGTACTCCCTCCAGTTCTGCTGGCTTGAGTTCATTCACGAAGGTCGGGTTGTAAACAATCCTCGAGCCGTCAGTCGCCATCGTTGGCAAGCTCCCGGGTACCAGCTTCAACCTCAAGCTGAGCGTGCCGAAAAACGGCTGCGTCAGTAGGAGTTGGACCCGTGCGCGGGTTAGCTTT
>JASHPE010000309.1 GCA_030038235.1 Terriglobia bacterium
CGGCCAGGCGCTGCCACTCTTCGATCGGCGTAATCTCGTAAAACCGGCACGTGAGCCAGCCCTCGAGTTCCGCGCGGCGCAACTCGCGAACTTCAGAGGTGAAGCTGCCGTCGGGCGTCTGGTCTCCGAGCGCCATATCCTCGACCGAGGTCACGCCCACGCGTCGCGCTTCGGCGAGTCCGGCCCTGATCGCTTCCTCGAACTCTCCCGCCGTCGGACTCGGGATTACACGCTCGATTAGAATTTCCGCTTCGTCTTTGAACACTCCGGTCGGTTCGCCGCTGGCGTCGCGGACAATCACGCCGCCCACAGGGTTCGGCGTGTTGCGCGTCACACCCGCGAGCTTTATCGCCAGCGCATTCGCCAGGCCCGCGTGACCATCGTAGCGGCTAATGAAGACGGGATTAGAAGGCGTGACGGCGTCGATCATTTCGTGCGTGGGCAATTTGGCGTCCGGCCACGCTTCTTCGTCCCAGTTGCCGCCCAGGATCCAGCGGCCGCGCGGCAGCGATTTCGCTTTCTCGGCGATCAGGCGCACAAACCCGGACTCGTTCGCTGTCAACTTCAGGTCCACCTGAAGCAACTGGAAGCTGCCATCGACAAAGTGAACGTGAGCGTCGATGAAACCCGGCATTGCGAAGCGTCCGGCGAGGTCGATGACGCGTGTGTTTGGGGCAACGTATGCCTGGACGTCGTCATCGCTGCCGACTGCGAGGATTCGCCCGTCAAGCGCGGCGAGCGCCTCTGCCCAATGCGTGGCCGCCGGCTTCTCGCCAGGCCCGGCGTACGGCTCGCCCGTCCAGATGTGGCCGTGCAGCAGAACCAAATCGGCGCCGCGCGCAAGATGCTTGCCCGCGGCTTGTCCCGAATTCGCCGTCCGATTGCCAAAACCCGTCAGCACCGCCAGCATCAACAGCGGCACAAGGAATCGTCGCAACTCAACCTCCGAGCGGGCATTATATCCTCAGCGCGAAGAAACTCATTGTAGAATCGTTGACGCTGTCCTTCGGGATGGCCGATATTGCCGCTGATGACGACACCCGCGCCAACCGATCGCCGCATCGACAAGCTGATTCGCCTGCTGGCGGAGAACGCCACCGTCGTCGTGCCCGGTCCGAAGATCGCCGCCGAGATCGGCGTCACGCGGGCCACCGTGTGGGACTGGATCGAGAAGCTGCGCTCGCTTGGGGTCGAGATCAAGGGCCATCCAGCAACCGGATATCAACTGGCGCGTCTGCCGGACCTGCTTACGCCCAGCCTGGTGCGGCCTGACGTGGGCGAGGGCGCCATCGGACATCGCATTGTCCACTACTTCCGCGCCGATTCCACCAACACGATCGCGCTGCGACTCGCGTCCGAAGGTGCGGAGCACGGCACGGTCGTAGTGGCCGAAGAGCAGACTGCGGGTCGCGGACGCTTTGGCCGCGTCTGGTATTCGGAGAAATCCAGCGGCATTTACGCTTCGGTGCTTTTGCGTCCGCGGCTCGCGCCCGCCGCGGCGCCGTCGCTCACTCTTATGGCAGGCGTGGCGGCGCAGGCCGCCGTCGAACGGTCTACCGGTCTCGTGACCGACATCCGCTGGCCGAACGATCTGCTGCTCAACGGAAAGAAGCTATGCGGAATACTCACAGAAATGAGCGCGGAAGTCGACCGTTTGCACGCCGTCGTGATCGGCATCGGGATCAACGTGAACCACCGCGCGATCCCCGAAGAGCTGCGGTCGATTGCCACGTCGCTGAGGCTGGAGGGCGGCAAGGTCCACTCGCGAGTCCAGGTGCTTGCCGCTCTGCTTCGGGAACTCGAGCACTACTACCAATTGCTGCTCAAGCAAGGCGCCGGCGCGATCGTCGCGCGTTGGACTGCTGTCTCAACATATGCGCGAGGCAAACGGATCGTGGTTCGGACGCCGTCGGGCGAGTTCCAGGCGACCACCGCGGGTCTGGAATCGAACGGCGCGCTGCGCGTCCGGTATGATGATGGTCGCGAGGAGCCGCTGGTTGCGGGCGAGATCATGCAGGTTGGGTGATTCGTCAGGACGCTACCTTCAAGCCCGTAATGCCAGTATTTGACGAATCGGGTCTTGGCGCGTCTATTGAATCTGGTTCCGTTCCCTGTCAGAATGAGGCAGGCGAGGGCGTTATGTTTGAGCGTACGTTCGAGGGACTAATCAATTCGCCTGCAGGCGGCAAGACGCCGGCCGCGCCACGTTCGCTCGTGCGCTGCGGCGCGATGCTGACGCTCCTGGCCGTCGCCGTGCCGTGCCTGGCGCAGAATCCAACTTCTGCACAGTCGCAGCCCGAGCTGCCTCCGGGGATTCGCAATGAGGCTCCGCCATCACCGATGATGAGGCCCTGGCAAATGCGAATGCGCCAGGCTCAGGAGGAGCGGGAAGCTCAGCCTGTGCAGCCGCAGGTTCCGGCTCAGCCCGCGCCGCCGGCGCCCAAGCCGATTGTGGTTCAGAGCCCGCCGCCCAACCAGCCGCTCCTCCAGCCGTCGCTGAAGGTGGACTTTGCGAGCGACAAGCTCAGCGTGACAGCGGATCGCATGCCGCTTTCGCAGGTGTTACGTGAGGTTGGCCAGCGGACCGGACTCGAGATTCGCGGGCTGCAGGACGCAAGCGGCGTGGTGTCGGTCAAGTTTTCGGATGAAACCGTGGCCCAGGGCGTGCAGGAACTGCTGGGTGGCATCAATTATGCTGTCATCGGCAGTCTCGCCTCCTCGCAGGATATCCGGGAGGCGCGGGTCGTTGTGCTGAGCGCCACCTCGACGGACAACCTCGATGTGGGCGGACCCCTGGACGCGGCGCGCAGGAAGCCCTCGCAGCCGCAGAGCGCCGCAGCCCAGGCTGCTCGGGCCACCTGGCGCGCCGATCTCATGAGCTCAGATCCGGCTTTGCAGGATCGCGGGTTCAGCCAGATCAACAAACTAGATCCGAAAGAAGCTTTTGACGCACTGCAGGACGTGATTACGAATGGCGACGGCGTCGCGAGGCTCCGCGCTCTGCAGTTCATGGATCAGGACGGCTCTCTCGACTCGAACCAGGTGGTAGGCGCTTTGCGCGACGCTTTGAACGATCAGGACGGCACGCTGCGCGACTACGCCATCCAGGCGCTCGGACGCCAAAGCAGTCCGGAGGCGTTGGACGCCCTGGTGCAGCAGTTTCAGGGAGGAGATACGGCCACTCGGTTGAGCATTCTGGAAGCGGTGTCGCAGCGTTCGGACGCTCGATCGCTCATCCAGCAAGCGGCCAATGATCCCGATCAGGGTGTGCGCAGCATGGCGACCGAGTTGCTGCAGGGCGCCGCGGCTCAGCCGCAGCCCGACTCTCAGCCTCAGACTCAGCCCGAGACGATCCAGTTGCAGCAAGTGCCTCTGGACACCTCCGATCCTGATGGCGGGCCGCCAAACGGCGGAGACGATCCACCTCAGAATCGTTAGCGGTACGGATTGTTTTCCCTCAGTTCGCCCGGTTGTTGCTCTCCTGTGCGATGCAGTTCTTGTTTTCTTCCCCCGGGCTTCGTGCAAACCCTTCCCCGGTTCAGGCGTCTAAGTGGGAGTTGAGAACAGCAATCGTCGCAGATCCCCGGCACGTTCCCCTTATCACGGGAAGACGAGTTGTCTGAGATCGGTTATTAGGGTCGCTCATTTTGCTGTGGCGGCGGGCTAACCCGCCACTTTGATGGCGGCATAGAGCTGCTGTTACAGCAAAATGAAACACCAATGGGGCGCAGCGCGGCTTGCGCTGCCGGTTCTGTTAGAGGATAATCAACGCTAGGGGTGTCGGCTTGATATCGAAATTATTTAAAGGGCGGGCGTTGGCGGGAGGTCTAGGTGTGCTTTGCCTACTCTCGACCATCTCCTGCGGCGGTCCGGATTCCGTTGCTTACAACCAAGGCCGGAAGGCCGAGCTCCGTAAGGACTACGACCAGGCGGTGGTTGATTACAACAAGGCCTTGCAATACCGGCCGGCGGAGACCAAGTACCTCATCGCCCAGAAGCTCGCGCGCAACCGCGCCGGTTATTTTCACCTGAGTCAAGGAATGCGTCTGCTGGCGGAGGGAAGAAGGGACGAAGCGCTCGGTGAGTTCAAGCGGGCCTATAGCGTTGATCCTACCAACGAGTCTGCCAAACAGCAGCTCACAAAACTGGCCAAGGAGGAGGAGAAGGAGAAAGCTGAAAGGGAGAAGGCGCTCGAGGAGGCATTGAAGCCGGCCCAGGAGCCCACTACTCCGCTGGGAATCGAGCTGAAGCCTTTGCCGAGCGAGCCGATCGCTCACTTTCATCTTTCGGCGGAGAGCCGCAAGGTGTTTGAGGCCCTGGGGAAATTCGCCGACCTGAACGTCGTCTTCAATTACGACTTTCAGCCGCGGACCATCACCCTGGACCTGACCAATGTGAAGTTGGCCGATGCCCTTCAGGCAGCCGCGTACGAGTCTCACGTTTTCTGGAAAGCCATCAGTCCGAACACGATCCTGATCATCCCGGACACACCCACAAATCGGCGCGAGTATCAGGATGAGATCGTGAAGACCATTCACCTGTCGAATCCGCTGGCGCCCCAGGATCGCACGCAGATCTCGACGGCGCTGCGCCAGGTGCTGGGTCTGCAGCGCATCATCGATAATCCCAGCTCGAACTCCATCATCATCCGCGACACCCCTGACAAAGTGGCGGCGGCCGAAAAGGTGATTCACAATCTCGATCTGGGCAAGGCCGAAGTGCTGATCGATGTCACGATTATGGAAGCGAATCGCGACCGCATGACGACGCTCGGAATCATTCCGGCCACCAACCTGGCGCTCGTTCCGAATCCGAACATCACGACCTCCACCACCACAAGCAACGGCACCACCACCAGCACGCCCGGAATCCTGGGTCTCGCTCAGACTTTCAGCAGCAACGATTTCGCTGTCGTGCTGCCGAGCGCTACGGCGGACGCCATGCTGAGCGATACCACGACCCGCGTTCTGCAAAATCCCCAATTGCGGGCTACCGACGGGCTTGTGGCCAAGCTGAAGATCGGCAGCCGCATTCCTTACGCCACGGGAAGCTTTCTGCCCTCCTTTGGGGCCACCACGGGCACGACCGGCGGCCTGGGTCTCCTGAGCAGTACGCAGTTTCAGTACCAGGATATCGGCGTGAACATGGAAATCACCCCGCATATCACCGCGACTGGAGAGGTTGCGATTCACGCCAAGGTGGAGATTCTGACCGACGCCGGCAGCGAGTCGATCGGCGGGCTGAGTGAGCCCATCTTCGGCCAGCGGAGCGTTGAGCACGACATCGAACTTCAGGAAGGCGAAGTGAGTCTGCTGGGCGGATTGATCGATAGGGAAACTACCACAACCGGGACCGGCATTCCCGGTCTTGGCGACATTCCGGTGTTGAAGTACCTCTTCTCGACTCAAGAGCACGATACCACCGACGACGAAGTCCTGATTATGCTGAATCCGCACATCATCCGGCTGCCGGAGGTGCCGTCCAGCGCCGCTTCAGTGGTGTCCTCGGACTCAGGCAGTCCGGGCATGCCGCTCGCGCCGGGAGGATTGCCGCAGCCATGAAGGCAGGTGCCAGGTGCTAGGCGTCAGGTGTCAGGTGGTTGCGAATCCCGAGCCCCGAATCCCGAACCCCGCCGGGATGTCGAGGACCGGGACGCCGCCGGACCGGGCGTTCACCCTGATGGAGCTGATCGCCACCATGGCGATCATGATGATTCTGGCGGGCGCGGCCCTGCCGATCATGCGCGTTCATGCGCAACGGATGCGTGAGCTTGAACTGCGGCGCGACCTCCGGGAGATCCGCAGCGCTATTGACAGATACAAGGACCTGGCGGATCGCGGCATGATCCCCTCGGAGGCGAATACGTTCAACTATCCGCCCGATCTGGATACGCTCGTGAACGGCGTGGCACTGAAAGGGGCCAGTTCGGCGAAATACAAGTTCCTGCGCCGGCTTCCCAACGATCCCATGACCGGCAAGCCGGACTGGGGTAAGCGCTCCATGCAGGATGATCCCGATTCGCGATCCTGGGGCGGTGAGGATGTCTTTGATGTATTTTCGCAGTCGGGTGGAACCGCGCTCGACGGTACGCGGTATTCGGATTGGTAGAGTATGGAAAGGCAAGTAGCTGGCTTCAACACGTTCTTAGGAACGGTGGAGCAAAAGAAGCAGCGCCTCCGCGATGCTGGTTTTACCCTGCTGGAGCTCGCGGTGGTGATGCTGCTGCTGATTACTTTGGCGGCGATCACCGTTCCGGCTTACGAGATGGCGATCCAGCGGTCCAAAGAGGCGGTATTGCATGACGACCTTCACACCATGCGCCAGGTAATTGACGAATATACGGTCGACAAAGAGGCGCCGCCGCAGTCCCTGCAGGACCTTGTCGATGCCGGCTACATGCATGCCATACCTGCCGATCCTATGACCGGCACGACAGACAGTTGGGTGCCTGACATCAAGGAAGTTCCGGTTCCACCGGACCAGACGGCATCCGGCGTGGTTGACGTCCACAGTGGGTCAGAGGGGAAAGCGCTGGACGGGACAGC
>JASHPE010000036.1 GCA_030038235.1 Terriglobia bacterium
TTGTTCGCTCCGACTGGGTCTACAACCGCGGACAGTTTTCTGATCCCGCTGGACGCAAAACCAACGGTAATTATCTCGTCTACGGGATGCCAAGCCAGGCCCTTGTTCGCGGGGAAGCCGGATCGAATCGTGGGGTGGACGCTACGTTTGGCTTTGATTGGAGTCCGGGCGATTAAGCCGAGAAAATACTCAGATAACGGCTGGGGCCCGATTCAATGCTCCGTTTCGAAAGCGTAAGGAAGACCGCGTCGCCTGGGGTCTGGTGTACAGCAAGATTAGCGATCCCTTTTCACGATTCGGACAATTGTTGGGCGGCGCAGCCCTTGGCGCCGAGAAAGCGTTCGAGTTGAACTATTCCCTGCAAGTCAAACGTTACCTGTTACTGCGGCCGGCGTTTCAGTACTACGTCAACGTAGGCGGGAATCCCCTATTGTCGAATCCCGCCGTCTTTGGGTTGAGGACCAAGATTACGTTGTGATCCAGGGAATAAGAGTCGTGCCTGGCGGCATTACAGGGTTGTAGGCCCACGGGGATCATTCCTGAGGGCGTCGAAGGGTGGTAGTCCGTGAAGCGGCTGGAGATGAAAGAGAAGCACAGGCTGGCAATCCGCTGGTTCCACTGGGTGAATTTTCCTTTGCTGGCGCTGATGATCTGGAGTGGCCTGTGGATTTACTGGGCCAACGACGTTTACCGCATCGGCCTCGGCAGGTTGACGCTGTTCAAGTTCTTTCCACAAGGCTTTTACAGCGCATTCGGCTTGAAGCAGCACTTGGCCGAAGGGATGGCGTGGCACTTCTATTTCATGTGGTTTTTCGTCGTCAACGGGATCCTTTACGTCACCTACACCGTCGTCTCTGGCGAGTGGCGGTACCTCGTTCCGAACCGGCAGTCGTTTCGTGAGGCCATGCTGGTGACACTCCACGATCTGGGCTTGTCGAAGGGCAAACTGCCGCAGCGCAAATTCAACGGGGCACAACAGATCGCCTACACCAGCAGCATCATCCTCATGGGCTTCGGGTCTGTAGTCACCGGCCTTGCCATTTACAAACCCATCCAAGTGGCCTGGCTCGACGCTCTGCTGGGCGGGTATCAAGCGGCCCGCTTTGAACATTTCCTGCTGGCGATGGGCTATGTGCTGTTCTTCGTGATCCACGTTGCACAGGTGATTCGGGCGGGCTGGAACAATTTCCGGTCGATGGTCAGCGGGTATGAGTCGGTATCGCTTGAGAAGGGCCCACATGAGTGAAGACAACAAGCCGACCTCTGGCGTTCCTCCGGCTGAGGATGACCCGACGTCGCCCACGGCCCTAGGGGCTCCGGTGCAAGGAGCGAAGGCGCTGGAGGCTGCCAGCGGGAAACCGGCTGCCGCGGTAACCGAGACGGCGACGGCTCCGCCTGTCACTCTGCCAGATCCTAAGGAGATTGAGACATGGAACGAGCAGGTTCGCCGGCGCATGCGCCAGAAAACTCGGCGCAGTTTCCTGGGTTTCGGAGCCGCAGCTCTGGTGGGATTCGGCGCGTTCGAGTGGCTGATGAGCCGGCGTGAAATTGACGACGTTCCCTGGCCGATTCGCAAGACACTCGAAGTCAATGAGCAATTGGCGCGCGATTTCTTCAGCACCGGCCGGACGGCGCCACGGCCGAGCGAAACCCGGCTCGGAAATCGGATCAATGGTGATCTGGGGCTCGGCAGTGACTTCGATCCGTCGAAATGGCAGCTCCAGGTTTCAGGACTCGCCGCCCAGGACGAACCTCTTGCCCTCGGTATCGATGCCATCAAGAAGCTGCCGCGCGTCGAGATGACCACCGAGTTCAAATGCATCGAAGGGTGGAGCATCATCGTGCAGTGGGCTGGCGCGCGTTTCACCGATTTCATGCAAGCCTATCCGCCGACGACGCAGAGCGGCGACGATTTCAGCCTCGACCATCCTGAAGATCTGCTGCCCTACGTCGCGATGTCGACGCCGGATGACGCGTATTACGTCGGACTGGAGGTGGAGAGCCTGCTACACCCCCAGACGCTGCTCTGCTACGAGCAAAACCATCAGCCACTGACGCTCGAACATGGCGCGCCGCTGCGGCTGGTAATCCCGGTGAAGTACGGCGTCAAGAACATCAAGCGCGTCGGAACCATCCGCTACACGAACGTGCGGCCCGCCGACTACTGGGCCGAGCAAGGTTATGACTGGTACGTCGGGCTTTAGCTTTCGAATCTAAACAACAAAAAGGGAGAACCAACGATGATGAAGCAAACCGCAATCCTGCTGATGGCGACGGGTATAAGCCTGGGGCTCGCAAACAGGGCGACCGCCGCTGGCTTGGCGCAGCCCCAGGACGACAAGTTGCAAAGCGACAGCAAGATGCAAGACGACAGCAAGATGAAGGACGGTAGCATGGCCGGCGAAAAGATGGACCACAACGGCAAGTCAGCGAAGAAGAAAAAGTCCAAGAAGGACAAGATGTCGCAAGAGGGCAAGATGAGTGATCAGGACAAGACGGACCACCCGCAGCAATAGACGTGTCTCCCGATCTGGGAAGGGTGGAGGCTGGCTGGGCGCTCCCATCCTTCCACAAACCGGGAGCACGGGGGAGATTCCATTTGTTCCTTTACTCCAAGATCGGTGTCCCGGACTTCGAAGTGGTCGCGATGCCTCACCTCAACGACATATACCGGACTGCGAAGTTCCTGGCGCATGGCTCCACGGAGGCTGAGGACCTCGTCCAGGAGGTCTACCTGGAAGCCTGGAAGTCTTTTCACCGATTCGAGCCGGGAACCAATATTCGCGGATGGTTGTTCACGATCCTCTTCCGCCGCATCCATCACTTCCGGCGCCGGCAGTCGAGGGCATCGCGAACCGAGCCGTTCGAGAACCCAGCCGCGGCTGACGACGTGATGGCCTCGCCGCCGGTTCTGCAGGAGATTCGCGACGAAGATATCCTTGTAGCATTGGGAAAGCTTCCTCCGGAATTTCGCGAGGTGGTCGTCATGGCCGACGTGCAGGAGTTTTCGTACAAGGAGACGGCCGAGGCTCTCAGAATCCCTCTCGGCACCGTTATGTCCCGGCTGAGCCGCGGCCGGAAGCT
>JASHPE010000310.1 GCA_030038235.1 Terriglobia bacterium
CGGGAGAGCTGTCGCTGCTGGAGCTCGCGGCCCTGATCCGTCGCCTGGACCTCTACGTGAGCATCGACTCCGGCCCGGCGCACATGGCTGCCGCACTCGGCACGCCGCTGATCGTGCTATTGGGTCCGGCAATCATCGAGCAGACGAAGCCCATGTCTTCCGGCGGCGTGGTTCGAATCCTGCAGGAGTCCGTTCCGTGCGCGCCCTGCTACGGCACGCCATTGATGAAGGCGTGCCAGGACAACATCTGCATGAAGAGCATCGAAGCCGGCCAGGTGGAGGCGGCCATCCACGAGCTGCTTGTTCCAGAAAGGGCGGGGCTTGAGCCCGCCGAAAGACGCTCCCAATGATTTCCTTAAGGGTTTCCGTGCGGCGGGCTGAAAGCCCCGCCCTTTCCTATTGGGGGTCCATGGTTGCTTCGTCGACCAGCATCACGGGGATGTCGTCCTTGACGGGGTAGACACGGCGGCATTGGGGGCACTTGAGCCCGAGCTCATCGGCCGTCGGCGTTACCGCCACCTTGCAGACCGGGCAGACGAGGATGTCGAGCAGGACTTGCGAAACCGGCATATCACATTTCTCCTTCGAAAGGTCAGGGCTAAATCTAGCAGAGGCAAGAGCGAAAAACAAGGACGGCAGAAAGTTGGTGGTAACTCAGTTTGACGGGGCAGGGCGCGGGTGACATCGCACTTTATGTCCTCGCCGCTCCATACCCATTCCCCGGCCCGCAAATTTATTTTCTTGACAACGTGATTAGTACTCATGGTATACTGGGGTTTCCCTGGGGAGGGCAGTTAATCCGCTTGCTGTTCGGCCGGTAAGGCTGGCCGGGCGCCCGAGGTTAATTATGTCCCTCCGCGAAGATCCCGTCCGCACTTCCCGTCACCACTGCCGCCAATCGACTGAACGCCCTGAGATCCACCGGCGCACGGACCAGGTCGGGAAAGTTCCGTTCTGCCCTGAACCTGCAATCTCGCGGGTTGATGGCGGAAACGGTTCCAACGAGACATTGGAGGTCGAGGGCGATCTCAGGGAGATCATGGCAGACGTCGCCGGGAACGGGGGTCAAAGACAGGTCGGGAAACGGGGACCTCCAAAGCCAACCAAACCCATTGGACCTAAACACCACGGAATGAGAAAGATAACCAAAAATCCGCTGGCGCCAAAGCCATTGAGGCTATCCCATTTGTTTTCAGAAGATTACGTCTCAAAAAGGGCTGTTTTTCGCAAAAAGACGGCCACAGCGCGCTCTCCAAAGCCAGCAAACCCATTAAAGCTAAACCTTTTGACACCTGTAATTTACCTGCGAAACGGCGCTCGCCAAACCCATTGCAGTTATCCCCCTTTTTTTGAATGGTTTAAGTCTCAAAAAAGGCCTGTTTTCGCGCCCAAGACGGCCGCCAGGGTGATTCTCGCCTCCAGCCACTCTGAAAATGCCGTCGGCCGTCTCCCCAGGGTCGGGGATGGGCGCGGTAGCGCGGGCGTCCCGCCTTGTGTGAGTCCATTCCTTGGTAGCGCCACTACCAAGTGTGGGTGCTCCGCAGTCCTTGGTCGGCAGAGCCGGCAATGCGGACAGGGGCTCCCATGTGACTTGGTTTCAGCCTGTGGTATTACCTCCGTTGCCCTCGGCCAAAGCTGCTGTTTAGGCTCTCCTCGGCTTGACTTAATCGTCACCCAACCGCTAGAATTTTGGCTTTCATATATCGGGGGCCCCTACCAGCCATACCGCAGTCTGGATGGATTTGGCCCGGACGACGCTCAGGCCACCAGCCCCGTAGTGTGGCTTTGTGCCCAGCGCTCTCAATTCTGGAGGAATAATTCAGGTGAAAGGCAATCGCTCTCTTCCCGTACTCGTCGCACTAGGGTTCGCGATTCTCACTCTGGCCGTGCCCAACGCGTCAGCCCAGAGCTATTTGTTCAACGAGGCCGGCTTCACGACCGGTACTTCGCCCGAAGCCCTGACCACCGCAGATTTTAACGGCGACGGCGTCCCCGATCTCGCCGTCGTCAACCACGGCGCCGCCAGCGTTTCGATACTCCTTGGCTGCAGTCCTTCGGTGACAGCCTGCAAGGGAAGCAGCGGCACTTTCGCACCCGGCGGCACCTTCGCGCCCGCGGTGAATTACAGCGTCGGTGATGATCCCAACGCCGTGGTGGCCGCCGACTTCAACAACGACGGCAACATCGACCTTGCCGTGGTTTCCTCCAGTGGCAACGCCGTCTCGCTGCTGACCGGCGCGGGTGACGGAACCTTCACCGTCTCCAGCACCACGCTCGCGACCGGCAGTGACCCGGACTCGATCGTCGCCGGCGACTTTAACGGCGACGGCAACATCGACTTGGTCGTCTCGAACTTCGATAGCAGCACAGTTTCTATCTTCCTCGGCAACGGTAACGGTACCTTTGGAACCGGGACCACCTTTTCGACCGGCACGGAAACGAGCCCCGAAAGCATCGCCGCCGGCGACTTTAACAACGACGGCAACCTCGATGTGGTCACCGCTGACGGCGCGACTGCCGAAGTTTCCATTCTGCTCGGTAACGGCGACGGGAGCTTCCAGACGGCTGTGCCGTATAAGTGCGGGCTGACGCCCCTTCAGGTGATTGTTAGCGATTTCAACCAGGACGGCAACCTTGACCTGGCGGTGACGGACGGGGGTGAGCCTTATGTGGTGGTCATGCTCGGGAATGGCAAAGGCACGTACCCGAACCAGGAGAGCTTTGTCACCGACAGAACGCCGGAGAGACTGGTGAGCGGCGACTTCAACGGTGACAGCTACCCGGATATCGCGTACACGAGCGTGGTGGCCAATTCCGTCGCGGTGCTGATCGGCTCCTCGGATGGCAGTGGCAAGTTCACCAGCGGCGCCATGTACGCGACCGGACTCTCCGGCAAATCGCCGGATGGGATTATCAGTGCCGACTTCAATGGCGACGGCCGTTCCGATCTCGCCATTGTCAATCCGGGCGACGACAACGTGACCGTGATGCTCGGGAACGGTGACGGCACATTTGCCAGCAGCACCCCAGCTACGACAGTTGCAACCGCGCCGCTGGCCGTGGCGACCGGCGATTTCAACCAGGACGGCGATCTGGACGCAGTAGCCGTGAGCGCAACCGAAAACTCCGTCTCGGTTCTGATTGGCGAAGGCAACGGCACCTTCAAGACTCCCGTTGATTACCCATCCGGTACCAATCCTTTCGCGGTTGCCGTAGGCAACCTCAACGGTGATGCGTACCCGGACCTGGCGGTGGCGGATGAGACCTCGCCCGGCACCGTCTCGGTCCTTCTGAACAACGGCGACGGCACCTTCGCGGCGTCCGTGCCTTACAGCGTCGGCGACTTTCCGCTTGCGGTCGCGATCGGAGACTTTAACGGCGACGGCCTCGAGGACCTGGCAGTGGCGAACTCCGGCGACAGTACGATCTCGATCTTGCTCAACACCGGGAATGGCGTTTTTTCCACCCAGGTCACATATCCGGTTGGGAAAGGCGCTTATCCGAATTCGATCGTGGCGGCGAATCTGTTCGACCACACGAACGGCGTCCTGGATTTGGCGGTATCGGACGCTGACAACAACGCCGTTTGGGTTCTGGAGGGTAACGGCGACGGAACGTTCCAGACTGCCAAGGAATACGCTGCGAATACGACGGGCGTGACGACGACGACACCGGTGGCGTTGGCGGTCGGAGACTTCAACGGCGATGGCCTGCCCGACTTGGCCACCGCGGACTACGCAAGCAGCACGGTTTCAATTCTGCTGAACACGTCAACCAATCCGGGCACCTTTGGCACGGCTAGTACTTTTCCGACCGGCACGACGCCCTTTTCGATTGCGACAGGCGATTTGAACGGCGACGGTTTCCTCGATCTTGCCGTGGGCAATTCGTCGGCCGACATCGACTCCGTCTCCACGCTGTTCGGAAACGGCGACGGCACGTTCCAGACTCACCTCGAGCACGCCACCGGATTCAATCCTCCTGTCGGAGCAACCGCGGAGGGCGTGGCTCTCGGAGACTTTACAGGTACGGGCGGTCCGTTGGATGTGATCGCGGCCGATTACTCCTACAACCAGGTTGACGTTTTCCTGAATACGCCTGTTATCGCGATCTCGCCCGCCGCAATTACTTTCCCCGGAACCTTGACGGGTACCGTGAGCGCCCCCGTGACGGTCACCATCGGCAATCCGGGCAGCGCGCCGCTGCCCTTCACGAGCGCCGCCATCACGCTGGGGCCGTTTACCGCCAGCAACACTTGCCCGTCGAGCATCGCCGTGGGCGGCACCTGCAGCGCCAGTGTGATCTTCGCTCCGACCGCGAGCGGTTCCGCCACCGGCACTTTCACGATCAATGACGGCGCCAGCACCAGTCCGCAGGCCGTGCCGCTCAGCGGGACGGGAACTGCGCCCACGGTCGGCCTCTCGCCTACCAGCCTGACTTTCAGCAGCCAGAACGTCGGGACCACCAGCGCGGCCCAGACGGTTACGGTGAGCAACACCGGCACCGGTGCGCTCGACGTCACCTCGATCACGACCAGCGCGCAGTTCGGCGAGACGAATACCTGCGGGAGCAGCGTGGCTGCCGGCGCCATGTGCAGCGTCAGCGTGGTTTTCGAGCCCACGGCTCCGGGAACTCAGACCGGAACGTTGACCCTGACGGATAACGCCAGCAACAGCCCGCAGACCGTGACTCTCACCGGGACAGGCTCGGGTCCGGCGGTCAGCCTGACGCCGGCGACGCTCACCTTCAGCGGCCAGCCGGTCAACACCACCAGCCCGGTCCAAACCATCGTTCTCAAGAACACGGGAACCCAGACGCTGACCCTCACGTCGGTTACGGCCTCGGGCCCATACGCCGTCACCAACACCTGCGGTGGTTCGGTTGGCGCCGGAGCTTCCTGCACCCTCAGCGTTACGTTCACGCCCACCGCCACGGGGACGCAAACCGGAACCATCACCGTGACGGACAATGCCTCTACGAGTCCGCAGACCGCGGCGTTGACGGGCACCGGTACGACCGCGCCCTTCGTGGCGTTATCGCCCACCAGCGTAGTTTTCGCCGCGACCGCAGTGGGCAGCCCGGCAACCGCGCAGGTGGTCACGCTCAACAACAGCGGCAACGCTGCGCTAAGCGTCACCAGCATCACTTTCAGCGGCGCCGATCCTGGTGATTTCAGCCAGACCAACACCTGCGGCTCCAGCGTGGCGGCGCTCGGCAAGTGCACCATCTCGGTGGTGTTCACGCCGGCCGCGGCCGGCAACCGGTCCGCGACGTTGAGCGTGGCCGACAATGCCTCCGGCAGTCCGCAGACGGTATCGGTCTCCGGCACCGGCAGCTCGCAGCCCGGCGCCACCCTTTCGCCGACCAGCCTCAGCTTCAGCAGCGTCAATGTCGGTGCCAACCTGGCGAAGATGGTCACGGTGACCAATACCGGCAATGCCACGCTTACCGTCAGCTCGATCACCATCAGCGGCAGCAGCAGCTATACGGAGTCTGATACCTGCGTTTCGGCCACGGGCGGGATCGCTCCCACCAAGACCTGCACGATCACGGTCACTTTCGCTCCCAGCGCCTTCGGAACTCTCAGCGGCACGCTGGATGTGGCGGACAACGCAACCGGCAGCCCGCAGGTGGTCACGTTGACCGGGTCCGGCGCCGGGCCTGCCGCGGCCCTGGCTCCGACAAGCCTCGCCTTCGGGGGCCTTGCAGTCGGAAGTCCCAGCGCCGCCAAGACAGTGACGTTGACCAATTCCGGCAACGCCGCGCTCAGCATCACCAGCGTCACGGTTACGGGAAGCGGAGCTTCGCAATTCGTCCCGACCAGCGCCTGCGGCGCCTCGGTGGCAGCCGGCGCCAGTTGCACGATCTCGGTGATTTTCACGCCGAGTTCGGCGGGCAACCAGAGCGGCACCTTGACAGTCTCGGACAATGCGCCAGCAAGCCCGCAGTCCGTCACCCTGTCCGGCGCCGGCAACGGTTTCTCGCTGAGCGCCACGAACCCGTCCATCACGGTTTCGGCGGGGCAGTCGGCAACCTACAACCTGAGCATCGCTGGCCAGGGCGGATTCAGCGGAGCAGTTTCGCTGACCTGCTCCGATAACGTCACCGCCACGTCGTGCACCGTCTTTCCCAGCTCGCTCAACGTCACAGCGCCAAACTCCGAGAGCGCCACCGTCACCCTGATGACGACAGCCGGAGGCTTGCCGCTGCGGACGCCTCGCAATCCGGCGCCGCCGCGGCCCTGGGTCTGGCTCGGCCTCGCGGCCACTCTGGCTGTGGGATTCAAGCTGTTGATCAATCGCCTGGGCGGACGGCGGCCGCGAGCCGGTTGGGCGCTGGCGGGAGCCCTGGCGTTGGTGATGGTGTGGGCGGCTTGCGGCGGGTCCAGCAGTTCAACGAGCACGCCGACGCCAACACCGAGCGGAAACTACACGGTTACGGTGCAAGGCGCATCCGGGTCTATCACGAGCAGCACCACGCTGACGATTGTCGTCCAGTAGGGCGGCACGCGCGCAACCACACTACGTACGGGCGACCCTCGTGGTCGCCCTTGAGGCAGACGTAGTTTGGAGTCCCAGGGCAGGCACGGGGGCCTGCCCCTACGACGATTCTGTGGGTTGGGGCCGCAGCAGCGGGAACAGAATCACGTCGCGGATGGATTTGGAATCGGTCAGCAGCATGGCCAGCCGGTCGATCCCGATCCCTTCGCCGCCGGTGGGCGGCAGACCGTAGCTGAGCGCGCGGATGTAGTCCTCGTCGATGGCGTGCGCGGTCAGGTCGCCTTTCTCGCGCAGCATCTGTTGATACTGAAAGCGGCGCCGCTGCTCTTCGGGATCGTTCAGCTCGCTGAAGGCGTTGGCGATCTCCATACCGGCGATGTAGAGCTCGAACCGCTCTACGTAATTCGGATCGTCGGGCCGCTGCTTCGAGAGCGGCGACACTTCCAGCGGAAAATCCGTGATGAAGGTCGGCTGCACCAGATGCCGCTCCGCGACTTCTTCAAACAGGGCCTGCAGCGCGGCGCCGGGAGACGCCTTCCTGTCTACTTCCAGAGGCTCGCGTCCGCTTGACCGCGCCCAGCCGTTGTAAGTGTCCACCCAGGGCGGAATCGCCTTGGGGTCCGCCAGGTCTTCGAGTTTCGGGCCGGCAGCGCCTTCCGGCCAATGCCGAACCACCGCCTCTTTCATCGTCAGCCGTTCAAAGCGCTCGAGCGAGATCCTCTGGCCCGCAAACTCGAACCCGAGCGAGCCATTTACCGTCTCGGCCACCTGCTTCAGCAGCCGCTCCGTGAGCGCGATCATCTCGTGATAATCCGCGTAGGCCTGGTAGAACTCCAGCATCGTGAACTCGGGATTGTGCTGGGTTGAGATGCCCTCGTTGCGGAAGTTCCGATTGATCTCGTAAACGCGTTCGAGGCCGCCCACGATGAGGCGTTTCAGGTAAAGTTCGGGCGCCACTCGCAGGTAGAGCTTCAAATCGAGGGCGTTGTGATGCGTGACGAACGGCCGCGCCATGGCGCCGCCCGCCAGCGGCTGCATCATGGGCGTCTCGACCTCGATGTAGCCTTCGGCATCCATGAAATCGCGAATCGCCCGTACCATGCGGCTGCGCTTCACGAACGTGTCGCGCACTTCCGGATTCACCATCAGGTCCACATAGCGCTGGCGGTAACGGATCTCGACGTCGGAAAGGCCGTGCCACTTTTCCGGCAGAGGCAGCAGCGCTTTGGCGAGAAACATCAGGCGCTCGGCGTGCACGCTCAACTCGCCGGTGCGCGTGCGGAAGAGATACCCCTCGACACCGACGAGATCGCCCAGGTCCAACAGCTTGTAAAGCTCGAAACCACGCTCGCCCACCGCATCCAGCCGGACGTAGATTTGTAGCCGCGCTCCGCCACTCTGCAGATGCGCGAATCCCGCCTTGCCGTGCGGCCGGATGGTCATCACGCGGCCCGCTACGCGCACGTTCACGCGTTCCGCCGTAAGTTGCTCGGCGGTGTGCGACGAGTAGGCGTCCACGATCTGCCGCAGGCTGTGAGTGCAATCGTAGCGCTCGGGATAGGCCGCAAATCCGAGCGCCACGATGGATTCCAGCTTCTTGCGGCGCTGCGTGACGAGATCGGATTGCTCGCTGGTCGACAAGATTTCTCCCTGGGACTCGGCAGCTTGGGTCGATGAAAATGCGGGGCTGCGAGGGCGAACTAAATTATAGAGAGGGCATAAATTGGGTGTCAACCGCGCGGCCGATGGAGGGGGCGCACGACGCAAAAGTGGCAGTTTGACCCGGGCGGGAATTAGAGTTATTATCATCGGAATTGGCACCTACAGTTATCACAATCTGTCGATCGATGAAATGGTCGTCGAGCTCAACGCTCTTCACGTTCAGGAAATCGAAATGTCGCGCGGAGAGTTCATGCTGTTCAGCAAGCCCGAAGACGCTTTGTTCCATTCCACCCGGGAAAAACTGGACCGCGCGGGGATCCATTGCGTTTCCTACTACACAGCCACCGTCCAGGACACGCGGGACGTCGATCGCGCCGTGCGATTCGCAGAACTGCTGGGCGCCGGCAATGTCAGCGGCGACGCCACGGGCAACACGCTGGCGGAAATCGACCAGCGTTTCACGCGTGAGGGGATCACCTTTGGAATTCATAATCACTACTTTAAAGGACAGAGATTCCCCTACGAGAGTCCGGACGATGTTTTGAAAGCGCTGACGGGGCTTTCCACGACCGTTGGTGCCACGGCCGATGTGGGTCAGTTCGCGTCCTGCGGGTACGATCCCGTAGTAAACCAGACGGCGTTCTTTTAAATCCAACGTAACTTTCGATGCGCCGTTCCTGATCTAGGTTTCGCCCTGGCCGGCATCGCGATTCCTATAGATTGCGTGGAAACGGGACAGACTCCGTGCGGGCCGGGAATGATTCGATCCTGTGCCGTTTCATAGGCGGACTGGCTGTCTGCCCCCCGCCGGCTCAGCGGTGGTTTCGGGCGGGAATCATTCGCCACGCGAACACTGCGCTTGTCATCGCGAGCCCTGCGCAAACGAGCATGACGAACCTGAACGTAAAGACAAACGCTCGAGACACCAACGCTCTGATCTCCGCAACCGTGGCGGCGTTCAGCCCTGCGGGCAACTGCATGCCGGCGAGCTTAACCTCGTCCGATTGAATCGCATGAAGAATGCCCGGCGAAAGGCTCAGGCCTGCCAAGCCGTGGTTTAAGTGCGAACTGAATGCACTGACGATCACAGGCCCGAGAGCCGCAATGGCAAGTACACCGGCGACCCGGGCGACGGCGTTGTTGATGCCGGAGGCGGCTCCGGCGTGATCGCGGTCTGTTGAATCCATAACGACTGTCGTGAGAGGAGCAACGCTGATGGCCGTTCCTAAACCAAGTACAACGAACGCGGGGAAAAAGGTAGTCCAGTAACCGCCGCCCGCCGAGGGCAAGGCAAATAAGATGAAACCTACGGATGCGACCATAGGACCGATGACAAGCGGGGCCCTGGGGCCGTAGCGACTGACGAGCCCACCCGACCAGCGGGAAAAGATGAACATCAACAATATCAGCGGCAGCGCAGCAGCGCCTGTGGCGGTGGCGGAGTATCCTTGCACTTGGATCAAGTTCAAAGGAAAGAGAAAGAAAAAGACGCCGAGAGCGGCGTAAAGTGAAAGTGTGAGCAGGTTCGCACCACTGAAGCTAGGGGACCGAAAAAGTGCCAGAGGAACCATAGGCGAACGCGCGCTGGCCTCGACGACTAAAAAGAGGCTGAGGCAGGCAAAACCGACGATCAGACACCCCAGCACCCGAGGGTCGGACCAACCTCGAGTGGCGACGGCGATCAATCCAGTGACAAGGCCGCCTAGTCCGGCAGTGGCGATGACCGCACCCAGCCAGTCGACGCGACTCGAGGCGGTGCCGCGGCTCTCAGGAACCCTCCAGAGTGAAGTAACGATCACCGCGACCGCTATCGGAAGATTGAGAAAAAACGCCCAGCGCCAGGAGGCGTGTTCGATAAGCCAGCCGCCGAGAACAGGGCCGAGTGCCGTGGTAACCGCCGTGAAGCCAGCCCAAGTGCCAATGGCTTGACCGCGCCTGTTCTCGTCGAAGGAAGCGCCGATGATCGACAGGCTGCCGGGTACCAGAAGCGCGGCGCCCATCCCTTCCGCCCCGCGTGCGATCAGTAATTGCTGAAGACTCGAGGCGAATCCACAACCGGCAGACGCGATGGAGAAGATCCCGACACCCACCAAAAACATCAATCGACGGCCCAAGACGTCTCCCAGGGTACCGCCCGCCAAGATCAGAGCTCCGAGAAACAATCCGTAAATCTCGACCACCCACTGCACGCCGACGACGGTCGCGCCGAAGCTGCTCTGGAGGGCGGGCAACGCCACGTTGACGACAGTGCTATCGAGAAAAGCCATGCTGGAACCGAGCACTGTGGCGATGAGGATCCACCGTCCAACCTCCGGTCTGCAGGGAGTCCCAGCACTAGTCGATCGGACCGCCGCTTCATCACATGGTGGTTTCATGATTGCTATGGATACGGATGCACCGAACCGAGCATGGAGTCGCGAGAGCCAGCAATCAAGTTCCAAGAAGGGCGATTCCGCATCGGCTACCGCTCTAACCAACCGTTAGAGGTCTTCGAGGCCCAGTTGCCCTCGGACGCGTCGGGCGCCCTCGAAGAGCCGCGCGGTAACCGCACCGAAAATCATGCCGCCGATGTGTGCGAGATAGGCCACCCCGCCAGAGTTCACGTCAGCTTACGACTGTGCCCGCAGTGAAGAGTTGGAGAACAAACCACACGCCGATCAGAAGAGCCGCCAGCCGAGCATGATGGAGATGGTCATCATACTTGTGTTCCCCCTTGGACTGTGGTGTCAGGCCTTCACGAACTCGACGTCGAGAGTGATGGTGACCTCTTCACCAACCAGAACGCCGCCGGTTTCGAGGGTAGCGTTCCAGGTCAGGCCGAAGTCTTTGCGGTTGATCTTTGTGGTCGCTGAGATGGCGATCCGGGTGTTGCCCCAGGGATCCTTGGCAGGCGGTGTAGGGCCTTCCACTATAAAACGGACGTTACGAGTCACGCCGCGGATGGTAAGGTCGCCTTCGACCGACAGTTCTCCATCCCTGACGATACTGATCCCCTTGGATTTGAAGGTCAAAGTCGGGAACTTCTCCACGTCAAAGAAGTTGGCGCTCCTAAGGTCAGCATCGCGCTGGTCATCGCGGGTGTGAATGGACGCAGCCTCGATCGAGGCCTCGACGTGAGAGTTCGCCAGATCAGATTCATCCAGAAACAAAGCTCCCGACACTTTGGGGAATTGGCCTTTCACGTTGGCGATCATCATGTGTTTGACTTTGAATTCCGCCATGGAGTGGGCCGGGTCGATCTTCCAGGCGGTTGTTGAGATTTGTGGCAGAGTTGCCGTCGCTGTGTTTGTCATCGTGTCCTCCTTGTTGCATCGATGTCATTTATATCGACGCCGATATATACGATGCCAGTATAATGGTTTGGATTCACATTTTTATGAAAGAACTCAAAAGGCCTCCGGAAGCCCTTCATGCCTGGCTCATCATGCTGAAGGCCTGGCAATCGATGTCGCGCTATCTCCTTCCATCGCTTACCGAGGAAGGTTTGGGAGACTCTGACTTTCGCGTGCTCGAAGTCCTGCTGCACAAGGGACCGATGCCGGTGAACGCCATTGGCCCGAAGGTTGACCTCAACCCCGGCTCGGTCAGCGTGGCGGTGGACCGCCTCTACAAGAAGGAGCTGGTCAGGCGTGTAGAAAGCACGCGCGATCGCCGGGTCAGGACGGTGTCCCTTACTGAGAAGGGACGAGAAATTTTCGTCCCCCTCTTCCGCCGGCACACCGCGCTTATCAAACTCGCCTTTCAGGACGTCTCGCCGGAAGAGTTACAACAACTGGAATTAGTGCTGAAGAAGATCGGTAAACGTGCCAAAGATCTTGCTGAAAAGTCTCAGCATGCTTGACGCCTGGCATGCTGGTTGATTCAATACAGTCTTAACCTTGCTTGAGTTTTTCGACTGAACTGAAAGGCGGGACACCGGATTGTCCCGTTACCTCCGCGGAGACAGCGATCCAGATGACTCGAACCAGCCGCCGCCATTTTCTTCTTGCTGTCGCGATGGGTGTTGCCGCCGCGCGCCTCCGTGCACAAGAGGCGCAAGGGGCAGCACAGTTGACCTTGACGATTCCGTCCGAGGCGAACGGGCCGCATATGCCCAAGGATTACGTCGGGCTTTCGTACGAAGTGCAGCAGCTACTGGACCCGACGTTCTTCTCGCCGCGGAACACCGGCCTGATCAGCCAATTCAAAACCCTGAGTACGCACGGCGTCCTGCGGCTGGGCGGCAATACCAGCGAGTTCGAGTGGTGGAAGCCGGCGGCCGACACGAAGGAGCCGGAGCACCCGCAGACGCGCGAGGTGGCGGGTGAGCCCAAGGCGCAATACTACCCCGTGACGGCCGGGGCCGTGCGCAATCTCGCGGGCTTCCTGCGCGCCACGGGATGGACGTGTCTGTATGGGATCGGCATGGGCACCAATACTCCGGAGCGCGCGGCCTCGGAAGCCGAATACGTGGCCAAGACACTGGGCGACAGGCTGCAGTACTTCCAGATCGGCAACGAGGTGGACTTGTTCGACCGTCATCTGCGCGATCCGAAGACGTGGAACGCGAAGACATACCTGGACGAGTGGCTGGCCATGGCGCGGGCGGTGACCGAGGCGGTGCCGAACGCGAAGTTCGGCATGCCGGACGTGGCGGGAAACGTGGGCTGGCTGACCGAGATCGCGGGGATGTGGCCGTCCGTTCAGGACCCGCCGCACGTCACGACGCTGACTCACCATTACTACTTCGGCGGTCCGGCGACGAATCCCGAGGTGAGCATTCCCAACCTGCTGAAGCCGTCGACGATGGCGCGCGTGCAGAGAACGGCGGACACCGCAACTGCCGCGGCGGACAAAATGGGGGCGCGCGTGCGCATGACCGAGGGCAACACGTGCTATCGCGGAGGCAAGCCGGGCGTGTCGGACGTCTTCGCGGCGGCGCTGTGGTCGGCGGACTATTCGCTTCTGCTGGCGAGCAACAACTACTCCGGCGTAAACCTGCACGGAGGCACGGGAAAGTCGGTGGCGAATTCGGTGGGCGGATTCCTGCCCGGAGACGTGATGCTGAAGGATGCAGGAGCGACGCCGGACGAGATCGCCAGGCGCCCGCACCCGTTCTACACACCGATTGCGACATTTGGAGACCAGTACGCACTGGAGCCGGTGGCATATGGGCTGAAGTTCGCGGGCGCGCTGTGCGGGGCTAAGCTGGTCAAGGGGGACCTGACGAGCCGGATCCAGGCGAGCGGTGTCGATGGGACAGCTTACGCGGCGAAGCTGCCGGACGGTGCGATGACCGTGCTGATTCTGAACAAGGATGCGGTGCGAGACCTCGATCTGACGCTCGACTTTAGAACCGGGAAGAGCGCCACAGTGGAGATGGAAACACTGCATGCGCCGGAGATCGACGCGCGCGAGGCACACATTACGCGCGAGCCGAGGCACAGCGCACTGAAACAGGGCAGATTCGGGGTGACGGTGCCACACGCGTCGGGGATGCGGGTAACCGTACGCTGACGGGTCCTTTATACCCAGTGTCGCGCGTGCTTTGGGCTCCGGTCATGGATTTGGTCATCTCCGTGCCACCAGACCGACCTGAATGTAACCACCACCCGGGTCGCACGTTGACGCAGAGCCCAAAATCATGCACCGGCCGCAAGGCACTCGCATCGAACCACAATAGGAGGAAATCTCATGAAAGCCGCCGTCGTTCCCGCTGTGAGCAGTTCGTGGCAAGTCAAAGAAGTTTCGCAACCTCAGCCGGGACCCAATCAAGTGCTGGTGAAGATGCATGCAAGCGGTATCTGCTACACCAACGTACATCAAACGCTCGGACGCCTGCCCGGACCATTCCCCCGAATCCTCGGCCACGAGCCGGTCGGCGAAATCGTTGCCGTGGCTCCCGACGTCACCACGCGAAAGGTCGGCGACCGCGTGGGTACCGCTTGGATTCAATCCACTTGCGGGCGCTGCGAATGGTGCCAGCGTGGCCGCAGAATGTTCTGTTCCGATCTGAAGGGTACAGGGGTTGAGGCGCAAGGCGGACACGCCGAGTACATGCTGATGAATGCCGATGCAACCTACCTGATTCCCGACAAGGTTTCCTATGAGCAAGCAGCCCCGATCTTCTGCGCCGGTTATACGGTCTATAGCGGGCTCCGCTGGGCCGATCCCAAGCCGCATGAGCGCGTGGCTGTGCTCGGGATCGGCGGACTTGGGCACTTGGCAGTGCAATACGCGAAGGCCGCAGGCTTCGAGACCATCGCAGTTTCGCATTCTCCGGATAAAGACCAGATGATCCGCGACCTGGGTGCGGATGAGGTTGTCCGCGACGGAAAGAGCCTTGCGGCAGCGGGGGGCGCAGACGTCATCCTCAGCACGTCAAATTCAACCAAGTCGATGGTGGACTGCATTCAGGGATTGCGACCAGACGGCCGGCTCGTCACGATGGGCGCTGACGCGGAGCCGCTTTCCGTGTCGCTGATCGATCTTATCTCGAAGCGCATTCAAATAATTGGCAGCCAGCAGAACGGCCCCGAGTACCTCTACGAAGCGCTTGATTTCCTGGCCCGCGGAAAAGTGAAAACGATTGTGGAGGCGTACCCATTGGCGGAGGCACCGAAGGCCTACGAGCGCGTTGCGGAGGGTAAGACCCGGTTCCGCGCCGTCCTCACAATGTAATCGCTGGCTGTTCCCCGACGGCCAACGCCGGTCTCGGGCGGGTTACGAGCTACTCGGAAGCTGCCCTGGGCGGGTTCGCCACGTCGATTCTGCGAAAGTGCCGAAGGTGATCGGTCCTGCCTGACCGCAACGGGCGCCTTTCCGTCCCGAGCTCCGGAAGGAGCGGTCCGGGCCAGATTACCGCCACATTGGCGACTGGCACGATTAAATGCGAAACAAGGCCGGCCAGCTTCCGAGCGGGCGACGCAACTCGCCAATCGTGATGCCGGCCTCGATCTAACTTCCGCCGGAACATAAGCGTTGGCCCCCCACGAACCGACTGGATCCGTTATTTCTAAATCAACCCGCCGATTTTCAGTTACTTAGATGTGCGGCTGGGGTTGCGGCTGAGTTTCTTTCGCATGTGCACCTCCCGTGCCACCCCGTCGAAAAACGCACCCACATCGACGGCAGGTTTCATCAAATAGCCACGCCGTAGATGTTCAGGCTCAAGGTCTAGCTGCGAGAGGACCGGTGCATCGTTGCCGGGCATTTTTTCGGAAGGACTTTCCAGATGGACGATTGAATCCGAGCGGGAAGCCATAGAAGAGAATGCTATGCAAACACATCAAACTGATTACTTCACTGCCTATCACAACACAAAGCTGACGCGAGACGCCAACGGTGTGCTGATTGTTCAACTCCACACCAACGGCGGGCCGTGCGTTATGACCGCACACACTCACACGGAATTTGTCGAGGCCTTTTACAGGATTTCGCAGGATCGAGAGAACAAGATCGTGATCCTGACGGGCGTCGGCGGGGAGTTCATTACCGAGGTGGAATGGTCGTCCTGGGGCGACCCCTCCGATCCCGGCGTTTGGAGCCAGATTCACGATGAAGGCGTGCAGGCGTTGGAAAACATAACAAACATACGGGTGCCAAGATTGCGGCGATCGAGGGACGCGCGCATATTCACTCCGATTATGC
>JASHPE010000311.1 GCA_030038235.1 Terriglobia bacterium
AACCAACATCGACGCCGCCTTCCTTCCCAGCGACTACAATCCTGCCATGGCGGCGCAATTGGTGAACGATCCGGTGCTGGGCCCGGTGCTCGAGCCGGGAACCGGGTACAACTACACCGAATACGGCAACGGCCTCTACGCCTGCGGCACGAACGGAGTTCCGAAGGGTTGCTTCTTCGGCGACGAGAAGAATTTCGCGCCCCGGGTCGGTTTTGCTTACGACGTGTTCGGCGACGGCAAGACCTCCATCCGCGGCGGCTATGGCATTTACTATGAGATGGGCAACGGCAACGAGACCAACGCCGAAGGGGGCGAGGGCAATCCACCCGTCTCCGTGACGCCGACGGCATACAATCTGGTAGGCTACAACGCCATCCAGCCGATTAACTCGCCTTCCCAGGAACCGATCAGCCCGGGCTACTTCACCATGATTCCCCTGCACCAGAAATGGCCGAGCGTCCAGCAATTCAGCTTCGGAGTGCAGCACGAATTCCCCGGCAGCAACATCGTCAGTCTGGGCTACGTGGGCAGCGCCGGCCGCCACCTGGCAACGGCTGACAATCCCAATCAGGTGCCGCTGGGGGGCGGGACGGTGACCATCCCCTCGCTCGCCAACACCGTGGGCTGCAATGCCGCCGGTGTCTGCAATATTGAGGACTCCCTGATCGGCCCGGGCGGGAATCCCGCGGTGTTTTTCGCCCCCTATCGCATCTTCACCGGGATCACCGGAAAGCAAAACACCGCGGTCTCGAACTACAACTCTCTGCAAGCTTCCTGGCGACATGACGTCGGACACGGCCTCACTTTCGAGGCTGCCTACACCTGGGCGCACGCCATTGACGATTCAACCTCCACCTATTTCGCAACCTACGTCGACGACTACACGGACCTGTCGCGCTGGAAGGCGACTTCGGACCTCAACCGCGCGCAGGTGCTGGAAATGAGCTACGTTTACCAGTTGCCGTTCTTCAAGAATAATTCGCACGCGTTCACGCGGCAGGCCCTGGGCGGTTGGACGTTCAGCGGCATCACCAACTTCTACACCGGCGAGCCGACGTCATTTGGCTGCGGCCTCACCGACCCGACGACGGGCCTGGGATACGCGACGGGCATCGGCGCGGGCGTGGTGTGCAACTCGCTCGGCAAGGTGCAGATCGACAAAGGGGTCTACGACGATCCCACTTACGGTCCCACGCCGACCTGGATCAATCCCGCGGTGGTGGGCCAGGTAACGCTTCCGCAATTGCTCTCTAACGGGGAACCCGGCATGTTCGGCTACATGGGGCGAAACCCGCTGACGCAGCCCGGCGTGAACAATTGGGACCTGGCCTGGCTCAAGAACTTCTCGCTGCCCTGGTTCAAGGGCGAACACTCCAGCCTGCAGTTCCGATGGGAGACGTTCAACACGTTCAATCACACCCAGTTCATTGGCGTCAACATCGGATGCAGCGGCCTTACCCCACCCGGCGCGCCGTGCACCGGACCGAACAACATCGGGAACGGTGAAGTCGCTGGCTCGCGGTCACCGCGCATCATGCAATTGGGAATGAAGCTCATCTTCTGAGTTTTTGCGAAAGGTAGTGAGGCTGGCGCAGGCTCTGCGGTCTCGCCGTTGACCCCCGCCCATGTGCCATTTTTTGCTGTAGCGCCGGTGTCCCGGCGCCCTGGAGCTAAGAAAAATCGCCGGTGAGGACACCGGCGCTACCGCAAACGAGCTCAGATGATCAGATTCAGCATAGGACGTACCAACCGAGCCCACGCCGAGGCGGAAGAAGCCCGCGAGGCCTTCGCAAACTTCAAGATCCCTCTTCACGAAGACATGAAAGAGCGCGCAGCCGTTGAGCGCGCTCTTGAAGAGGTCGATCGGGCGATCGATGAGAGAGTGGCAAGGTACCCCGACAACAAGCTTGTTAGAGAAACAGGGGAATCGATACGAAAGAAGGTCCGTCGCGCACTTCTCGACCGTGCGGCCAGCTTAGAACGCAATGAGTGAGGCCGCAATCTGCGTTGTGACGCGCCTGGGAGCGCGGCAATAATAAGTCTAATTAATTCCCGCCCGGGTCAAACTGCCACTTTTGCGTCGTGGGCCCTCGGACTCCCTCATCTTGACACCAGTCGAACCCACGTTCTACATTGGAATTTCCGCGCTAACCTCGCAGGGCAAGCTATGGATCGTAAAAGAGTGGAGACTTATCGCAACCTTCTCATTGAGAAGCAGGAGCAACTCCTCCGCCTGGTTTCCAAGTCCGACCAGGACGGGCGGGAGGCGGACGAAGAGGGCACCCAGGACGTCGCTGACAAAGCGGCCAACGCTTACACCAAGGAGTTTCTCTTCCATCAGAGCAACGACAACCGCCTGATCCTCACCTTGGTGAACGAAGCTCTGGAGCGCACCAAGAACGGGTCGTACGGCCTCTGTGTGGAGTGCGGGAACGAGGTGCAGGCCAAGCGTCTCGAGGCTGTTCCGTGGGCGCGCCATTGCATCGAGTGCCAGGACAAGCAGGATAAGGGCTTGCTCTGAGTTCAGAGGGGGTCCCGAAGCGCGGACGACCCTATGCACGCGGAAGAACTGCAAGTTCCTCGCAGCGCATCGCTTCCCCGTCAATTCGCCGAAAGTATGCTGGCCCTGCTCTTGCCGGCCTCGTGCGTCGTCTGCTCAGGGGAACTGACCGAGAGCCTGAGCGGCGGAGTTTGCGGAGGATGCTGGCGTGCCCTTGAGCCCTGGACGGGCGCGGTTTGTTCCCGCTGCGGATTGCCGCTTGCGTCGCGCGCGGTCATGGCGGGTTCGCTGTGCGCCGAGTGCCGCCTGGAGCGGCCTCACTATGATTTCGCCCGCAGCTACGGCATCTACGCCGGCAAGCTGCGCAAAGCGGTTCTCGAGCTTAAATTCCATCGCCGTGAACGGCTGGGCGTCCGCCTCGGACGGTTGCTTGCCGAGCCTTGGTTCGCGCTCCAGGCCGCGCTCGGATTCGACGAGCCATGGCTGGTTCTCCCCGTTCCGCTCCATCGGTGGCGGGAGCGCGAACGCGGCTACAATCAGGCCGGACTTCTGGCTGATGGGCTGGCGCGGGCGTTGCGCGGACGCACCGCGTCGGCAGGATTCCGGCTCGATAGCAAAGCTCTCGAACGGAAGCGCCCGACGGCTCCGCAGAGCGGGCTCAGCGTCCAGGCGCGCCGGGAGAACGTCCGCAGCGTCTTCACCGTCACCGCGCCCAAGCGCCTTCACGATCGCGACGTGATCCTCGTCGACGACGTCATGACAACCGGCGCCACCGCATCGGCGTGCGCGGCGGAGCTCAAGCGCGCGGGCGCCCGGCGCGTGATCGTCCTGGCGCTCGCCCGCGCCACGCCGCAGTTTCCTGACATCGCTGCCCGTTGAAGAACCGTCGATACAACTTACAGCCTGCCCAGTGCGTCTGAGTGGGCAGATGGCACGCTAGTGTGCTAATCTGCGCGACAGCAGTTGAGAATAGCTGGGACAAGAGGGGAAGCTGACATGAAAAACTGTATTCGGACGCTGGCGTTGCTCGCGGTCTTTTTCAGCCTCACCAGCAACTTGACGATTAGCAACGCGCAGCAAAGCAAGGCTGGGGATCATGCTTCGGGTCCGGCCGATCAGGAGACGCCGCCATACCACAAGAGTGCGAAGGACGCGCAGCCATTGCCCCAGACGCTCCCTCCAAGTCAATTCAGCAACCCCCTGGTCGCCGAAGCCTATGAGATCGCGAGTGAAATCCCTCTCGTGCTGGCTCAACAACCCTGCTACTGCCACTGCGACCGGGAGTTCGGCCACACCAGCCTGCTCGATTGCTTCACCTCCACTCACACGGCGGGCTGCGGCATCTGCATGGGCGAAACATTTTTTGCCTACCGGATGACGAAGGCGGGCAAGACACCGGCTGAAATCCGCGAAGGAATCATTCGGGGAGACTGGAAGCATACGGGTCCGGTCGAGAAGTGATCCGCCGGCGTTTCGGTTTCGAGGCTGGTGTCCCGATTTCAGACGTACGGGCGGCCCTTGTGGCCGCCCAATTAGAGCGCATACTTTACGCGTGCCACAGTTTGGGCGCCCACAAGGGCCGCCCAATTAGAGCGCGTTCCTTACGCGTGCCACCAGTTTGGGCGGCCACAAGGGCCGCCCGTACGTCTGAAACCAAGACACGGCGATTTCGACTGAGCGGTTGACCGGATGCCTCCGGATCAAGATAATCAGAACATGTATGTCTGACGGTGCGCAACCCGTGATGCAGTTGCCGGTGCTCGTGCTGAACGCCTCGTACGAGCCCATCAACGTCACACCCGTCCGGCGCGCCGTGGTTCTGGTCATCAAGGGAGTCGCCACCACCGAGGAAGCCGACGGCGTCTTCATTCACTCGGCTGCGGCCAGCTTTCGCGTGCCCTCCGTGATTCGGCTGCGCGAATTCCGCCGGATTCCTTACCAGACGCGGGCGCTGTCGCGCAAGAACATCCTCATGCGGGACCGCTACACTTGCCAGTTCTGCGGGCGCATCTTTCCGGCCGGCGACCTGACGCTCGATCACGTGATTCCACGCTCGCGCGGCGGTCACACGGATTGGGACAATCTGGTGGCTTGCTGTCATCGCTGCAACAACCACAAAGGCGACCGGCTTCCCGAGGAGGCCGGCCTAAAGCTTCTGCGCGTACCGCGTCCTTTCACGCTGCACACCAGCCGACAGCTTATGCGCATGATGGCAAAATCGGACGAACGCTGGCGAAAGTACCTGTTTTGCTGATCGCCATGCGCCGAAAGCCGCCACCGAACTCCAGCCGCCAGAACCGGGACGACCCTCCGGAGAGTCGCAGAGTACGGCCCTCGGCGACAGAGCCTGTGCTTGCGCTCGTCCTGACTCTGATCGTGTCGGGGGCGGCGCGCGCCCGCTTTTCCGCTCCCGGCCCCGCCAGGCCGGATTCCGGCTCGCTTCTCCAACAGCTCAACAGCCTCACGGTCAATCCGTCGCAGGTTTACTTTATCCGCGACGCCCGCATTACTCGCGATCGATTCACCATTTACTTCAATCGCGGCTTCATCGGACTGCTCGCTCCCGTCGAGGACGAAGTCACGGGAGCCGTGTTCAGCGGCGACGGTGAGGTGCTGCTGATGCCTCCTAACGTGGCGGAGGCGGAATCCCTTGCGCGCTTCACCTCGTCGGCGGTTCTCGAGGAAAGATTCTCCTCCGCCTATCTGCGATTCACAGACGGCACCGCGCGCGAGCTGCTGGCCAGGACGCAACCGCCGGATCCCGACTCGTCCGAGCAGCCGGCCGCACTCATTCCGCTCTGGAACGAGGTTGCGGAGCGGCTGGATAGCGGACACTCGTTGCGCATTCTCGAAGACATGGTGAGCGATCACCGGCCGGAGTACTTCAGCGCCCAGATCGAGGGCGTGAAACTCGGTCCTTTCGCGCTGTCGGTGGATGAGCGCCGGCCGGAGGCGAGCCTGATCGTGGCCCTGGCATCCGGCAAGGCCAGCGGTGCGGCGGACGTCTGGTGCTCGTTTCCCAGCCAGACCCAGAACCTGCCCGGTACAGGCTGGCAACCGAATTTTCAGGTGAGTTCTTACCGAATCGACACACAAATCAAGCCTGACAAGAGTATTGAGGGCCGCGCCGAACTCGAACTCGAGTCGCGTGTGCCGGAGCGCTTTCTCGCCTTCGAACTCTCCGGACGCCTGGAGGTGTCGAGCGTGCGCGATGAGAACGGCGCCGCGGTTCCGGCATTCCAGGGCGCGCTCGCCCAGGACCCGAAGCCTCACGATCGCAGCGACTGGGTTGCTGTTATCCTGCCCAAGCCTCATCCCCGCGGGGAAAAATTCAAGCTGACCTTCGCGTATCAAGGCAACGTGATCGCTGACGTGGGCAACGGCGTGCTTTACGTCGGCGCTCACAGCGATTGGTACCCCAACACCGGTCCCAGCCCTGCAGCCAGCTACGATCTCAGCTTCGAGTATCCCGAAAACCTGACGCTGGTGGCCACCGGCCGGCTCGTGGACGAATCGTCGGCGGATGGGGTCCATCACAGCCGCTGGGTCTCCGATGGCATCTTCCCGGTGGCGGGATTCAACCTTGGCCATTACGACGAACGCTCGCGCGATCTCGGCAAGGTCCAGGTGCAAATCTATGCCACGAGCGAGGCGGAGGCGGCTCTCGAAAGCAGATACCAACGGGCGCAAGTCGACGCCGCCCGCGACCAGGCGGAGCTGGAGCGAGGCCCCGTTGCGCCGCTGCCTCTGGATCGATTGTCGCCGAGGGCTTTGATCGATAAGGTCGCGGACAGCACCGCGGAAACCGTGCGCTATTATCAGACTCTCTTTGGACCATTTCCGTATCCCAGGCTGGCGATCGCGCAAGTCCCGGGGGATTTTGGCCAGGGCTGGCCGGAGTTGATCTATCTCCCCACGTTCGTCTTCCTCCCCCAGATTGTGCGTTATCAGATGAGCGCGAAGGATCGCTTCGCCGATCTCGAGGACCGCGTGGCCACGGCGCACGAAATCGCGCATCAGTGGTGGGGCAACGAAGTGGGTTGGCGCACCTATCACGACCAGTGGCTCTCGGAGGGATTCGCGAGCTACGCTGCGGCGCTCAGCCTCACCCAGGAGAAGGATGGCGACCGCTTGCTGCGCCAGCTTCTGCGCGATTATCGCAGCGATCTGCTGGCCAAAAACAAAGAGGGCGAAACGGTGGAGTCTGAGGGCCCGATCTGGCTCGGCGGGCGGCTGAACAATTCTCTCGATCCCGATGGCTACAACACGATCGTCTACAAAAAGTCGTGCTGGGTGCTTCACATGCTGCGCTTGCTGCTCACCGATCCGCAGACAGGTTCCGACGCGAGGTTCTTTCAGATGCTTCGCGATTTCGCGGGTGAATATCGGGGCAAGAGCCCGTCGACCGAGGACTTCGTCCGCCACGCCGAGAAGTACATGACGCGCGAAGCCGATCTCGAGCACGATCGCCATCTGGATTGGTTCTTCAACGAATGGGTGTATTCCACGGGCGTGCCGGAGTACACGCTCGAGACCACGACGCGCCAGATGGCGGACGGCTCCTACCGGGTGCAAGGTACCATCACCGAAAGCATGGCGGATAAGGAATTCGAGATGCTCGTTCCCGTCAGCGTTTCCTACCACTCCACCACACTGCACGCCAGGTCGACGCGCGTCTTGGTTGCGGTCACCGGCGCCGGCGGACATTTCCGCTTCACCAGCAACATCAAGCCCGATCACATCGCCATCGATCAAGATGCGATCCTCGCCATTGTTCACTAGAAGCAGAAATCAGAAGCCAGAAGTCAGAAGGCGATGGCCCGTTGCTTTTCTTCTGACTCCTGCCTTCTGACTTGGCTCCTGCCTTTAGCCTTTCTTCTGCCTTCTGCCTTCTGCCTTCTGATTTCTCTCGGTAAGCCGCGCTGCCAGACGCGACTTCACCGCCGGCCGCGGCTTGACGGGTTCGGCGCTCTCGATCAGCCAATAGACTGACTCCGCCGCCTCCCGCAATCCCTGCAGGCAGTTCGGGCACTGGGCGCTGAGGTGCAATTCCAGATCGCCGCCCGCCCCGGCCGGAAGCGCGGCGAGCAGATAGAGTTCGTACTCGTCTTCTAGATGTTGACAGCCCATGACCCCACCACCGCGTGGCGCCGATGTCTCAGGAAACGAGCGGCTGCGCGCAGTTCGGCCCTGACCTTGGCCAGCGGCTGATGCAGTCGATCGGCAACCTCGTTTTCAGCGAGGCCGCCGAAGACCACAAGCTGCAGCGCTGCGAACTGTTCGCGCGGCAGTTGACCGAGAACCCTGGCGAGCAGGGGACGCCGTTGCTCGATGCGGCGGATCGCCTCCGCATCCGGAAGCCACGCCAGCATCTCAGGCAAGTCCGCTGCGGGTTCGCGCCGCTTTGAAGGAGACGTGTGGCTGGTCAATCGCTTCAGGGCCGCGCTCCGGGCTCGAAATGCGAGCCATGCCGCTACGCTTGTCCCGCCGGTCGACACCGCCCGCGACTCATCCCATAGCTCGGCAAAGACGTCTTCCAGAACCTGCGCGCTCAACGCGGGATCATCGAGAATACGCTCGATCACACCCAGAACGCGTGGCGCGATGCGATCGTAAATCCCGGCGAAAGCCTCGCGATCGCCGTTCGACGCGCTCGCGAGCAGGCTCTCGAGATCGGACAAGGTGTTTGCGGGGCCCGCACCAGCAGGTTTGGCTCGTCTTGGCATTCGTGCCTTATCCTGGACCGTGCACGCACACGATCATTTACATAAAAAGAATCGATTTGACTCGCCGCTGCACGCTTGCTACAAAAGTAGTGGCACGATCCGAACGCGGGCTTGCGCATCCAGGCCTTTCTAGCCCCCGGCTTGAGGCGCAAGCCCGTTTTCCTAGGGGTCAGGGGCCACTTAGCCCTGATATCATCTAGGCTCTCCTAGCCCATGAGGCCTAGCCCTCAACCCCTAACCTACCCCTCAATCCTCCGCCTGCTCTCATTCCACACCGCCAGGCTCTTCTGGAAATACGAGTAGTTCGCCATGTGGCACGCGATCGCCGTGTTGTTGCCGAAAGTCCCGTCCTCGACTGACGGCCTGCGCGTGCGCACGGACTCGAAATAGTTCCACAAGTGCTCGCGATCCTCGTTGTAATCCGGCGGAGGACTATACGAGACCGACTCGACCGCCTGCGCCGTGCCCGGTTTCGTTTCGTGCTCTTCCTCCCAATGCTTTACGTACTCGGCGCGTAACGCCGGCGGATAGCTCGCCGTGTAGTAGCACGGCTCGTGATCCTGTCCGTCCTGCGGCGTCAGGGTCAGCCTGTCGTCGCGAATCTCGATGAAGCCCTTGGTGCCCATGAATCGCGTCACTTCGGGCATCTCCGTGTTCAGCGTCACGCGGATCGTGGAGCGGAATTTCGGATATTCGTAAATCGTGCTCATGGTGTCGGGCTCGTCGCGGCCGTCCTCGGTCCAGCGGAAGAGTCCGCCCACCGATGCGGCGCGCTCCGGCGGCGCGGTGACTCCCATCACGAAATGAATGCCGGTGAGCTGGTGCACGTAGAGGTCGCCGGGAACGCCTTCGCCGTAATCCTGAAAGCCGCGCCAGCGCGCGAAGCGGATGGGATCGAAGGGATGCTTGGGCGCTGTGCCCTGCCACGTGTCCCAATCGAGATTTTGCAGCGAAAGATCGGGCGGCGGCGGATACACCCACGCGCCACAGGGATCGTTGCGGCCGAGAGAGCCTTCCACCAGGACCACGTCACCGATGGCCCCCTGCTCCACCAGTTCCTTCGCCTTGGCGTAGACAACGGAGCTGACCCGCTGGCTGCCGATCTGCACGATGCGCTTGTTCTTCTGCTCGGCATCGATGATCTCGAAGCCTTCCGGCACTTTGTGCGTCATCGGCTTCTCGCAATAAATGTCCTTGCCGGCATTGCAGGCGTCCACGATGATCTGCTTGTGCCAGTGATCGGGCACGGCGGCAATCACGCAATCGACGTCCTTGTTGGCCAGCACGTCCTGATAGCGCCGCGTGGCGGGGATCGGTTTTCCGACGATCGATTGGGCCAGCACGTGCCGCCCGTCATACAAGTCGCAAGCCATGATGCACTCGA
>JASHPE010000312.1 GCA_030038235.1 Terriglobia bacterium
GCGGGACCGAGAATCTGGACCGGCCGCGATTCACTGGATCCGGAAAAGGCGCGCTGGACAAAATTGCCGCCGGTGGTGAGTTCGTGCTTTCCGTGCCAATGGCGCGGCCGCAGCGCAATGGTCTCGCCGACTTGTTCTTCGTTGCTATCGCGATTGTAAGTGTTGAAGAAATTCCCGCCCCAGCCGTTCGGCGTCACCAGCATATCCAGCGGACCTTGTCCGTGGCCGTAGCTTCCGAGGCTCATCCCCTCGGCAACCGTTGTAAACACCACGCCGGAGGACGTGAGGTAGTGATCCGTGAGCGCCACCGAGTATCCGCTCTGGCCGTAATTTGAGGACGCGGTCTGCGGTATGAGCGAATCGATATCGGCGAACTCTCGCGAGAGCGGGAAGACGTTGGCGGTTACCGTGGTGAGGTGGTGCGGCGAGAAGATGTACTGCAGTCTGGTGAACGACTTGAAGTCGTGGGTCTTCATCTCATCGTTGGGCCAGGCGAGCCCGCGCACGACTTGCTTGTCAACGTCATATACCACGGATTCGGAGAAGTTCAGGCGATTGGCGATGAGCGGACCGGTGACGTAAACGGCAGGATTGAAGTCTGCGATTCCCACCAGCGTGCCGGTCTCGAAACGTGGGTTGGGCGTGAGGTTCTGAACTTCGTAGTGCCATTCGCCCAAAGGCGGCCGCGTGTCGAGCGTGGTCAAGCCGCCGGAGAATCCGCCGTAATCGGCACGATAGGCGTCCTTCGAAACATCGATCGACTCCACAGCTTGCAGCGGAACGTCCACGGAGAAGCTGCCGGTCACCGGATCCACATTCTCGGCCCCGTCGAGTAAAAACATGCCCTGATTTTCCGGAAGCCCTTTGATGTTGATCTTGCCGTCCGGCGTGCGCACCACGCCGGGAATCAGGGGCAGCGCCGCCTTAAACTTCTGCTCGACCATGGGTAGATCCGTGATCTGGTTGACGCCGAGCGTCGCGGGCGGCGCGCCCTGTTCGAGGGTGGTGGATGGCGCCGCAGCGTGAACTTCGACTCTTTGCCGCACCACCTTTTCCGCCGGTAGAACGACGTCCAGCGCCGGGAATTCGCTCGTCAGGTCCAGTTGCTCTTCCACCGGGCGGAAACCCGCGGCGGCGCAGGCCAGCTTGTAAGTTCCCGGTGACAACTGTGCGAACGTGAACTTTCCCTGGGCGTCGGAATCGACGGTGAGGCCCGCAGAGGGCAGCAGCTCGCCCGTTAGCGTGCAGACCGCATCCGGCAGCGGCGCGGACTGATCGGTTAGCACCCGTCCTTCGAGATTCGCGAGTTGCTTTTGCATGGCTTGAGAGTCCGGGTGAGAACGTGCGGCTCTGCCGCCTGCCTCGCGGAAAGGCTCGGCCTTTCCGGAAGAAGGGTAAAGAATGATAAGACAAAATAAGAGCTTGGCCGCCGGGCCGGAAGGCCGAAGGCGTTCCGCAAGGCAGGCGGCAAAGCCGCACGGAAATCCGGGCGGCCGCGACACGGTCTGCCCCGCTGCGGGCGCGGGTTTTTCCCAAGGCCGATTCGACATGGAATCGTAGGAAGGCTGCGTCAACGCGTGATTCTCGCGCGCTGACTCGAGAGTCTCCGCTAACTCGATGCGGAAGCGGCAAACGACGAGCGGGCTTTGTCGAGACTGTCGTACACCTCAAAGAGCGTGCTGAGCCGCGTAATCTGCATCAGGTCGCGCACCCTATAGGTGAGATTCGCAAGCTTCAATTCGCCCCCCGCGCGACGCACGGACGCCGCGCCTGCCACCAGCGTCCCAAGACCCGCGCTGTCAATGTAATCGACGCCGGCAAGATCCAGCACGATCTGCTTGTGGCCGGACTCGGCCGTGTTCTTCAGCCGTGTGCGCAGAGACTCCGTTTCCGGCCCGAGCGTTATACGCCCGCGCGCCTCCAATACGAGTACGTCGTCCAGCAATTTGTCGACTACGTGCAGAGGCATAGGGAAACGTGGCAAGTGACAAGTGGCAAGTGGCAAGAATCACTGATGGTGTCTTGCCACCTGTCACTCGCCACTTGCCACTTCCTCATTTGTGCGTGCCCGACGCTTCTGTTTTCTGCCGCTGTTCACGCAACACCGCTTTGCGGCTCAGGCGAATCTTGTTTCCCTCAATCGAGATGACCTTCACCAGGAGCTGATCGCCTTCCTTCAATTCCTTACGGATGTCCTGAATCCGATGCTCGGCCACTTCGCTGATGTGAAGCAGCCCGTCCGTGCCGGGGAAGATCTCCACGAAGGCGCCGAACTCCGCGAGCCGGACCACTTTGCCGAGATACGTCTTCCCGATCTCGGCTTCCGCCATCATGTCCTTGATGATCTTGAGCGCCTTGTCGGCGGATTCGGAATCCGTGGCGGCCACGTTCACGCGGCCGTCGTCTTCCACGTCGATCTTTACGCCCGTCTGCTCGATGATGCCGCGAATCGTCTTGCCGCCGGGCCCGATCAGCTCGCCGATCTTGCTGGGATTGATCTTCAGCGTGTAGATGCGCGGCGCGTAGGTGGAAACGGTCGTGCGGGCCTCAGGCAGCGTCTCCAGCATCTTGCTGAGCACGTGCAGCCGCCCGGCCTTGGCCTGCTCCATCGCCTCGTGCATGATGGCGGTGGTGAGGCCGCCGATCTTGATGTCCATCTGCAGCGCGGTGATCCCCTTGGCTGTGCCCGCCACCTTGAAGTCCATGTCGCCGTAGTGGTCCTCGGCGCCGGCGATGTCGGTCAGGATGGCATAGCGATCGCCCTCTTTCACCAGACCCATGGCGATACCGGCCACCGGGTCCTTGATGGGGACGCCCGCATCCATCAGCGCCAGGCATCCGCCGCAAACCGTGGCCATGGATGACGAGCCGTTGGATTCGAGAATGTCCGAAACCACGCGCAGCGTGTAAGGGAACTGGTCTTCTTCGGGAACGACCGCGAACAGGGCACGCTCGGCCAGGTTGCCGTGGCCGATTTCGCGCCGGCCGGGCCCGCGCAGGAAGCCGGTCTCACCCACGCTGAACGGCGGGAAGTTGTAGTGCAGCATGAAGCGCTTGAAACTTTCGCCTTCGAGCACGTCGAGGCGCTGCTGGTCCTCGGCGGTGCCGAGCGTGGCCGTCACCAGCGCCTGAGTCTCGCCACGCGTGAAGAGAGCGGACCCGTGCGTGCGCGGCAACATCCCCACTTCGCAGGTAATCGGGCGCACCTGGTCGAATGCCCGGCGGTCCGGACGCTGATGCTTCAGCAGAACGTCGTCGCGGAAGAGCCGTTCGTAAAGCTCCTCGAAAGCGTGCTTCACTTCCTTCTGCAAATCCTCGTCGTCTTCGGGGTATCCGGCAGCGATCTCGTCACGCAGGGCCTTGATGCGCCGTTCGCTCTCGAGCTTACTTTGCTTCGAGGTGTCCATCGCCTCCCGCAGGGCTGCGGTCGCCTTCTTGGCGACCTCCGCGTGGAGCGCTTCGTTGCGAACCGGAGGCGCAACCTCGCGCTTCTTTACGCCCATCTTCCCGTAAAGTTCTTTGAGGCCCGCAATGATCTTGCGGATCTCGCCGTGCCCGTAATGAATGGCGTCAAGCATGGCGTCTTCCGAGAGCTCGCGGGCCGCGCACTCGACCATCACGATGGCATCTTCGCTTCCGACGACTACCAGATTCAGCAGGCTCGTCTTGATCTCGGTGTAAGTGGGATTCGTCACCAGACGCCCGTCCACCAGGCCTACGCGCACGCCGGCAATCGGCTTCAGAAAGGGGATGTCCGAGAGATACAGCGCCGCTGCGCCCGCCGTCACGCCGATCACGTCGGGGTTGTAGCTTTCATCGGCCGAGAGCACGAGCGCGATCACCTGGGTTTCATCGCGGTAGCCATCGGCAAACAGCGGCCGCAAGGGGCGATCGATCTGGCGGCTGGTCAGAATCTCCTTCTCAGTCGGACGTCCTTCGCGCTTGAAGAATCCGCCGGGAATCTTGCCGGCCGCGTAGTTGTACTCGCGGTAGTCCACCGTCAAGGGAAAGAAGTCGATGCCCTCACGGGGCTTGGAAGAACAGGCCGTGGCCAGCACCACGGTGTCGCCATAACGCACGTAGGCAGACCCATTCGCCTGTTTCGCCACCTTGCCGGTCTCAATCGTTAATGTGCTCGAACCGAGCGATATCGTTACTTGCTGCATTTATTCTCCTCCGCTGTTGGGGAATGGCAAGTGGCGAGTGACAAGCGGCAAGACGCCAGCGGTGGTTCTTGCCACTTGTCACCTGTCACTTGCCACTTTTTGTTTGGGATTGGCGACTCGAGACGAGGCCGGAAAAAATCCCCACCCACAAGAGGCGGGTAAAACCTGCGACAATGCTTCGCGCCCGGGTCATTCCCGGCTGAAGCGTTCAACCCCTGATTTCCTTCACTCACTACCTGCTATTTGCGGATGCCCAACCGCTCGATCAACTGCTTGTAGCGTGCAGGATCGCGGTCTTTAAGGTATTCCAGGAGCCGGCGGCGCTTGCCAACCATGATCAGCAACCCGCGCCGGGACGCATGGTCCTTCCGATGGACAGTGAAATGCTCGTTCAAGTAAGATATTCTCTCGCTAAGAACGGCCACCTGGACCTCGGGCGAGCCCACATCTTTGGGGTTGATCCGGAATTGATTGATTAAGCCCGTTTTGGCTTCCCGCGTCAGTGGCATCCGCTGGTTTCCTCGCTTCTCTTTAGCTTTTTCCCTTTGTATCGTATTTACAATAACATGGTTTCTCCGGAACAGCAACTCTAAGTTCACAGTGGTGGTGTCCTGCTTGCAAACCGGCCAACTGCGAGACCAGCTCCCGAACCTTTCGCCCCGGGTTGGCCTTTTCCGGGGAAAGCAGTTTCCCGAGGTCGCCCGACTCCATGACCGGTTCCCAGCGCCGCCATTCCGTTAGAAGCTCGTCCGTCAGGTCGCCCAGCCGGTCGAACTCCGCCCGCCGGGCGGCGCTGCGCGGTTTGTATCCGATCTGGAACATTCGGCGGGTGAGATCGGGGAGCGAAGGCGGGGCGGGACAGAGCTGCACGATCTGTTGGCGACGGGCCCCGCGCCG
>JASHPE010000001.1 GCA_030038235.1 Terriglobia bacterium
CGCCGAGCGCGCCAAAAAGCTTCTGTGCGCCGTGACATGCGAACAAGCAGCCGAACACGAACCTCGTCAACACATAAACGTGCTCCGAAAAACGCGATCCCAGCATTCTCGCCTCCTGAGTACGTTATTTCGAGCCTTCGTCCCAAAACCGCTCGCTGAGGTACTTGTCCCCGCTATCAGTGAAGACGGTCACGATCACGCCTCGCTCGATCGAGTCCGCAACGCGCAATGCCGCCACCAGCGCAGCTCCGCTTGAAACGCCGGTGAGTAACCCCTCCTCGCGAGCCAGGCGCAACGTGGCCGCGTAGGCGTCTTCGGTCGAAATCTCGATGTTCCGGTCAGCAAGCGAAGCGTCGTAGACGGCCGGCGGGATGGCACTCGGCATGTGCTTCATGCCTTCGAGCCCGTGGAACGCCGAGTCCGGTTGCGCCGACATGCAGCGAATCTGCGGGTTCAATTCTTTCAGGCGCCGCGAGGTACCCGTGAAAGTGCCGCCGGTGCCGAGTCCCGCCACAAAGTGAGTAATTCGGCCGCCCGTCTGATGCCAGATCTCGGGCGCCGTGGTTTGATAATGCGCTCGCCAGTTCGCGGGATTATCGTACTGGTTGGCATAAAAATACTGGCCGAAGTTCTCCCTTGCCAGGGCCCGAACCGCGCGGATCGCGCCGTCAGAACCCTCCAGCGGATCGGTGTAGGTCACCTCGGCGCCGTAGGCCTTTAGAATCCGCTTGCGCTCAACACTGACATTCGCGGGCATGAAAAGCTTTACGCGGTAGCCCAGCGCGGCCGCAATCATCGCATAGGCGATTCCGGTATTTCCTGAGGTCGAGTCGATCAACGTCTTCGAATGGCACAGCCGACCCGAGCGTTCGGCCTCGCGGACGATGTTCAAAGCCGGACGATCCTTCACCGAGCCACCTGGATTGGCCCACTCCGCCTTGGCATAGATCTCCACGCCCGGATAGTCGCGGCCGACCCTGCCGAGACGCAGCAACGGCGTGTTCCCGATCAGAGTGAGCAGCCCAACCGCGCCTCCGGGCTGACGGGGAGCCACAGGGGTGCCCGAAGGGAATCCGTACCCCAGGTTATCTCCCACTCTGTCGGGGGTGGGGAAGCCAGCATTTCCTACATCGCCGGAATCAGCTTGCATAAGTGCTTGCGCTGGTGCGCATGGTCCGTTAGATTCTTCTCTGGGGCTTTAGGATACAAACCCGGGACGTGAGCGATGGCAAAACAACAAGCAACTTTAGCAGATATCCGAAAACGATTCGAGCAGGCGGGCTTCACCATAACCGGTGGTTCCGGCGACTCGGGGCCGATCGAAGTGAAGAAGTACAATTGCGTGCATCGAATCGGCCCGTCCAGCGGCGGATTCTGGGAGCCGTTGGAGTCTCCCCACTTCCTGGTCCGCGGCGTACCTTGCGAGCTTGAAGACCATGGCTATCAGAAATTCTGGCTCGCGCCCGGCGGCAAACGATTTCCCATCAAGCTTGAGGACCTCCGCGACCTGCAGCGCTTCGACCAGGAAGTGCGTTTCCAACTGAAACTGAAATCTCTCTACAATGAATCGCTGGGGTCAACGAGCGCCCGCACCGTGTACGACCGCGTCGAAGGTCGTCCCGACGCCTAGCTCACCCCACATCCGCGCTTGCCGCTGCAGTCTAGTGGCAGAACGGGCTTTGCTGTTACCGTAGGAGACAATAAAATCCCGATACTGGAGGAAGCATGATTCGAAGACCAGGTACGTCCCTGCTGACAATCGCGCTTGTGTCGGTTTCGAGCATCATTTGCCATGCTCAGTCTCAACCCCTGCCAACCCATCACGTCCCCGACGTAACCCTCAACGGACAGGCGAAGCTTGTTGGGCGCCTTCCGGCAAACCAAACCATGCGCCTGGTGGTCGCTTTGCCGCTGCGCGACCAAGCAGGCTTAACCAACACACTGCACGACCTCTACAACCCCTCAAGCCCGATGTATCACCAGTGGCTCACGGTGGAGGAGTTTACCGCACTCTTTGGTCCCACCGAGCAGGATTACAAAACCGTGCAAAGCTGGGCGAAAAGTCATGGTTTGACGGTGGTGGACACTTCCCGCAATCGCGTGAACCTGCAGGTCACGGGGTCCGTTGCGGACATAGAAGCGGCCTTGCACGTGACGATGGGGGTCTACCAGCATCCCACGGAAGACCGCACCTTCTACGCGCCGGATCGGGAGCCCACGACGCCCGACCTTTCCGTACAACTGTGGCACGTCTCGGGCCTGGACAACTACTCGATCCCGCATCCTCTCCTGAAGCGCAGACCTCCCGGGGTGTTCTCTATGGCCACGACCGGATCAGGCCCCGACGCGTCCTTTTTAGGCAGTGACATGAGGGCCGCCTATTACGAGAGCACCGCTCTCACCGGCACCGGCCAGACGCTCGGGTTGCTGGAATACTACGGTACTGACCTGACCGATCTGGACACGTACTACTCGAACGTCGACCAGACGGAGAGTGTCCCGGTAACCCTCGACTCCACGGACGGGACCAGCGTGAATTGCACCTACCCGAGCTGCGATGATACCGAACAGACCATCGACATGACTCAGGCGCTCGGCATGGCGCCGGGTTTGGCGCACCTGGTGATGTTTATTGGATCGACCGATTCGGCCATTCTGAATGGCATGGCGACCTACAGCCCGCTGCCCGCGCAATTGAGCTGCTCCTGGGGCTGGACCGCAGACCCGAGCACCGACAACACGTACTTTGAGGAATTCGCGGCGCAGGGTCAGAACTTCTTCGCGGCGTCCGGCGACGACGGCAAGTGGTCGTCATCCAACACCGCCTGGCCGGCGGATGGTGTGTATGATGTCGTCTCTGTCGGCGGAACTGACTTGACCACAAGCGGCGCCGCCGGCCCCTGGGCTTCGGAAAGCGGCTGGTCGGACGGCGGAGGCGGCGTTTCGCCGGCCCACGTTGCCATTCCCACCTGGCAGACGCCCGTGGACACCTGCCCCAGTTGCTCCCAAACTTATCGCAACGGCCCCGACGTGGCGGCCAACGCGAATTTTACCTATTACGTCTGCGCCGACCAGGAAGCTTGCACCGCCAACGAGTATGGCGGGACCAGTTTTGCGGCGCCCCTGTGGGCCGGCTACCTGGCTCTGACCAATGAGCAGGGAGCAAATGACGGCAAATCGGCGCTCGGTTACATCAATCCGACGCTGTATTCGCTAGGCGAGAACTCGTCGACCCTCGCCACCGATTTCCACAACATCACCAGCGGCGGCAACGGCTATACCTGCTCAGCTGGCTACAATTTGTGCGACGGCTGGGGCAGCATGAACGGGAGCAGCCTCCTCAACGCGCTGCTGGGATCCACGTCGCCCAGCTTCACGCTCTCGGCTTCGCCCAGCAGCCTGACGATTACCCAAGGCAGCAGTGGCACCAGCACCATCACGGTGAATGATCAGAACGGATTCACCGGCAGCGTAACGCTGGCTGCCTCCGGTCTGCCCAGTGGTGTGACCGCAACGTTCGGCACGAACCCCACAACCGGGACCAGCTTGCTGACTCTGACAGCCAGCAGCTCAGCTACCACCGGGACGGCCACCGTGACCATCACCGGAACTTCGGGCACCCTGACCGCAACCACCACCATCGCGCTCACCGTCAATTCCGCAGCCACGCCCAACTTCACCATCGGCGCCTCGCCATCCTCCCTGACCATAACCCAGGGGAGCAGCGGAACCAGTACGATCACCATCACCAGCCAGAACAGTTTCAATTCCGCAACCACGTTGAGCGCGAGCGGCCTGCCGAGCGGCGTGACCGCGGGATTCTCCCCGAACCCGGTGACTCCGCCGGCGAACGGCAGCACAACCTCAACGCTTACGCTGACCGCTTCCGGCACGGCAACCACGGGAACGGTGACGGTGACGATCACCGGAACCTCCGGCTCGCTCAGTCACAGCACCACCATCAGCCTGACGGTCAGCTCTTCTTCGTCGCCGAACTTCACCATGTCCATTTCGCCGTCTTCTCTGACGGTCGATGAGGGTGGCAGCGCATCCAACAAGCTGACCATCACCAGCGTGGGCGGCTTCAGCGGCGCCGTCTATTTGAGCGTTAACGCATTCCCCAGTGGCGTCTCGGCGACCACTTCGGCACAACCCGTGGAAGTACCGAAAAATGGCAGCGCAAGCGCAACCATAACGTGGAGCGCTACGCGCAAGGCGCCCACCGGAACCTACACGATCGAGCTGATCGGAGATAACTCCAGCGGAAGCATCCAAAACGAGGTACCGGTCACCTTGACGGTTGCACCTTAGCGACGATCGTGACGCCTGATCTTTGCGGCGAAGTCAGCACGGGTCAGGCGTGATTTGACTCTTCAGCCCATCGTTCGAGCCGGTCCCCCAAAAGGGACCGGCTCGAAACGTGGTTGCATCCCGCCCGTCGAATCCCGAGGATCCCTTGCTAGCCTCTATTGTCGTATTTGTATCAAGCCTAGAACGCGGGCCTCGAAAAGCGATTGACAACCCGTTCGTGGTGCCAGTGGCTGGTGGCTGGTGGAGCCATTAGCCATTATTCATACCGCAGCGCTGTCATCGGATCCGTCCTCGCCGCCCGTCGCGCGGGAACATAGCCGGCGAGAGCCGCGACCGCGAGCATCAGCAGGCTGGGGAGTCCCAGCGCCCAGGGATCGGCGGGTGTCAGGCCAAACAGCAGGGTCTTGATTAGCCTCGATACGGCCAGCACCGCCGGCAGGCCGATCGCGACGCCGATCAGCACCAACACCAGCGATTCCCGCAGCACCATCCAGATCACGCTGCCGCGATCGGCGCCGAGCGCGATCCGGATGCCGATTTCGCTGGTGCGTCCGGCGACGGCGTAAGCCATGATGCCGTAGATTCCGATGCAGGCCAGCAGCACGGCCAGCGCGCCGAAGAATCCGGTGAGTTTCGTGACCATGCGATCGCTGGTAAGCGACTCGCTGACGAGGTCGTTCATGGTGTGGATGCCAAGCGGCGGCAGGTTGGGCGCGGATTGCTTCACAGCCGCACGCACCGCGTCGGCTACGGACGAAGGATTGCCGGAGACGCGCACCTCGAGACGGGCGAACGTCGCCTGCTCAATGGGATGAAAGAACGGCACGTAGAAGCGGCGCGGCGTCTCCTCGCGGAGGCTGTTGTACTTGGCATCGGCGGCGACGCCGACCACCACAAAGTCGGTGGTGTTGGTCGGGAACATGTCCCAGATGCGCCTGCCGATCGGGCTCTCGTTTCCGAAGTAGTAGCGCGCCATGGTTTGATTGATCACGCCCACGCGCTGGCCCGATCCGCTGTCCTCCTCCGTGATGTCGCGCCCCACGAGGATGGGAATACCAACGGTCGCAAAATAATTCGGCCCCACTTCATCGAAGCGCGCGTGCATATTCTGACCCGATGGCGGCTTGTACCCGTCGATCTTGATCGGATCGGCAGATTCGGAGTGGCTGAACAATCCGTTCTCCGACAGTGTCACGCCGTGCACGCCCGGAATGACGCGGATGTTCTCCATGAGAGCCTTGTACATCTCGGCGATTGCGGGGCCCTTGTAGCCGGATTCGACCGGATCGACTCCGAACAGCAGCAGATGATCGTGATCGTAGCCCAGCTGCACCTCGCTCAGCTTCTGGAAGCTGTGGACGAACAGTCCGGCGACGATCAACAGCAGCAGCGAGAAAGCGACTTGCCCTACGACCAGGATCCTCCCGAGCGGCGCCCGCGCGCCTTGCCCGGCGCCGCCGATCACAGCGCGCGACGTGCCCTTCAGGACCGAGTTCAGATCAACGCGCGAGGCGCGCAGCGCCGGGGCGAGACCGAAGAGTACGCCCGTCAGGAGCGAAACTCCGAACGTGAAACCCAGAATCGCGGGATCCACATGCGTGTCAAGCGGAATGGGAGTTGAGCCGGTCGAGACCAGACGCAACAGGAGGGTGTCCGCCCACCGGGCGAGCACGAGTCCAAGTACACCACCGATGCCCGCGAGCAGCAGGCTCTCAGTCAGCAGCTGACGGAACAATCGCAAACGTCCTGCTCCCATCGCGACGCGAACTGCGATCTCCTTCTGTCGTGAGGTAGCGCGCGCCAGGAGCAGATTCGCCACGTTGCCGCAGGCGATCAGCAGCACCAGTCCGACCACGCCCATCAGCACCAGCAGAGGCGTGCCGAACTGTCCCTCCAGTGCAGAAGCGCCGCGGCGTCCGGCGGCTACCGGCAGATGCTGGTTCAAGAAACTGTGCCGGTCGTTCTCGGTGATATCGCCGATCTGCGACTGCAGGTATTGCTGAAA
>JASHPE010000313.1 GCA_030038235.1 Terriglobia bacterium
CGTCGGCGACTCGGACAATATGCGGGTGTCAGTTGACGATAAGTCGAACCTGTGATTGGGTCCGAAAGTGATCTCGCGACGGTCGCTTTGGGGTCAGCGGCCAGTCCGAAAAGAGCGAGCGCAACGGTCCGGCCTCAAGTGGGGCTTGTCACGGCATCAGCGCGACGCGGCCTGTCACCTGACCGCGGCGCAGCTCCTCGAGCGCCTCGTTGGCGTCCTCGAGCGGACGAGTTGCCACCCGGCACCGGACTTTTCCTGCCGCCGCCATCGCCAGTACCTCCCGCACATCCTGCCGCGTGCCAACAGCGCTCGCACGAATGCGAACTTCCTTGGAGGCCATCATAATCGGCGCAAAGCAGATATTCTCCGCAGGTAGGCCGACAGCCAGCAACGTCCCCGTCGGGCGCAGACTATTGAATGCCAAGTCGTAAGCCGCTCGGGACGCGGACGTCACGATCGCTACGTGAGCGCCGCCGCGACTGCGCATTGCCTTGAGGGTGTCAGGTGCGCTGGCACTGTGGGTTGCGAATGCTCCCACTGATTTTGCCAAAGCCAGCTTCTCGTCGGAGATGTCGACCGCCGTGACTTCTGCACCAAGGGCAACTCCGATCTGGACGGCCACGTGTCCGAGGCCCCCGATCCCGAACACGGCCAGGCGTTCTGCTGGACGAATCTCGGCCTGCCTTAGCGCCCGGTAAACGGTTACTCCGGCGCAGAAAAGCGGCGCGGCTTCGACCGAGGAGAGGCCGGGCGGAATTTTTTCCGTGTGGCTGGCCGGGGCTTTCACGTACTCGGCAAAACCACCGTCGACTGTGACGCCTGTGATCTTCTGCGCGACGCAGAGATTCTCATAGCCCGTGCGGCAGAAATCGCACTGGCCGCACGACCAGTGGAGCCACGGCACGCCGACGTGGTCACCCACGCTTAGATCTCGCACCGTGGCGCCCTTCTGAGCCACCTGGCCGGCGATCTCGTGGCCGAGGATAAGGGGTTTCTTCACAATCTTGTTAAACTGGGGCCAATCTCCATCGGCTACGTGCAGATCGGAATGACAGAGTCCGCAGGCCTCGACCCTTATCACGACCTCCTCGTGCCCGGGTTGTGGACGCTCGACTTCCTCGATGGCGAGCGGTTGCTTGATTTCGTGCAGTACGGCAGCTTTCATCGCAGTGGGCCTCGTCGTTCCGGCTCTCCGTGGTCCTGCTTCGGGCTCAGCGATCGGTCGTTTCTCCCGTTTCGGCACACGGTCTCATGAACTATGCTAACCCGCTCGCGCCGGGCCGCGCGCTCGCCTGCCCAAGAACCCAACCCTTGCGCCAGCGGCAAATGCTTCATCCGATTAGGCCCCCACCCGGTTGCCGCCGAGTGCCCAGAATCTGCTGATTTTGTGCGCCCGCGCCGCCACCATGGAATTTCGAGGCCGGTGATTTGGGCTATATCCAAAAACCACTTCTGCACTTCGTCGAAATACAGGCGGCACGGACCTGAAGTTCCCGGAGATGTTCAAATCGAGCTGCTATCAGGATCCGTGCGCTGTCCGAATGGCGGGCGCACCCCAAAAGATTTCTGATCGCGGTTACTTACGACGGCAGGGCGCTGGGGCAACGCGTTTGAAAGTCGAGCACGCCAACCCATTCGGGCTCGATCGTGATCCGCACCATGTCCGGGATCATGGAAGCAAGCTGGGAGACCCACGTCTTTCCCTGTTCGCTTCCGAAGTAGCGTTCGGCAGCCAGCGCATACTCGGGGACAATCCCATTCACATGTTGCAGCCGCGCAGTGCCCCGAACCAGCAGCACCTTGTGGGGAAAGGCGTTGTCGTCGATCGTCAGCGCCACCTTGGGGTTCTTCGCCAGGGCCTTCAGCTTCGGTGCCTTCGACGGCGTTCCCAGCACGAACTCGCGCCCGTTCCAGTGGAACCAGATCGGCACGACTCTTGCCGTGCCGTCCGTCCAGACATAGGCGAGACGCGCCGGAATCTTCGATTGCAGAAGCTCCCGGGATGCGGGATGCTGCAACAGTTCAAGGCTCCCTTGCTTCACTGGCATGGTTCCTCCTCCTGTTTGCCTCGCAGTTCGAGCGGCTTCGTCCGCAATTGCATCCGGCGCAACGCATGCGGAGTAGCAGCATATGACGCGTTTTGCCTGCCCCGAGGTCAGGAGCGCCAGAATGTCAGCAAAAAAAGATCGGGTCCCAACGAAGATGAGGATCGCATCAAGCAAGCGCCCGCAGCGGTTTCCGCGTGCCACTTGCCGAGGTGCTTGGAAACGGCGCCGAGCCCTGCCTGCCTCAGATTTGCTTGCACTCCCGTAAGCCTGTAAAATCCGAGCGCCAATCCAATTCAGGAGGCCTACACCCATGTTCGATTCAAGCAAGGCAGCGTATTTGCTCGCCCTACCAATTCTCCTGTGGCAACCGGCCAACGCCCTCGGGAACGTCGGCGGGAGCATTGAGCCGTTCATCCACTGCGGTTCTTCGAGGGCCTTGTACACCAACGCCAGCAGCACGAGGGTCAATTTCGAGTTGTTCGCGAGCAATGCTAATGCTACGGGAGGCTGCGCCGAGACTTTGACCTGGACGGATGCAGATGGCGTTGTCCAGACTGTCTCGTTACCTCCCGCCGCAAACGTCTCCGTCTCCAGTTCCCTTGCGCCAGAAGAACCTATCACCTGGACTTCTACAGGAAGCACGAAACAATATGTCAGCCTCTCATGGCAATTGGAGAGGGCACCGGCCCAGAGTATTTCCGGCCAGATCGCATCATCGTTGTGCGCGTCTTCAGGCGTCGTTTTTACGAACCTGACAAGCGGAACTGTGAACCTGGATTTTGCCGCCGCCAGCGGCTCTAACATCGGCTGTTCATTAACTTTCTCTTGGATCGACGCAGTCGGCCAGTCGCGTATGCTGAACCTCGGCAGCAAGGGATCGCAGGGAGTCTCAACCTCGCTTCCCGCCGGTGGCTTCATTTCGTGGACATCGACGGTGAGCACCTCCTACCTGACAGCATCCTGGCAAATCGAACGGGTCGATTTAAGTCAGCTATGGTGAGCGGATGCCGATGCGGAGTCAGCTTGGATTCAATGGTCAATCGCCATCCGCCGGGCCAAATGTCACCAGCAGCAACAAAAGA
>JASHPE010000314.1 GCA_030038235.1 Terriglobia bacterium
GGTCCTCCGGCCACACAACGCGTGGTGGGCTCATATTGCTGGATCGTCTCCCCATCGGGTTGAAGGATGGCTGAGGCGTTATTGGGCGTATTCGGCGGTTGCGCGTCGGGAATGATGAGCGATGCCGGGAAATAGGTTGTGCTGTTCCACTCGGTGCCGCTGCCGCAGCGCTGGTCCCAGCTATAGGGATTGTAGACATTCGTCACAACGTCGCTATCCGTGGTCGTGATCCACCAGTCCTCGTCCACACTGACGTTGGCGGCCGGTTGGAAGCCGGCAGGCACATACACCGCTCCGGTGCCGATGGGCTGATTCCAAATGCTGGTCTGCGAGAACGGCCAGGTCAGGACGTCACGAGTGCCCGGCATGACGGGCGGTGACGTTGACGGGGGGGTAGAGGTTGAGGACGACGAGGTCGACGCCGGCGGCGCATCGGAATTGCCGCAGGCGAAAGTCAACAGCGACAGGCCGATCAGAAGCCAGCGCGCTTTCGAAAAGCGTATGAACTCGGAGGTTTGCATCCTGGCATTCCTGGCACCAGTATACACCCGGCGGTCATCGGTCTGGATTCCCGCCTTCGCGAGCATGACAAGACAAAAAATCAGCGCCATAGACCACGCGCCCCTCAACGACCGTAGCTGCCACGGCGCCTTTCAACTTCCAGCCGTCAAAGGGCGAATTGCGGCTCTTCGAGCGGCCGGCGGACGCTGAGTACGTCCATTCGCGATCGGGATCGAGCAGAGTCAAATCCGCCGGCGCTTCCACTCGCACTCTGCCACCCGGACGACCGATGATGCCCGCCGGATTCACGCTCAGCAATCGAATCAGCTTCGAGAGCGAAATGCGGCCCGTGTGAACGAGGTGCGTCATGGCGAGGCCGAAAGCGGTTTCGAGGCCGATCACTCCGAAGGGCGCATCGGCAAGCGGCCTAGCCTTGAGTTCCGGCGCGTGCGGCGCATGATCGGTCGCGATAGCATCGATGGTGCCATCAGCCAGACCGCGAAGCGTCGCTTCCACATCGTCGGAGGTGCGCAGCGGCGGATTCATCTTGGCAGCCGTGCCGTAGCGCAGCACGGCTTCATCGGTGAGCACGAAGTGGTGCGGCGTGACCTCGGCGGTCACGCGTACGCCGCGCGCCCGTGCCGCCCGGACCATGTCGACCGAGCGTGCGGTGGAGATATGGGCAACGTGCAAATGCGCGCCCGCCTCCGCGGCCAGCACCAGGTCGCGCACGAGGCAGACTTCCTCCGAGGTTGCCGGAATTCCCCTGACGCCCAGATGTTCGGCGACGGGTCCTGCGTTGACCGCCCCGCCGGCCGAGAGACTCGAATCCTCACAGTGATCGATCAGCGGCACGTTCAAATCGTCCGCGACTTCGAATACGGCGCGCACGAGACCGGCGGTCTTGACCGGCCGGCCGTCGTCCGAGAACGCTACGGCGCCGGCCGCCGCAAGCGCAGGCAAGTCAGCGAGAGTCTCTCCTTCGCTTCCGAGTGTGACGGCCGCGACGGGATAAACGCGAGCCAAACTCATCTCCCGCGCGCGCTCGATTTGCCAGCGAATCGATTCCGGCCGGTCATTCACCGGCCGCGTGTTGGGCATGGGACAGACGGCGGTGAATCCGCCGGCGACGGCGGCGGCGAGTCCGGTCTCCAGGGTCTCGGATGCCTCCCCTCCCGGCTCGCGCAGATGAACGTGAATGTCGATGAAGCCCGGCGATACGACCAGTCCACGGGCGTCGATGATCTCGCCGGCAGGCGCGCTCAGCGCGGGAGCGAGGGCGCGAATCACGCCGTCTTCGACGAGGACATCGAGCTGCGCGTCCAAAGCGTCGGCGGGCGAGATCACGCGGCCATGTTGAATCAGGAGGGAAGGCATGTTTCCTGAACCTCATTGAAGCTACGGGCAGTGCCTTCTGGCGCCGAAGCGCCATAAAGTGCGGCGGCTCGACGCCGCCTTAATCGGCCGTCTTCGGTTCTATTCCAAAAGCGGCGTCAAGGCGGCGTCAAGCCGCCGCACTCTAAGGCGCTACGAGATGGTCAGCGGTTCGGGCACGCCGAGCAGCAGCGGCAGATCATGGAACTTGACGGGCGCAAAGGTGCGGCGATGCTCGGGGCAGGGGCCATGCTCCTGAAGTCCGCGCAGATGGTCCGGAGTGCCGTAGCCCTTGTTGCTCGCCAGGCAGTACTGCGGATAAAGACGATCGAGTTCCGCGAGGTGCGCGTCCCGCTCCGTCTTGGCAAGAATTGAGGCGGCGGCGATGGAGACCGATCGCGCGTCGCCGTGGATGATGGCGCGGTACGGGACCGCGAACTCGCGCGCATCACCCCAACCCGCCAGGCGCATGGCGTCGGTCAGCACATAGTCGGGCGCAGGCCGCAACATCTCGAGCGCTTGAATCATGGCGCGGCGGGACGCTTGATAAACGTTGAGCAGGTCGACGTCGACGGCAGGGATCGCCACCACGGCAAAGGCCAGGGCGCGGGCGCGAATCCGCGGCGCGAGCACCGCGCGCTCATCGGGAGTCAGCTTCTTGGAATCATCGAGACCGCGGATCGGACGGGCGGGATCGAGGATGACAGCCGCCGCGTAGAGCGGGCCGAGCAAGGCGCCGCGGCCGGCCTCGTCGCAACCGGCCACGGCGGCGTAGCCTAGCCGCCGAATCTTCGCCTCGAAGCGCGAGGTGCAGCGAAAAGAGGCTGCGTCAGGAATGGGCGGCATACGAAGATCGTACCCTACGCCGGCGAGTTATTCCAACCATGGGACCGGTAACCCAATTCGACGTGGCACGGCCATCTTGGCCGAGGCCATTCACGGGCGGGACGCCCGTGGCACGCCGGTTCAACTAGGACGCTGCGCTTTTTTCGCTGCGGGCCTCGCGCAGCCGCGCGGCCTTGCCCTTCAGGCGGCGCAGATAATAGAGCTTCGCCCTTCGCACGCGGCCCGAGCGCGTCACCTCGATCTTGTCAATCACCGGGGAGTGCAGGGGGAAAATGCGCTCCACGCCCTGGCCGAAGGAAATCTTGCGCACGGTAAAAGTGGAGTGATTGCGCGCCTTCCTCAGGCCGAGCACCGTGCCCTCAAAAACCTGAATGCGCTCTTTGTCGCCTTCCTTGATCTTCACATGAACCCGTACCGTGTCACCGGACCGGAATTTGGGCAGATCGCCGCGCATCTGGTCCTGTTCGAGTTTTTCCAATGCTGTCATGTTCCCCGCTCCCTGATCGGAATGTTGTGCGCCGCGCGTTTTTGCAGCCGGATTCCCTAATCCGGCTCGCCGCGCTGCAAATCTTCCAAAACCTCGAGATCGTCCTGGTCCAGCACCACCTGCTGCAACAGCTCAGGACGCCGCCGCCATGTCTTGGCAATCGACTCGCGACGCCGCCAGCGGCGAATCTCTTCGTGATTGCCCGAAAGCAGAACTTCGGGCACTGTCAGGCCGCGATATTCGGGCGGCCGCGTGTACTGCGGAAAATCAAGCAGGCCGCGCCCGCCGGGCGGCGCACCCGGAATCGCCGCAACGGCCTCTGGTTTCAAATCCGCTCCCGACGGAAGCGAGAATGATTCCTGCCGCGGCGACTCTTCGTTGCCAAGCACTCCCGGCAGCAGCCGCGCCACGGACTCTATCACAACTGCAGCCGCCAATTCCCCGCCCGCCAGCACGTAATCGCCGATCGAAATCTCGTCAGTCACCAGCGCCTGAGCCACGCGCTCGTCCACGCCCTCATAACGTCCGCAGATCATCGCTACGCGATCGTGCCCTGCCAGTTCCTCCGCCACTTCCTGGCGGAACAAGCGGCCCTGCGGCGAAAGCAGAACGACCGGAAAAGCCTTCGCGCCGCTTCCGGCATTCAAGTCCTCGACGGCGAGAAACAGCGGCTCGGGCTTCAGGACCATGCCGGGTCCGCCGCCAAAGGGCCGGTCATCAACGGTGCGATGCCGGTCATCCGTAAAATCGCGCAGATCGTGGACGCGAATCTCGAGCTGGCCGACCGCGCGCGCCCGCTTGAAAACTCCGTGCTCGAAGACGCTGGCAAAGAAGCTCGGAAATATCGTGATGATGTCAAAAGTCACGGCAGGGTCAGGCCTCGTGCCTGCCCAGGGCGGCCACAAGGGCTGCGCCTACGACTGATTCAGGTCGAGCAAACCCTCGGGCGGTTCGATCACAATGCGCCGGGCAGCTACGTCAATCCCGATGCAAATCTCTTCGGCGAGCGGAATCAGCAGGTCCTCGGCATCGGTCGAGGCGCCCTCGGCCCTGACCTTCAGCAGGTCCACGCCTCCGGTGGGCTCGATACCCGTCACCGTTCCGACCGGTTCGCCGTCGCGGCGCACCACAGCGCAGCCGGTAAGTTCCCAAAGATAAAACTGATTCCGGCCCAGCCGCGCCCGCTCGCCGCGCGGGATCAGCACCACGCGTGCGCGCAGCCGCTCCGCACCCGTGATCGAATCGACGCCGGCGAAGTGCAGGATCAGCGTGCCCTGATGCCACCATGAGCCGGCGATCTCCACCGGTTCCGGACTGCCGCCGGGAACCTCAAGATGCACCTGGCGCGGCGTCGCGAAGCGCTCGGGGAAATCGGTGAGGACTTCGGCCGCCACCTCACCTTTTCGGCCCCGAGGCCTCAGGACTCGCGCAATGGCGAGCCATTCATCGTCGCCCGGCCTCCCCGCCATGGTGTCTGCGGCGGCGAACCTCCGCGCGACCGCAGCCGGTTCGCTCACTCCAGAATCTCCAGGGTGAATCTCTTCTTCAGCTTCATTCCCGCCGCACCCAGGATGGTGCGGATAGAACGTGCTGTACGCCCTTGCTTACCGATCACTTTCCCGAGGTCCGTAGGGTCCACGCGCA
>JASHPE010000315.1 GCA_030038235.1 Terriglobia bacterium
TGGCGAGCGTGGCATGTAGCCGACAAAACTAGCAGATTGATCATGGATGGTCGATGCGCGTCTTAAGCCCAGATTTCGCGCTTCGCGGCCCCATTCGGCTTGGTCGGGGTAACCCTATGACGCGTCGTTATTTAGCGCGATTTGCCCTTGGAGGCGCACAAAGGGTCGAAAATGGCCCAAACGGTAGCTTCGTTTAGGTTCGTTTTAGCTTCGTTTTTGGGCATATTTTATTGATGATAAATAACTTCCTTAGCTTCGTTTTGCGAAAATGTGCAAAATTTAGGAGAGGGAGGGGAGGGGTGCCTTTCTACCGATGCGGTAAAATTTGGAGGCTACATGACTGGCTGAATGACGTTTTCGGGCCGTCTATTCAAGCCGCAATTGCTCTCCCGTGTTCGACCATCGCATTATCATTGCGTAAACGGTCTACGCAAAAAGACCGATTGTCAATAAAAAAGTGGCTCTCGAAGTTCGTGAATCGATCGCTGGGCGTCAGGGGGCCGTCAACCCAAATCACTCCGATCGTCCCTAGCCACGTCTCGACAAGCTGAGGCCAGTCCGTCGCCGGAAACTTGGTATGCCGCAGCCCAAACGCATGCCCGCCCTGCGCATACAAATGCATCTCCACAGGGACGCCGGCCTTCTCGAGCGCAATGTAGTAAGACAGCGAGTCGTACACACTGTCCACGTGGTCGTCTTCGTTCTGCAGCAGGAATGTAGGCGGCGTCCGGCTGGTCACATGAAGATCGGGATTCAACCCAAGGTTTTTGTCGGCGGTCGCAGGATAACGAATCACAAACTTCATGGTGCCTTGCTTAGCGTCCCATTCTGCGGCAGAGATCGATAGATGCCCCGGATAGATGGCCACTGCAAAATCGGGGCGGCAGCTCACTTTGTCGGCGGCATCGACCGCCTGATACAAACGCTTCTCATAGTGCGTGCTCATCGCTGCGACCAAATGCCCGCCTGCCGAAAACCCGAGCACTCCAATTTTGTGCGGATCGATATGCCACTCGGCAGCGTGGAATCGCACCAGCCCCACTGTCCTCTGCGCATCTTCGAGCGCCATCGGCGACTCCGGATAAGGCCCCGACTTCGGATAAGGCCCCACGTCCGTGACGCGGTACTTCAACAGCACACACGTGATCCCCTTGGCAGTCAGCCAATCACATACCTCGGTGCCTTCCAGGTCGATCGCGAGCATCTGATAGCCGCCGCCAGGAAACACAACCACCGCGGCGCCCGTATTATTGCCTGTCGGCGAGTAGACCGTCACCGTTGGCTGCGTCACGTTGTACACTCCCACCACTGGCCTGCCGGCAATCAGGGAGTCTTTATCCGTCCTTGCGACCTCTGGCCCCGCGACCGGCTGGGGATCGGGCGCCGCCCCGGGCCAGATCGGCATCTGCGTGTGCCCCGGCGACGGCTGCCAGACAGGCTTCTGGGCGTTCAGACTGCCAAAGGCATGCACAAAACACAGAGCAAAGATCAAGGGCCTCATCAAATCCTCCACGGCTTACTGCCATTCCGAGCGAAGCGAGGAATCTCGTATTGCCTCTTTTCGCAGAGCGAGATTCCTCGCTTCGCCCGGAATGACGTGATCGAGAGTTTTTGCAACATCTTGTTAATTAGTTTGGTTTAGTGTGCTCGCTAGGCTGAGACCGCAGGCTCGGGACGGCGAGCCCGGCTCAGCCGCCGCTGGACCATCATGGTGAGGCGATTCAGCTGCGCGTTCACTTCCTGAATGCGCAGGAGCCTCGCCAGAAGCAGTGTGATGGCAAGTCCGACTGAACTACCGATCACCAGCACCACGAAAGCGCCGGTCATCGAACGCCAGGGGAAATGCGCTTCGAGGCGGTGATCGACCAGCCAGGTGGCGTAGGCGGCTACAGTCGAGGCGGCGGCGATTTTGAAGAAGAAGACGACATTGCTGCGCACGGTGCGGCTCTTCGTCACCCGGTTCAAGACCACGAAGAGAACAAGCATGAAAGCGGTGATCCCGATGGAACTCGCGAGCGCCAGCCCCCAGTATCCGTGGCGGTGAACGAGGTAGCGATAGACGGGAAGACTGGCCAGGGTGACGGCTGTACCGATTACCGCCGGCGTCCAACTGTTGTGGATGGCGAAGAATCCGCGCGACAGCAGATACTGCCCGGCCCAGGCGAACATGCCGAGCGCGAACAGCGCCAGCGCTACGCCTGTCGCGTGAAAATCGGGGCCGCGCAGCCGCGTGTGCGAGAATACCAGGTAGATCAGGGGCTCACTCTGCGCGACGAGCAGCGCCGACACCGGGACCATCATCGCCAGCATCCCTTTAAGCGCGGCGCTCAACGTGCGATCGAGTTCGTCGAGTTTGCCTTCCGAGTAGAGCCGCGACAGGATCGGGAACGACACCACTCCTACGGCCTGTCCAAGCGAAGTAAGTGGCACCTGCATGAGAATCTTGGCGTACTGCAGCCAGGTGATCGAGGCAGCGTGGAGGTACGAGCCGAACCAGCGGATGATCCAGTTATCGGTGAACGTCAGCGAGAGCGCCAGCATGATGGGCACGGCCAGCTTCAGGAAGAGGGTGAAGCCGGGATGGCCGAGGTTCAGTCGAGGGCGAAAGCGGGCGCCTGCCCGCCGTGCCCCGTAAATTTGCAGCAGCAGATTGCCCAAGATCGCGCCCGTTAAGACTCCCAGCGCGAAACCCGTCATCCCCACGTGACGCGCCAGCGTCCAGCCGCCAATCACGATGAACGAGTTGTAGATCACGAGGGCCAGAGACGGCACCAGGAACTGATGCTTGGCGTATTGCACGGCCTGCAGGATGCTGCCCAGGACAAAACAGATCTGCGCGGGCAGCATCAGCCTGGTGTAAAAGATTACCTGGGCCTTTTCGGCCGACCGGAAACCCGGCGTGGTGATGTTGACCAAATGCGGCGCAAAAATCTCGCCGGCGGCCACCGCCAGGATCAGCAAGATCGTCATAAAGGTGATCACGGTGGAGAACACGTGCCAGCCCTCGTCCTCCTCGCCGGCGGCGAGGTACTTGGTGAACACCGGAATAAAGATCACGCTCAGCGATGCGCCCGCCAGCAGGTAATTGAGGAAATCGGGCAGGGTAAAGGCCGCATAGTAGGCGTCCGTAGTGGCGTTCGAGCCCACCTGATGCGCCACGGTCCACTCGCGCAGGAATCCGAGGAAGCGGCTTAGGACCACGCTGGCGGTGACGATTCCCGCGGCGCCGGCAAGGCGTCCGGCGCTGGTCGCTGTCTGCAGTGACGGTGTCGCGTCAACCGCGATGGTGGAGGCGTCAGGTTCTCGCCGGGGTGAAATCTCAGTGGGAACGTTCTCAAGCAAGCAGACTTACCCCGGGGGAGTGAACTCACATTAAGAGCGGGACAGTACCGGCAGCCCGCACCGGAATGTCTCAGTTTTCGAGAATGATTAGAGTACCACGGATCGCAGCACGAGGCGCGCCATTACGGCTGAGTTAACTGCGTGGGTAAGGGATGTGTTTTCTCAGCCGGGCAGTCCCAGATCACAGATCCTGTGGCCCACCAGACTGTAAGCTGCGTCTTTCCCGTTCCAGGGTCACGCCAACGAAAACGACGGAGCGAAATCTGATCGATGTGACGTTGCCCATTCAACTCGAATCTGAAGGTCTGACAGGTGGCGGAGAGAATTGTTCGCTTGTACGGGATCGAATCGACCGTGCGCGGGTCGAGCCCACGTTCTCGGTGCACCAGTTCCGCCTCGGCAACGCTGTACGGATTGCTGCGCCAAGGCCGATGACCCTGCGTCTCAGCTTGCTGGACTTTCTCGATATCGTCATGCGTAATCCTCATGCGGAGAATACGCTTCGTGCATCCAGCGGACTGAGCCTGTATGGTGTTTGCGCAGGAAATGCAGGCGAGCACAAAAGGGATCAACACGCGTCGCAACTTATTCAAATCCTCATCGGCATGACGACGTAGCGATAGCGGTAGGTGTCTTCCCCGACCGGGCGCAGTTGACCGGCGCTTTGCTCGTCCTGCAGCTCCAGCCGCACTCTTCCGCCCTCCGGAAGGACATTGAGAAAATCGAGGACGTACTGGAAATTGAATCCGATCTCCATCGCCTCGCCAACATACTCGGCGTCGATGGCCTCATTGGCCTCGCCGTATTCGCCACTGGTCGAGAACAGCTCCAGGCGGCCTTTATCGATCTGCAGGCGTATGGCGTGCGAGCGCTCGTCCGATAGCAGCGCTACGCGGCGCAGGGCCGCCGTAAAGGCCTCCCTGTCGAGTTCCGCGACGCGCGGCGTCTCCTTGGGAAGCACGGCCTCGTAATTCGGGAATTGGCCTGTCAGCAGCCGGGAGATCAGGACTCTGTCTCCGACCGAGAAGAACAGGTGGCTGTCGTCCTTTGAAACCTCGACTTTGGCGCCGTCGTCCGCCTGCGACACAAGCTTCTCCAGCTCGCTCATCGCCTTGCGCGGGACCAGGATCCGCAGTTCGTTGTTCAACTCCTCCACGGTCGTGTCATGCTCGACGAGCGACAGACGGTGTCCATCGGTCGCCACCATGGTCGCGCTCTCAGGCTTGAGCATCAGCAAAGCGCCGTTCAGCGTATAGCGCGATTCCTCGCTGGATACCGCGAAGCTCGTACGCTTGATCAGGGTCGCTAGGGAGGATCCCGGCACCCTGGCGAGCGTGCCCGGGACGACCGGCAAAGCCGGGAAATTATCGCGCGCCATGCCGACCAGCTTGAACGAAGATCGTTCGCACTTCAGTTCGACCCATTGGTTCTCCAGCACTTTGAACTTCACATCGGCTTCGGGAAGGGAACGGACGATGTCGACGAGCCGGCGCGCCGGAACTGTGCCCGAGCCCTCTTTCTTCACCTTGGCAACGCAATTGGACAGCAGACCCAACTCGAGGTCGGTCGCGCTCAAGTGGATGTGTCCGTCCTTCGCTTCCAACAGGAAGTTCGAGAGAATTGGAATCGTGGCCTTCTTCTCGACCACGCCCTGTGCCAGGTCGATTTCTTTCAGCAAGTCGGACTTCTTTACTGAAAACTCCATATAGATAACTCTCTATACCCCACACTTTAGTAGTAGGGGGTGTGGATTTCTGGAAAATTTGCTCCGAGGCAGTTCCCCGCTGGAAAAAGAGGCCGTCAGCCTGTGGACGCACGCTCCCTGCTGCCGTGGATAAACCGCCTTCAAAGATCGGGAGGGAATCACTCACAAATTTTCAAATCAACAGGCTCTGGAAAAATCACCTAAGCCGATCTCAGTCCGTCGCTCAGCCTGTTGATCGTCTTGTCTAAATCGCGATTCAATTCCCGTTCCCGCTCGATCTTGCGAATGGAGTGTAACACGGTGGTGTGATGTTTGCCGCCGAATTCTCTTCCGATCTGGGGCAGGGACGCCCTCGTGTGTTGCTTGGCCAGGTACATGGCGACCTGGCGGGGCCGCGAAATAGCGGGGCTGTTGTTTTTGGATTTCAGTTGGAGCACCGTCAGGGAGAATTCCTGGCAGACCACACGCCCGATGTGCTCCATGGTGATGCGGCGATCGTCTATGGGAACGATGTGCCGCAGCACTTGATGGGCCATGGCCAGGTCGATTTTGGCGCCGGTCAGCGACGAGTAAGCGATGAGGCGGGTGAGGGCGCCCTCGAGATCACGGATGTTGGCCCTGATCTTGGTGGCCACGAACTCCGCCACCACCGGCGTCAGTTGGATGCTGTGCATCTCGGCTTTGCGAGCCAGGATGGCAAGCTTGGTCTCGAGATCGGGCGACTGGAGGTCCGCGGTGAGCCCCCAGGCGAAGCGTGAGCGCAGCCGCTCTTCGACTCCCGGAATCTCTCTTGCGGGGCAGTCGCTCGAAATCACCACTTGCTTTTGGGATTCGTAAAGGGCGTTGAACGTGTGGAAGAACTCTTCCTGCGTGCGCTCTTTGCCGGCGAGGAACTCGATATCGTCCATCAGCAGAATGTCCACGCTCCGGTACTTGTCGCGGAAGGTCACCATGCGGTCGTAGCGCAGCGAATTCACGACCTCGTTGGTGAACTGCTCGCAGGAGACGTACGCCAGGCGAACGTCTTTGTTGTGCTGGGCCAAGTGGTGACCGATCGCCTGCATGAGGTGGGTCTTGCCCAGTCCCACGCCGCCGTATAGGAACAGTGGATTGTAAGCTTTGGAGGGAGCCTGCGCCACCGCGCGCGCCGCGGCATGAGCGAATTGATTGCAGGAGCCCACCACGAAGGTATCAAACGTGTAGCGCGGATTCAGCCGGTGCGCGATGGAGTCGAAGTCGAGTCGTCCCTGCACGGCCGACCTCGCCGACAGCGTACCGGTGCCGTTGTCCGGCACCACGTAGCACACGTCTTTGATGGGCGGGTCCATGCGCACCAGGACTTCGCGCAGGAGCGCGCCGAAGTTCTCCTGGATCCAGTCTTCAAACTCCCGATTGGGCACTTGCACGTACATGGTCGGCGGTACCAAACGGATCAGGCGCGTGGGACGCAGCCAAGTGTCAAAGCTCTGGGGATTGACTCTGTCTTTGATCTCGTTCAGGGCTTCCTGCCAAGCGTTCATAGCTCATCCTCGCTGTGGAATCTCCAACTTGGCCATGCTTCCCAAGAGACACTACTCCCGTTGCGGCTGCGTCCCCCCTTACGCGACGCCGAGTCGCTGCACGGGCTTGACTCTGGTTTAACGTGCGACTGAAAAACTGCTGCCGACCTTGCGCTCCTGCGTCATCGGCGGTGCTAACATAACACAAATTGATCGGTGCCATTCTCGTTTCCGAGGAAACCCTTTACGGTAACGAGCGATGCGCCAAAAAAATCCGCTTGACACGAGCACACGCTCAATTTTAGCGGCTCGCATGAGGGTGAAACCGATTGGACACGCCATTCAAGCCGGTGAATCGCGATGTTAACATTTTGTGGAAAATGCGGAGACTGTAACCGGCGCGACCGAACTCTGTAACATTGAGTGGGAAAACCCTTGAAAAACGTGTTAAAAGTAGTGTTCAACCTCCGGCGGGCCGGGACGATGCCAACCATGGCCGTACCGGCCGCATCAAAGCGCTGAACCTTATGTGGAAGCCTTGCTTCTCAAATCGAGCTACGCACGGCGCCGGAAGACCGCTCTCCGGGTTCCGGCTGCTGGCTTTCGCGGCTCTGCTGGCGCAGTTCCAGATCGCCTGGCTGGCGGGTTTCCACTATCATCCTGAGCTTGCCGGTGCGCGTCAGTCCCCGCTCGCCGTTTCTGCGATTCCGGGCCATTCCGGAGCGCCCGCCGGCGATTCGGGATCGTGCGCATTCTGCCAGATTGTCCGCCATGGTGTTTCCACTCCGGCCTCGACCGTGGCGTTGCCGTTCCACAGCATTTCCACAATAGGCCTGGCGCCCCTTGCTGTCGTCAGGCCTCCCGCGCATCGCCAGGTTCGTCTCGCTGGACGAGATCCCCCGTACTCCTCTTTGGCAAGCTGCTGACAATTCCCCTGCGGTTAGATCGACGCCTTATTGAAGGCGCGCGCAGCTTTTGATCTTGACGCTGCCCGCTCCCGCCTGGGGTTCCCAACCACGCGTCAATGCCGCCACGAGCGGCGCAGCAAATATTGCCACAAGGAGAATTCATGCACCCACTCACATTCACAAGTTCTGAATGCCGGCATTCCGCGCACCACCCTGCAGGTTCCCGTGCGGTCCGGCACCTGTTCATTGCAGCCGCGCTTTGTTTTTGCGCCGGGGCGCTACCATCCACGTCGCTGGCGCAGTCGCTCGGTAGCGCCGGGACCATAAACGGCACGGTGACGGACCCATCGGGCGCCGTGATCGCCGGTGCTACGGTGACCATTCTCAACCCCGTCACGGGGTTCACGCGCACGGAGACCACCGATGCTTCAGGCGCCTTCACCGTCACCAACGTGCCTTTCAATCCCTATCACCTGACGGCGACGGCCAAGGGATTCGCGCCCTACGTGCAGGACGTTGACGTCCGCTCCACGGTTCCGGTGGACTTAAAGGTTGGGATGCAGTTGACGGGTGGAAAAACCACGGTGACCGTCACCAGCGAAGCCTCGGATCTTATCGAACTCGATTCCACCGCGCACACGGATGTGGATCGCGCGCTTATTGCGGAGCTCCCTCTCGAGAGTCAATCTTCGACTCTGAGCTCCCTGGTCACGTTGTCCTCGCCGGGCGTGGCCGCAGACTCGAATGGCCTTTTTCATGGCCTTGGCGATCACGCCTCCAACTCTTTCTCGATCGACGGCCAGCCCATCACGGATCAGCAAAGCAAGGTCTTCTCGAATCAGCTTCCGGCGGACGCCGTGCAATCGATGGAGGTGATTGAGGGAGCGCCTCCCGCCGAATACGGAGGCAAGACCAGCCTGGTCATCGTCGCCACCACGCGCTCCGGCATGGGCGATACGACCCCGCACGGAGACGTCACCGCCTCCTACGGCACGTTCGGCACCGGAAACGGCGGTTTCGATTTCGGCTACGGCGGGAACAGCTGGGGCAACTTCATCACCGCCACCGGCCTGAATACCAGCCGGTTTCTGGATGGTCCGGAGTTTGACGTCATGCACGACAAGGGCAACGAGGAGAACATATTTGATCGCTTCGACTTCAAACCTTCATCGGCAGACACCGTCAATGTGAATTTCCAGTTCACCCGCTCCTGGGTCCAGACGCCTAATTCCTACGACGCGCAGGATGCGACGGGCTGGTCCGGCCTCGTGGTCGATAACGGCGGCCTCGGACCGAACGGCTTGCCGGTAGGCCCTACCGATCAGCATTCCCAGATCAAGACGATCAACATCGCGCCCGCCTGGACGCACCTGATTAACAATCACACCGTCTTCACGCTCGGCGCCTGGGTCAGGCGGGATCAATACAACTACGATCCAAGCAGCGATCCCTTCGCCGACTTCATACCCGATCTTCAAGAGCAGACGATCGGCCAGGATCGGACATTGACGGACGCCGGCGCACACGCCGACGTAACCTATGCCCGGGGTATTCACGACCTGAAGGTGGGCGTCCAGGTCGACAGTGAGCTCTTGACTGAAAATGACAGTTTCGGAATTGTCGATCCGGCGGCGAACGCCGTCTGTTTGAATGCAGACGGCAGCCCGGACACTAGTCCAACGCTGACGAATCCGGCGAACTGCGGCGCGCCCTTGATGCCGAATCCTGGTTTCGTTCCTCTGCTCGCTTGCTACGACCTGACCCGGACGGCGCCCTTGCCGGCGTCCGATGGCTGCCCGTCCTCGACGAGCGGCCTTTATGCGTTTCGCGGTCACACCGATGTCAAGCTGACGTCCCTCTACGCGCAGGATTCCATCACCAAAGGCGATTGGAACTTCAATCTGGGCTTTCGCGCCGACTTTTACAACGGAATCGCGATTGCGAAATCCGGAGAGCCGCGTCTGGGCGTGGCCTATAACATCCACAAGACGAACACGGTCCTGCGGATCTCGTACGCCCACACCATGGAAACCCCTTTCAATGAGAACTTAATTATCTCCAGCGTGGGATGCACCTATCCCGTGATCAGCGCGCTGATGGCCTCCACCATTTCGCCGTGCGTATCGCAAGTGCCGTTGAGCCCCGGCGACCGCAACGAGTTTCACGCTGGTCTCGAACAGGCGTTTGGCAAGCACCTTGTGATCGACGGCGAATACATCTGGAAATATACGGACCGGGCTTTCGACTTCAGCGTGCTTGGCGACTCGCCGATTACTTTCCCGATTGAATGGGATAAGTCGAAGATACCCGGATACGCGATTCGGGCCAACGTGCCGGATTACCACGGTTTTACGGCTTACGTTGTAATGTCCAGCGTGGCGGCGCGATTTTACGAACCGCAGGTGAGCGGAATCGGGTCTACACCGATCTGCTCCGCAGCGACGGGGTGCGAGGTGTTTCGCATCGATCACGACGAAAAATTCAACGAGACCACTCACTTCCAGTACCAACCGTTCAAGCGCGGCCCCTGGGTCGGCTTCAACTGGCGCTACGATAGCGGCTTGGTGGCCGGTCCGGTGCCGTGTGCGGGCGGCAATTGCGCCAACGGGCCGGCGGGGACGGATTCCATTGTCGACACGTCGATCATCACGCCCGACCAACAGTTTCAGGCCGGACTGTCCTGCAACGGCGTGTTTGCCACTCCGACGGTTGGGATCAGTTCGTCCCTGGGATACGACTTGTGCCCCGGGAACGAGTACAAGGCGAAGTATGTGGACATTCCAGCGCCAGGGACGGAGAACGACGACCGCAATCCGCCCCGAATCGCGGGGCGGAATCTTTTCGATGTCTCCGTCGGCGACGATAATCTGTTCCACGGCGACAAACGGAAGTGGAGCCTGACCTTCACCGCAATCAACATCACCGACAAGGAAGCGCTCTACAACTTCATTTCCACCTTCAGCGGTACGCACTACGTTACGCCGCGCACATTGACCGCTCAACTCGGCTTCCACTTCTGACGCAACGTCGTTCACAGGAAGGCGGCGATGAGTTCAGCCGCCTTCCCTCCTTCCTCCCGAAGCAACGTCCGCGCTACCCCTCTCGTCGATTGTTGTAATTACCCGTCCGATACACCCTTTGACTTCGCTCGACCGCCGAGCGTAAACTCCCATGGTTTTTTCAGCGTGACTCAACGTCCTCGATGAAGTGCTGGAGGTTGCCATGAGAACAAGGGGCATCCTGTTTTGGGTGGCCGAAGTGGCGGTTATTGGAATTCTCGGCGCGCAGGCGCATCCGCGGGCCCTGCAGACTGCAGCGCTGCCGGCATCGGGCACGGTGGTGCCACGCCTGGTGCAGTTCAAGGGTGTGGTGACCGACTCGTCCGGCAAGGCCGCTACAGGCACGGTCGCGGTCACTTTTTCTCTTTACGCGCTTCAGGAAGGCGGAGCGCCGCTATGGTCCGAGACGCAGACCTTGGCGCTCGATTCCCAGGGACACTACAGCGTCTTTCTCGGCGCAGCCTCGCCTGACGGTTTGCCGCTCGATCTGTTCGCCACAGGCTCGGCCCGCTGGCTGGGCGTGGCGCCGGCATTGCCGGGCGTCGGCGAGCAGACGCGCGTCCTATTGGTGGGCGTCCCATACGCCTTGAAGGCGGCAGACGCCGACACCCTGGGTGGCAGGCCGCCCTCGGCCTTCATGACGAACGACAACCCGGCCGCCGGCGCGACGGGCGCGTCTTCGGAGGCAGGAAGCGCGAGCGTGAAGCCCGGGCTCACGGCCGCATCGACGGCAGGCGGCAAGTCAAATGCTAAGACGGACACCAAGACGCCGGCTTCGACGATCACCGGCAGCGGCACCACCAATTACGTGCCGCTGTGGACCGGCACTACGACGCTGGGTAACTCGGTGTTGTTTCAGACAGGGTCGGGAAGCACAGCAATGGTCGGCATCGGAACGGCCAGCCCCACCAACGCACTACAAGTGAATGGCGCGACGCCGATCTATTCGACGGGCAGCGGTGCCGGCCTGGCGTTTCAGGACCGCTCGGGTGGCACGAGCCCCTACGGCGAGTGGTACAGCACGGGCAAGGTGGCGCGATTCTGGCGTTCCGACATCGGTGACGTCATCGGCATCACCAGCACGGGAGCTGTCGGCATCGGGACCACGTCGCCGAGCGTCAACCTGCAGGTTGCGGGGACGACTTCGACGAGCAACGTTCAGGTTCGGGCATCGAACCTGGCCACCAGCGGCAACTCGCTCTCCTATGTGGGCGCGGACGCGAACGCCGGCAAGACCGTCGTAGTGGTAGGAGCCGACGGACTCGGGACGGGTCCCTTGAAGACCGCCAGCGGCTTCTTCGGAACGTTTACCAGCCAACCGGCCGGAATCGTCACGGGCAACGTGGAACGCATGCGCGTCACGACCACCGGCCAGGTGGGTATCGGAACCACCACGCCGGCCGCGACGCTGGAGGTGAACGGCACCGCCAAATTCGATCAGGCAGTGACGTTTGTGAGCAGCCAAACGTTTCCCAATACGGCCTCGCTCGGCTCGAACGCGTTCGCGGGCAATCAGAGCGTGACAGGGAACGTCAGCGCTACAGGGTCAATCTCGGGTGCGACGGCCGCGTTCACGGGAAACAGCAGCGCCGCCATCATAAGCGCCACCCAGAGCGGATCGGGAAGCGCGGTCTCGGTGGCAAACACATCCGCGACCGGTCAGACGGTCGGAGCCCAAGGCACGGTGTCGGCCAGCACGGGCTCGGGCGTCGTTGGCGTGAATGTCAGTCCCAGCACGACGGGCACGCTGCATCCGGGCTACACCGGTGTCTGGGGTGACAGCGGAGAGATGGGTAACGACGGCGTCCTGGCAACTACGGACGACGGTTTCGCCGTCGTGGCCTATAACAATAGCCCTACGAGCAGCAGCAACGCCACGCTTTACGTGGAGAATCTCAACAGCGGTAGCGGGCTGCCGCTGATCGAGGCGGTTGCCGGCAATGGTACAACTTGCATTGTCGCCAACAGCGACGGCAACTCCTTCTGCAACGGAACGCAATCCGCCGTGGTTCCTGTCAACGGCCGCCAACTGGCCCTTTATACGATTCAGGCTCCCGAGAACTGGTTTGAGGACTTCGGCTCGGGGACGCTCGACCGAGGCGCCGCCGCTGTCAAGCTGGAGCCTAAGTTTGCCGAGACCGTCAACGCCGGCATGGAATACCACGTATTTCTCACTCCCAAGGGCGACTGCGAGGGTCTCTTTGTTACCAACGAAACGCCCTCGGGATTCGATGTTCGTGAACTGCGGCACGGACATTCGAACGTAGCGTTCGACTACCGCATTCTCGCGCGGCGGAAGGGATACGAGAACGTCCGGCTCGCGGACGAGACCAAAGAAATGAATGCTCCCAAGCCGAATTCACGGCGCGGCAGCCTCGCCGTGATGCGCGCTGCGCAGACCGGCTCTGCCATGGTTCGCCCAAAGTAGCACGGGCGTTCGTCGTTCAGCACCTGAAGAAAGGAGATCTGAATATGCAACCTCGCGCTTGGACAGCCGGATTCTCGAAGTTTCGCATCCTGCCGGCGGTGTGCGGATTCCTGCTCTTCGCGGCGGGGACTTTGCGCGCCCAGGTGGGAGCGCCGATCATCTCCACTGGAACCAACACCAGCACGCCCGATCCGGTTACCCTGGACGTAGCCAAGATCGATACGACCGACACGGACATCTGCAAGAGAATCGAGAAAGGTTGGGAGGCGCTCAGCAGTGTGAACGGCGTCTCCGTGGATAGCGGCGTTCTCGACGCGCGATCGATCACCGGTGGCGAGCCCGGCTCGCCCAACTGCACTGTGGATCCTTTCATGGATCCTTCCACGGGCAATACGACGGCGCATCACGGAGTTTTGCTGCTGGGCAATGTGGTGATTCAGACCACCGTGCCGTGGCAGATTCCCAGCCACATCTGGGTGAACGGCCTGGGCGATCCCGGCAGTTTCATCGGCCAGAACACCGTCCTGCAGGCCGCCCCGGGCTACAGCTTCAGTGGGAACCTGCCGCCGATCTGCGTCGCCGGCGCCCTGGTATGCCTGGGACACGGCACTCAGGCCTTCCGGGCCGAAGTCTCCAACATGGCCATCGACTGTAACGACCAGCCGGGTTGCATCGCGGCTTACAACGGCGCCTCGCAGGAAGGATCCTGGTATCAGGGCGTGACCCTCGCCAATTCGGCAGTGGCGGGCCTGATGGTGAGCCTGAGCGAGTTCACGAACAACAACGGGCAAACATTCTTCGGCGCCGTCAACAGCGGCCCTTATCACAATGTGAGCGTCCAATACTGGCAGACGTGTAGTTTGTGCAATGCAAGCACGGCCGGTGTTCTCGTTCAGAACGACGGCGCGTCGAATCTTGATTTCGGAGGCGTGGTTCGCGACCTGGACAACGTGACGATTTCGGCTTTCAATGCCTGCCCTGGCGCTGCCGGCGAGGTTTGCTCCGGCACTGGGTTCGTGGTTGAAGGCGCCTCCGTGAACATCACCAACAGCCACGTGGAGTACTTCGCTACCTCTTTCCAGGTGGGGGCCAATAACTACAATACCAACGGCGTCGAAATCACCAACGTGTACATGTCGAACACGAACTCCGGTACCGGCGTGATGATTTTCAAGCCCACCACCACCGGATTTGCCACGGGCGACGTTACCCTTTCCGGCGTGAACTATGCGGCGGCGGGCACAGGCAATTCACTCGTGGATCAGGTTGGCGGCAACACTCTAAAGGATCTTTTCATTGCCTTCTACGCCGTGGGACATCAAAGCGGCAGCCAGCAGCCCAAGGTCATCTCCACCAGCCCGAACCTGACCGATGGGACCGGGGGCGGCGGCGGTCCTCACTAATGGCCTGTCGCAGAGTAACCGGGGGCGCGAACCATTTACTACCAGCTTCTCGCCAGTTGATCTCTGGGCGCAGCGCACGAGCATGATCAGACCGTGACTGTTAGCTTGACTCTGATCCATCGCTGCGATACCCTCTTCGCCATTGCCACCGAGAGGAGAGCTCAGACGGGCTATAGCGCTTGCCGGAGGCCGTGCTTTTGACCACCTCACTCAGCGCAGCGCAGGACACTGTAACTCGAACCTCTCATCGCGGGATTCCTGTCTCATCGTAACGCGACTCGGGAGACCTGATCCCTTACGCAAGTCACGCAAGAGGCGCGACGACGCTCGCCGATTTTCCTTGACAATTATTACGTCCATGATACAATGTCGCCTATCTCAACGTGGGCAATATCCGCTTTGTGCCCGGCCGGTGACGTTGGCCGGTGCTTGGAGGCTGGTTGTGTCTCTGAGTACAGACCCCGCCCGCTCAGCCCGGCGCCTCCCTTGCCGACAATCTCCCGGGTCCCGCCTGGGCCGTCAGAAAAGAGGGTCCCAAAGCCACCCAAACCCATTAGGTTTAAAGGCAGCAGAATGATAGAGATAAGCCAGAATCGGCCGAAGCCAAACCCATTCAAGCTATCTTGTTTGTTTTCAGTCGATTGCACCTCAAAAACGCCTCTTTTTTGCAAAAAGATAGTTGCGCCGGGCTCTCCAAAGCCACCAAACCCATTCAAGTTAAGCCTCACGCCATCTGTAAGTTACCTCACATCCGGCGCTCTCCAAACCCATTGTGATTATCCCGAGCTTTTTCAATGGCTTAAGCGCCAAAAAGGGCCTGTTTTTGAGCAAAGGATAGTGGCAAGGGCGATTCTCGTCCCCAACCGGCCGCGGCGCTCTGTAAATGCGTGTGCGAATGGCGCGATCGGCGCCGGCTGGGACGCCAGCGCCACGGCGCGGCGCGATCCTGCCGAATTGCAGTGTTGCAACCTGCCAGGGGGCCAACCTGAGGACGCGAATCCGCACCCAATGGCGGGTACCCGCCATCCGTGGTGGCGCGGGCGACTGCGCCGGGAGTCTTGGGCGTATGCTAGGTTGACCAAAGAGGAAAAAATACGGCCTCTAGCCGGAGGAAGTTGAAATGCGATTCAGGCCGCTTGCTTCAGTTCGATACGTGCTCATCGCTGGACTCGCAGTTTTGGGGATTCTTACATTCGCGATCAAGCCCCGTTTCGCCGATACGGTCGTGCCGGACCGCGTGGGCGAGATCGACAACAATTCACTAAGCGTCATTCACGGTAACGTCCGCGGCGAGGCGCGACCCGAATACGATCGGGGCCCGGTGGAGGGCTCGTTCAGGGTCATCAACATCATCATGGCGTTTCAGCCCGCGCCCGGGCAGCAGCTTGCGCTGGATAAGCTGCTGGCCGAACAGCTCGACCCCACTTCTGCGAATTACCATCGTTGGCTTACGCCTGAACAGTTCGCCGGCCAGTTTGGATTGAGCCAGGGCGATGTGGGCCGGATCGTTTCCTGGCTCGAAGACCAGGGATTCGCCATCAACCTGACCGCGCGCGGCCGCACCTGGGTAATGTTCTCCGGTACCGCTTCTCAGGTATCAGCCGCTTTTCACACCGAAATCCACAGATACGTGGTGAATGGCGAGACCCATTACGCCAATGCTACCGACCCCTCCATACCGTCTGCGCTGGCGGCCGTGGTTTTGGGGTTCCGCTCGCTCGATGACTTTCGCCCCCAGCCGCGCGCCGCGCGTTGGCTGCGCCGGGTCGCGGGCCAGCCGGAATTCACATCGAGTATTTCCGGAGACCACTACCTGGCGCCCAGCGATTTTGCCACCATCTATGGTTTGCAGGCTCTCTACAACGCCGGCCTGACGGGCAGCGGAGAGAAAATCGCGGTGATGGGAGAGACCGACTTCCAGGTGAGCGACATCCAGGCGTTCCGCACGGCTTCCGGGCTCGGCGTGAATAATCCCGCTACGCTGCTGGTGCCGGGATCGCCTGACCCGGGAACGATCAGCACCGACCTGATTGAGGCGGATCTGGATCTCGAGTGGTCGGGAGGCTTGGCGCCGAACGCGCCCATCCTTTACGTAAACTCCACCAACGCTTTCACTTCCTTGCAGTATGCCATCGACAGCGATTTGGCGCCGGTGGTGACGATCAGCTACGGCAGTTGCGAGGCTTCGGTCGGCTCGGTTTTCGCCGATTCCCTTGCGAGTTCGGCAATGCAGGCCAATGCGCAAGGCATGACTTTGATGGCCGCCTCCGGCGATGATGGCGCCGCTGACTGCGACCAAGGAACCCCGACGTCGCCACCGACCGTCGCCACGCACGGCCTGGCGGTGGACATTCCCGCCGCCATCCCCTATTTCACCGCCGTGGGAGGCACGGAATTCAACGAGGGGTCAGGGACCTACTGGAACAGCACCAACAATGCCAACAATGGATCGGCGATTGGCTATATCCCGGAAACCGTGTGGAATGAGACGGCGCAAGCCAACAGCCTGGCGGCGGGCGGAGGCGGCGTGAGCACGTTCTTCGCCAAGCCCAGTTGGCAGGCGGGCGCCGGCGTCCCCGCCGACGGCAAACGCGACGTGCCCGATATCGCCTTGAACGCAGCCGTCTATCATGACCCTTACCTGATCTGCACCGGCGGGAGCTGCGTCAATGGGTTCCGCATGGCCAACAATGACCTCGAGGTGGTGGGCGGGACGTCAGCTGGAGCGCCGAGCTTCTCAGCCGTGGTGGCCTTGATCGACGAGCAGCAGAAGGGCGCTCAGGGCGACGTGAACCCGGTGCTTTATTCTCTGGCCGCGAAGTCACCGGACGCCTTTCACGATATAACCACCGGAAACAATATGGTGCCGTGCGAGGCGGGGACGACGGACTGCCCCAACGGCGGCGACATCGGTTACAGCGCCGGCCCAGGCTACGATTTGGCCAGCGGTCTAGGCTCTATCGACGCCGGTAACCTCGCCTCGGCGTGGCCATCTTCGAAGGCGGCGCCTCCTCCGCCCGACTTTCAGATTTCCATCAGCCCGGCCACACTCTCTCTCAGTCCGGGCGGCTCGGCCACAGCCACGGTGACTATCACGGCCGTCAACGGTTTCGACAGCGCGGTGAGTTTCAGCACCGTCGTGGCCACCACGCTCGCCGGGGTTACGGCCGGCGTCTCGCCTTCGCTCGTCGGAAGCGGCACCAGCACGCTCACCATTACGGCTTCCCAGAGCGCGCGTCTGCTGCCGCGCGGATTCCCGGCGAGCTTCAGTGATTCCGGTCTCGCGCTCCGCATCGCGTTCGTACTGATGCTGGGGCTTGGAGCCGGTCTCTTGCGGCTGGGTTCACACAGAGTGCAGCCCGGGGAGAGACGGATGCAGTCGGGGCGGGCTCGCGTGTGGTTGGGACTGGCCCTGGCTTGCCTGCTGGCTGCCGGCATCAGTTGCGGCGGCGGCAGCTCGAGTTCGACGCCCATCACCAGCACCATGACTCCGAGCGAGACAGGGAGCGTCAGCGTGGATGCCGGCAGCGGCAGCCTGAGCCACAGCGCCACGGTGTCGGTAACGGTGAACTAATCAAGCGTCGCGGCGGGCGCAAGGAAATGGGGATCGGGTGTCGGGAGTAGGGCGCCGGGAAAACCCACACTTCAGCTTTCTTCCCGACTCCCTACTCTACATGCCCGCACCTTTGCTACTGCTGTGGAGGCGGTGCCGCGGTTTCGGGGCTTTGAGCGGGTTTCTTGTGCCGCTTATGTGGAGTCGTCCCGACGCCCGAGACGATCACTTTCGGGTCCAGGGTGTAATTGGTGTTGTTCAAGGTCTCAGTAACGCTGTAATTGTAATCGCCCGACTGCGGAGAATTCACCACCGTGCAACCCGAACTTTGGGTGCTGCCGCTGATCGTGCAACTGTCTGTGAACAATGAGCCGCCCGCAGACGGGGCCGGGAAGGTTACGCTCCAGGTCATTCCACTGGGCAGGCCTGACGGGGTGAAGGTGATGGTTTCTCCGCCGATCACGCAGGTGGTATTCGAGGCGGGGTTGACGGTCGGCAAATTCGTCGACGGGTCGAAGCCAAGTGTGATGGTGAAGCTGGCCGACCCGCTGCAGGCGCTTTTGGGAGTGACGCTGGCGGTGGCAGAACCCACGCTGGGAAGCAACAATGCGAGGCCGAGAGCCGCCGTGAACCCGATCGCCGGTCGTCCGAGGTTGTTCATGAGTAGTCCCCCTTGATTGAGATTCAGCGCGTATGCACGATTTTTTGGAAGCGCGCGTCGCTTTGCAGACTACTAAAGTTCGGAGTGTCGCGCAAGTCGGCCGGGGGATACCCTGCGGCCACCGCCTTCGCCAGCCAGTCGATCGCCTGGCGGTTATCGCCGAGCTGATTGTAGACCAGCGCCGCGTTGAACATCAGCTCCGGATCCTTGGGCGCCGGCCTGAACGCCCGGTCGATCGAAGCCAGCGCCGCTCGCCGGTCGCCCAGCATCGCCTGGTAGGTGGCGAGATAGCTGACAAGGAGTGGGTCCCGGGGATTAACGGCCAGTCGCTCCTGCGCGAGCGTGACCGCCTTCTGGTAAGCCGCCGCCGCCTTGGTGCGCTCGCCGGTCGCCCAGTAGTAGGCATCGCCGAGATTACCCCACAGATCGTACTGTCGTGGATCGCTCTTGACGGCTTCTTCGTAGGTGCGCGCCGCATCCGCGTACCGGTGCAAATCGTAGTAGGCCGTTCCCAGGTTGGAGTAGGCGGACGAAGTGGGGCGGATTGTTATCGACGTTTTCAGCGGCTCGATAGCTTCGGCGTAGCGACCTTCCATCAGGTAAGCGCCGCCCAGATTACTGTAGCCCGTGAAGGAGTCTGGCGTGAGATCCACCATGGCCCTGTACATCCGCGCGGCATCGTCGTAACGGCCCCGATCGAAGTAGAACGTCCCCAGCCAACTGTATGCGGGGCCGTAGCTGGGACGCAAAGCGATGGCCTGCTGGTAAGTCTTCTCGGCCTCCGAGAACTTGCCGAGATGCTCCTCGGCTTGAGCCAACCCGACGTAGCCGCGGTCGCTGGTGGGCTCGATCCCAAGGGTCTGCTGGAATTCGCGAGCGGCGGCTTCGTATTTGCCGGTGCCGTTATCGAGCAGTCCCAGGCAGTTGTGCGCCTCGGCCCCGCCATTGCCGAGAGTGGCGGCCTTGGTGCACGCCGTGCGGCTCTTCTCCACCCAGTTCGGGTCGCGAGTTTCTTCGTACCGGTGCCAGTAGACCTCTCCGAGCCCCGCGTAGGCCAAGCCATATTGTGGATCCTTCTTCAGAGCGCGATTGAACGAGGCGATGGCAAGCTGCAAATTCTCAGGCTTCTGAAACTGCCGGGCGAATCCGATGCCTTGGAGGTAGTCATCATAGGCGCCGGTCTGCTGGGTGCCGTGCTCCGTGAGGGTGGCGAGTTCCTTATCCTTGGGCTCAATGCCGAGCATGCGCACCGAGTTCGCCACCACCTGATCCTCCACGGCGAAAGCGTCTCCCATCGAAGCCGTGATCGTCGCGGAGTTCACCTGCCTCCGCGACTTGGCGTCGATCAGGACCGTCGTTACCCGCACGAAATCCCCCGACTCTTCCAGGCTGCCGGTCAGTACCATGTTCACGCCGAATTCCTTCTGCGCCTGGTCGACCGTAGTCACGTTGTGCGCACGGACTTCGCTCGCGGGATAGACATCGAGCGACGGTCTCGCGGTCAGTTGCGTGAGCTTGCCCGTGAGCGTGTCGGCGAGGCCGTCTGCGAAAGCATTCAACCGTGCGTCTCCGCCGACGGTCTGGAAAGGCAGCACGGCGAGCTGTTGAACGGCCGCAGGGCTGGCGGGCATTGGCTTCGGCGAAATGCTGATGAACCCGGCATGAACTGCAAGACGCAACAAGACCGCGAGAATGGCCGCGGCCGCGGTACCCGCCGCCCACCATTGATAACGCCGGCGCCAGATCCTCAAGCGCGGCCATCGCGGCGCCTTGATACCGGCCGTCGCGAGTTGCCGCAATTCGGTGCTGAGCTCGGCGGCGGAGGGGTAGCGGTCACCCGGGTTCTTGGCCAGCAGCCGGCTCACCATGCGCTCGAGCTCGGCCGGTACCAGCGGATTCACCTCGCCGATGGGCGGCGGAGTCTCGTTCAACACGCGCATCGACGTACCAAGGAACGTGTCCGTGCGGAACGGATTCTTTCCTCCCAACATCTCGTAGAACACAACGCCCAGGCTGAAGAGATCGGCGCGCCCGTCGACCGGCTTGGCCAGCATCGCCTCCGGCGCCATATAGGCGGGCGTACCCGCGATCGTCCCTTGCATCGTCGCCAGGCTGGCGGTTTCCGTACCCACGTCGGGGCCGACGAGGCGTCGCGCCACGCCGAAATCGAGCATCTTCACCTGACCCAACGACGTCAGCATGATGTTCTCCGGCTTGACGTCGCCGTGCACGATGCCTTTCTGATGTGCCACCCGCAGCGCATCCGCGCATTGCACGCCGATGTCGAGGAATTCCGGAATCCTCAGCGGCTGGCCGAGGCGCTGGCGGAGCGTCACGCCCTCGATATACTCCATGACGAGGTAGAGTTCGTTCTTCTCCTCAATCACGTCGTAGATACCTGCGATATGCGGATCGTTGAGCGCGGAGGCGCGCTGTCCTTCCTTGAGGAAGCGCGTGTGGTAGGTCGGATCCGTGCTGAGTTGCGGCGCCAGGCGCTTGATGGCCACCGAACGCATCAGCCGCAGGTCTTGGGCGCGATACACTTCGCCCATGCCCCCGCCGCCGAGTCGCGCGGTGATGGCAAAGCGTCCGGCGATCGTTCCGGACAGGCTGTTTGCTGGGATCGGCTCCGTGCGAGTCCCCCGGGGAAGCGTCCTTTGGCCGGAATCGCCCCCGGCCTCCAAGCCCTCCGTTCAAATCTTAGCGGCTCGCACGTGCAAGAAGCAAACCCGGACGCTTTACTTGACTGCCACGAGATGATGATCGAAGCTGATGGCCCGGGTGGCTTTCCAGGCACCGTCCTCGTATTTCCAGAGAGTGATGAACTGACCCTCGCCCGGCGGCGTGTTCGATTTGGGATGATAGAAACGATGTACCCCGATTTCGAGCATGCCGTAGCCGTCCATCTGATAGACCCTCAGCGTGCCGGGGACCAGCTCACGCCGCACATCGCCGCCACAGATGTTGTTCTTGACGCTCTCGGTCAGTTTCTCTTTGCCGAGCGTCACGCCGCCCCGATCGTGATAGAACTCCAGGTCGGCGGCGAAGAAGCTGCTAAGTTTCTGCAGGTCACAACGGTTGTAGGCGTCGAAGAGAGCCGTATCCAGGGCCGCGCCTGCCTGGTCCAGGTCCGCCTGGGATTTGATGTCGTTGAACGCGGGAATCGACTGAGCATGAAGGCGTAGGACCGGCAAGAGGACCAGGGACAGGAACAGCGCGATTCTTGACAGAGTCATGGGGATTTTCATTGGAAACTCGCTTTCTTACGGATTTACCATGCCCGATATACGCGAAGCGCTGCGCGAATGTTCCCGTTCTGGTGAGGGCCGCTGCGCGGAGCCGCCCCTTCTCCTGGCGCTGCCGTTGGGGTAGAGTTCTTAGCTAGCTATGTTATCGCGACGCCGATTCCTGCATGCGACCGCTTTGGCAGGTTCCGCTGCGGCCGCCGATCTCTCCCTGACGCCTTGGCTGCGCGCCCAATCGCCGGACGCGACTGCGACCGCGCGCATCTACGTCGATCCCGAGCGCAAGCTCGCTGCGATCGCCCCGACTCTCTTCGGATCGTTCCTTGAGCATCTCGGTCGCGCCATCTACGACGGCATCTACGAGCCGGGATCGAAGCTCTCCGACGCGAGCGGATTTCGCACCGACGTGATGGACGAAATCCGCCGCCTCGGCGTACCCATCATCCGCTATCCGGGCGGCAACTTCGTCTCCGGGTACAACTGGCTGGACGGAGTCGGGCCCAAGCAGAATCGTCCCAAGGTACTCGACAAGGCGTGGAACACTATCGACTCGAACCAATTCGGCACCGACGACTTCATGGCGTGGTGCAAGGCGGTCGGAACGCTGCCGCTGATGGGTCTGAATCTCGGCACCGGAACGCCGGAACAGGCGGCGGCGCTCGTCGAGTACTGCAACGTGGAAAAAGGCACGGAGTGGAGCGAACTGCGGCGCAAAAACGGCGTGGCGGAGCCTTACAACGTGAAGCACTGGTGCCTGGGCAACGAGATGGACGGACCCTGGCAGATCGGGCACATGACCGCGGAGGAGTACGGCCTGAAGGCCGCGGACGCCGCCCGCCAGATGCGCATGGTCGATCCGTCGCCGTCGCTCAAGCTCGTGGCCTGCGGATCGAGCGGTCCCGGCATGCCGACTTATCTCGAATGGGACCGCCAGGTGCTCGATCAGTGCTACAACTACGTCGACGGGCTCTCGCTGCATCGCTATCTCGGCAACGACGAAGAGACCGGCGGCTCGAGCGCGAAGTACGTCGCCATGAACCTGAGCCTCGAACAGCAGATCGTCCAGACAGCCGCCGTCTGCGATGTTGTGCAGGCTGAGAAGCGATCGAAGAAACAGCTCCACCTCTCCTTCGATGAGTGGAACGTCTGGTATCGTGCGCGCGGCCCGAAGTTCGACAACGGCCAACGCACCGAGGCGCCGCATCTGCTCGAAGAAATCTATAACCTGGAAGACGCGCTGCTGGTGGGCGGCATTCTCAATTCGCTGATGCGTCACGCCGCGCGCGTGCGCATCGCTTGCCTGGCACAGTTGGTGAATGTGATTGCACCCATCATGACCAACGACTCAGGCCTGTTCATCCAGACCATCGGCTATCCTTACGGCTGGGCGATCCAGTACGGCCGCGGCGACGTGCTCGATCTGCTGGTCCAAGCGCCAGCGTACGAAGCTGAGGGCTTGGGCGCAGTGCCGTACATCGATGCGGGCGCGACTCGCAATCCGCAGGACGGATCGCTCGGCATGTTCGTGCTGAATCGCGATCTGAACAAGCCGCGCGAAATCGAAGTGGTCTGGGAAGGGAGCGCGCCCGGGAAAGCGATCGCCACGCAAGTGCTGACCGGCGACGATCTGAAGGCGTCGAACAGCTTCGAGCAGCCGAAGAAGGTGGCGCCGCAATCGTTCCCGTCACCGGCCGCGGCCCCTAGCGGCCGAACACGCTTCGAGGTGCCGGCGAGGTCGTATACGGTGATTCAGTGGGCAGGGTGAAGACAAAGACGTTTAGATCATAGGTGTGCTGCGTTTGCGGCAACTTGGCGGCGTGGCGGGCACTGCTGTGAGGTGCTCGTATGAATGGGGTTGCGGAGCAAATCGTAACGTTAACAGCCTCTCCTATCACCTCCAATGCCTCGGTGCTGTTTATTGAGCAGTATGAAGCTCCTTGCACGGCTTCCCACTACGGCAGCGCGCCAGCCCTGAGGGACTTTAGGCGTCGAAGCCGCGAGTGATGCCATTGGAAGGCGCCGTAGTGGACCGCGGGGGCCTGACGCCTGAGACCGTTGACTCGCTGTGCTGGCAACGCTACCATTGATAGCATGGCGAGTTTGAACATAAGGAACCTGCCCGAGCCGGTGCGTGCGGGATTGCGTTTGCGGGCCGCCCGCCGCGGGCGCAGCATGGAAGCAGAAGCCCGCAGCATTCTTGCCGAAGCGGTACAAGGAGACGGCGGACAGTGCTTTGATCCCAAGTCGCTGCAGGACTTCATTGCTGGGTTGTTCCCGGGCAAACCGCCGCGGCTTACGCAGGAGTTGATCCGGGAGCGACGCCGCGAAGCGCGCCGCGCCCTCGGGAAGGCGAAGCCTTGATCGCCCTGGATGCTTCCGCGTTGCTTGCCTTCCTGCTGCGCGAACGCGGCCACGAGCGGGTTGGCGCGCTTCTGAATGAAGCCTGCATGTCTACGGTCAACTTCTCGGAGGTGCTGGGCCGCTTTGCCCGTGCCGGTCAAGACGTGGTGCCGATCGCAGAGAAACTCCTGGCGGCGCCCGTCGAACTGGTTGCGTTTTCCACGCAACAGGCGGCCATCGCGGCGGCGCTCGTCCCCGAGACGCAGGCCGAGGGACTCTCACTGGGTGATCGGGCCTGTCTGGCGCTCGCGCGGGAACGCGGAATCCGCGCCATAACAGCGGACGCGTCGTGGGCGCGGCTCAACTTGTCCATTGCCATCGAGACCATCCGCTGATCCGGGCGTTACCTTGTGCCTCCTGACTTCTGTCTTCTGACTTCTGATTTTCGGAGTAGAATTCCCTCATGCGACTCAAATCCACTCTTCTTTCGCTGATCCTCACGCTCGGCATCGCTCTCGTTTGGCTGCCGCACGCGTCGGCGGCGAGCGCGGGTATGAAAATGACCACATTCGGAACCATGCCGGACGGCACGCCCGTGAATCTCTACACGCTCAGCAATCGAAGCGGTATGCAAGTGAGCATCACCAATTACGGCGGACGCATCGTCTCGCTCATGGTGCCGGACCGCAACGGCAAGATGGACGACGTGGTGCTTGGCTTCGACGATCTCGCCGGATACCTCGCGCCCAATCCGTATTTCGGCGCGCTCATCGGCCGTTACGCCAATCGCATCGGCAACGCGCGCTTCACTCTCGACGGCAAAGAGTACAAGCTCGCCGCCAACGACGGTCCCAACAGCCTGCACGGCGGGCTCGTCGGCTTCGACAAGAAAGTCTGGACCGCTAAAGATCTGGGCGGCAATCATCCCTCGCTCGAACTGACGTATGTCAGCCCCGACGGCGAAGAGAACTATCCCGGCCGGCTCACCACGCATGTCGTCTACACCCTGGACGACAGCAACGAACTCAAGATCGATTACACCGCGACCACGAACAAAGACACGGTGCTCAATCTCACCAATCACTCCTATTTCAACCTCTCGGGCGAAGGCAGCGGCGACATTCTCAAGACCGACATGATGATCAACGCCAGTCACTACACGCCCATCGACGAGCATTTGATTCCCACCGGCGAAATCGCCAGCGTCGAAGGCACGCCGCTCGACTTCCGTAAGTCGACGCCGATCGGCGAGCGCATTAATGCGGACTTTGAGCAGCTCAAGCTCGCCAAGGGCTACGATCACGATTTTGTTCTGGATCGTTCGGAAGGCAATCACGGATTGATCATTGCCGCACGCGCCGTGGATCACGACTCCGGACGCGCGCTCGAGGTGCGGACCACGCAGCCGGGAATCCAGCTTTACACCGGCAATTTCCTGGACGGAACCGTTCGCGGCAGAAGCGGCCACATGTACGGCTTCCGGTCCGCCTTCTGCCTCGAGACGCAGCACTTCCCCGATTCGCCGAACAAGCCGAACTTCCCGACCACGGAGCTCAAGCCGGGGCAGACGTTTCATGAGACGACGATTTTCAAGTTCTCGATTGTGCACTGAGGCTGGTGGCGACATGTCCGACGCATCGGAGAAAGACGCGCTGACGCGAAGAAAATTCCTGGGCGCGAGTTCCACGGCGCTCACCTCCGCAACCATTCTCTCAGCGAGCCTCGCGGGGCAGGAGCGATCTGGCTACAATCCCGGCTCCGACCGAAGCCGGAGCGATCCCGGTCCCACCAACCCAGGTCTGGACGAGGCGAACCCTGACTCGAACAACCCAGTTCCTACGGATGCGGGCGGCGTGCAAACGTTCAAATACCCTTTTTCCTTCGCCCACAAGCGCCTTCACGAAGGCGGCTGGTCCCGCGAAGTTACCCAGCGCGAGCTTTCGGTGGCGACGAGCCTGGCCGGAGTTGACATGCGGTTGACGGCCGGAGGCGTCCGCGAGTTACACTGGCACAACGCCGCGGAGTGGGCAATGATGCTCTACGGCGACGCGCGAATCACCTGCATCGATCCGCAGGGTAAGAGCTTCGTCACCGACATCAAAGAAGGCGACCTGTGGTTTTTCCCCACTGGCATTCCGCATTCCATCCAGGGACTGGCGCCGGACGGCTGCGAATTCCTGCTGGTGTTTGATGATGGCAACTTCTCCGAGTACGCAACCGTGCTGCTTTCAGACTGGATGGCCCACACGCCTCCTGACGTGTTGGCCAAAAATTTCGGTGTCCGTCAGGAGGCTCTGGCAAACATGCCGAAGAAGGAACTTTTCATCTTTCAGGCTGGGGTTCCGGGGCCGCTCGAGGAGGATCGCCGCGTCGCTGCCGGCGCGCTGGGCCATTCGCCCATCGATTTTGCCTTTCGCACCACCGAGGACGCTCCCACCAAGCGCACCAGGAGTGGCGAGGTGCGCATCGTTGACTCGAGCAGGTTCAAAGTCTCCACGGCCATCGCGGCAGCAATTGTGACGGTCAAGCCCGGGGGCCTTCGCGAGCTGCACTGGCACCCGAACGCCGACGAGTGGCAATACTTCTTCGCCGGCAAAGGACGCATGACCGTTTTCGCAACCGGCGGCCGCGCCCGTACCATGGATTTCGAAACCGGCGATGTGGGCTATATCCAAAAGACGCTTCCTCACTACGTCGAAAACACCGGCGCCACGGACCTGAAGTTCCTGGAAATGTTCAAGAGCAGCTACTATCAGGACCTCGCGCTTTCCGAATGGCTGGCGCACACCCCGCCCGAGCTCGTCGCCGCCCACCTTCACCTCGACAGAGCCACGCTGGACGCCTTGCCAAGAGAAAAAGCCGTCATCGTGCCTGACTAATGGCGTGTCGATTACGAGATCTGGCGGCTTCGTTTCAATACCGTGCGTTCGTCTGCCGTGCTTCGGTTTCCCCGCGCAGCCAGATATACAGCGGCGCCTGCGGACTTGGCGGCGGCCATGGCAGCGCGATTCCGAGGGTTTGCTTGGCGGGATCGGTCGATACCGGCGTGGGGATCCCGACCACGGGGAATCCCATCTTTGGGTTCCAGCCTGTCTTCTCGATGAGCTGCAGATCCTCGCCGGTCAACGTGCCGGAGTACAATCTGCGATCGAGCTTCTGATCTGTCAGCCTGAATTCCTCGATGCGCGGCAGACGGACAATGCGGCCGAGCTTGTAGGGGTCGGACGAGCCCGTATCAGGCGCGCTCAGGGTGGCTTCGAGTTCGCAGCCCGAATGGCCCACGGTGGCGGGATCGATCGAGAGGAAGAGCGTGTTGTCTCCCGTCGCGTCGAGCCGCACGCGCGGATCGTCCGCGCCGGGGTGCAGATTAAGTGGGGTCTGGGTGTCACTCGAATCGGCGCACGCGAGCTGAAGCGCGGGTTGAGATCCCGCGTTTGCCGTCCGGACCGAAAAGCTGACGGCCACGCTGGCGGGAAGCTCGCCGGGCCGCAACGCCACGTCCGCTCCGGCCGGGAAAAATGGCTGCACCGACGCGATCTTCGGGCGCGGGCCGGCGATCTCGATCACATCGTGAAGCGGAATGGGTTGTGCGAGACCGGCCACGCTCATCTCGGCGTCGAGACGTTCTCCGGGATGCGCATCCGCAGTGAGCTTCACCACGGCGGCACGCGCGGTCATATTGCTGGCGCCGGCGGGAATGGCCGCCAGTTCCCAGGTGACGCCGGGGCTGACGATGTTCCGGATGCGGTCGAGACCGGTGCCTTGAAGCTCCAGCGTCTGCCCGCTCTCGCCCACGTTCGCGCGCAAGGGCAGATTCGCGATCTCGGGATTCGGCGAGTGGATGGTCACTGGAACAGACTGCGTTTTGCCGTCGCTCTGCGTGAACTCCACGCGATACTTGCCGGGCGCAAGGCCGGCGGTGTCAACTGCCGCCTCCAGCTTGTCGTGAGCGTCTTCGTTATGCGCGGGTGGAACGTCGAATTTGAGGTCCTGACTCGTGCCGTCGGGAGCGGCCAGCGCCACGCGGGTGACAAACTCAAAGTCAGCGCCCGAGAATCGCGCATTCACTTTGCCGCGGCCTGAGATGAGCTGATCGGCGGATTCGCTGGCCAGCGTCACCGGGGAGAAGTCGGCAAACGGACGCAGATCGAGCGCGCCGCCGATCTCAATCGGCGTCCAGTCCCAGTCGGCCATCAAGCGATAGCGGCCCGGCCCGAGCTTCGGCTTGCTCAGGTCGAGGTCCAACTGAGCATCTGAGCTCTCCAAATTCACCGTCACGGGCACGGGCACTGACGCGTTTGCTGCCTCGGCCACGGCTACTGCCGCGCTGGTGTTTGTGCCGTTCCCCTCATTGACGGCAAGCGCGGGACGCGATGAGGTGGCGCCGGATTCGGGCACCAGGCGCCAGTTGCGCGCCCGCGAAACCAGGCGAAGGTCCGCGACGGGCGCGCTTGCCACGGTCACATCGGCTTTCGCCCCCAGACCGAGGCGGATACTCCCCGGAATCGTAAGCTTGGGCGGATCGGCGTCGGCAACGCTCAGCACCCAGAGGTACGCGGGCCTCGTGCGGGATTTTTCCGCCTGCGCCTTGGCGCAGAGATCTACCGTCGACCCGGTTGAGCTCTGCGCGAAAGTCGAACGAAAGTCCGTGCCGGGAAATGCGAGAGTGCGCATATTCTCGAATAGCATTGCGCCCCCGGCCGCCACCACCACCGGCGTACCCAGGAAAAGCGCCGCCACCGCGGTCGCCAGTCCCACCGATTGTTGCACCATCGCCGTGCGCGTCGGGGCCAGAGGATCGATGGACGAGAGCGAGGGCAGCAGCGCGGTCATGAGCGTGGCAGCCTGCTGATTGGTGGGCGCCGTGGTGTCGAGCTTCGGCACGCCCACGTTGTAGCGCGCGGAGAATGCCTGCAGGGCGCCGTTGACGTCCTCGGTGCCGGAGGGTGACTGCTCGTAAGTAGTGAGGGTCTGCAGCAGAGCTTCGAGCTGGGTCGTGTGCTCGGCATACGCCGCGAGCTCCGGCAGCAGGTCCGGGTTCTTATCCACCAGCTCATTAACGTTCTTCACGTCAAGCCCGCGCGGTCCGTAGACCAGCCCGACCACGGAGGCGCGTATGGGAACATTCCACTCCTCCGGTTTGTCGGCGGGAAGCGCGGGCAAAACTTTAATCTCCGGCTTTCCACCCGGCCCGGCGTGCGCCAGCAGCAAGGAAATTCGCGCCTTATTGCGATCTTTCGCCGGTAGCGATGAGGGCTCGTAGCGGATCTTGTCGCCGGGCAGGATCTCGAGAACGTCGCGAATGGGCAACGCCTCGCGAACGGGCAGCGCCGCGCCGTTCCCAGCACCGCTGTTCCCAGCCGGCGCGACCGTCATTTGGAATCCGGCCACGCTGACGCTTCCCAGGCACGCAGTCGGAGACGGCACGCTGATGGCGAACCCGGACCCGGCCGTCGCGTCCGCAGCGTCTGTGCCCGCAGCGTTTGCGCCCGCGCCGTTCCTGCCCGCGTCGGCCGTCGCCGCACGCGCGGTTGGGTTCGCGAGAAGGAGCGCGGCCGCAAGGATCCCCAGGCCCCGTGGGATTAGAACGCCGAGGCGCGCCTTGACGTGAGCAATTGTCCGAGAACGATCCATTGCGAAGAGAAACCTCCGCCCGAACCGGTTGCCTGAGATTTGTAGACGCCCGGTCCGCGCGGAACGCTGACTGAGTCTTTCACTTCTATAGATGCCGATTATACCGCGAACGGTCAGTATCGGCCGTCACACAACGCGAGTTCGTCAGCGCAAGCACGCCGATCCTGCGCAAGCACGTCATTCCGCGCAAGCGGGAATCCACCGGCGGAATCAGCCCGAGGCTTGCGCCAGCCCCCAGCGGCTTGCAATGAATCGTCAGCCGTGACTACGATGACTTCAGTGTCGCACGTGGGGTTTAAAGCTGTCAGACCGTTAGGCGGGTAAAGCCCGTCCGAACCAGGACTCTTTGGGCAGAGCGCCGGCGCGCAGTCCGGTTTACGTCTCCCTGCGCCGGATTGCGAGCAGAGACCCAATCGAAACCAGGGCGACGACGGTCGGACCGCCCAGTCTCCAGTCGCCTGTGACCAGCACCACAGCGCCCCAAAGAATGGCGTTGGCGATGAGGACGGCGGTTACACGTCCACGAGTGATCGGAATATCAGCCTGAAGCATGGCGATTCACCTCGGTGCAGACTCATAACCTGGCCAGCGAACAAGAACGATTGTCCCTGAGGTGCGCCGCTGTGCTTGTGACGAAGGCCACGTCTCATTGTGACCTGTGGGCCCGTCGGTCCCTTCCGCCCTGGGCCGCTGGGCCGCACTCATTGGCTCCATCTGTGGTAGGCTGTCGCGCAGCGGGAGGCTCATCATGCGCAGAAGTCTGCGGGCGGCGTTCGGAGTAATCTTGCTGATCGTGTGCGTTGCGGCGCGCGCACCGGGCGCCACGCTCAAGGCGGGCGTGGCCAAGGTCGACATCACGCCGTCGACTGGCCTGGAGATGTGGGGCTTCGAGGAACGCAAAGCGCCAGCTACCGGAACGCGCGATCCGCTCTATGCGCGCGTGCTGGTGCTCGAAGCCGGCGAGACGCGGCTGGCGCTGGTGGCTCTCGACCTCGGACGCGCATTCGGTCCCGCCTCGATGGCGCGTCTGCGCGACGAGGCGGCGAAATCGAGCGGGATCTCCTACGTGTTGGTGGTGGCGTCGCACACTCATTCCGCGCCGGTGATTTCGGACGTTTACGAGTCCGGCATGCCGCCGTGGGAGAGCGAGACAATCGAAAAGATTGTGAAGGCCATTGGCGATGCCCGCGGGCATCTTGTGGAAGCACGGCTGGGTACGGGCTACGGCGTGACTTACATCGGGCACAACCGGCTGCGGCACAATCCCGACGGCTCCGTGAGCTGGTTCGAACGCAATCCTACCCAGATCCCGACCGCGCCCGTCGATCCCACTGTTTCGGTGCTGCGCGTGGACGCTTCCGATGGCCGGCCGATCGCCATCCTCGTGAACTACGCTTGCCATCCGGTGATCTTTGGCTCCGACAATCAGGAGTATTCGGCCGATTTTCCCGGCGTGATGACCAAGACGGTCGAAGACGCGTTCGGCGGCGCGCCGCTCTGCTTCTTTCTGCAAGGCGCGCCCGGCGACATCAATCCGTTCTACGCCGTTACGCCGCTCCCACAAGACGCCGTCCGTTGGCGCGACTGGACCGGACAGCATCTGGGCGAAGAAGCGGCGCGCGTGGCGAAGAGTATCCACACGGAATCGTCAGCCGCGCCGAGCATCGACTACACTGAGGACGTACTGACGTTCCATCTGCGCTGGAATCTGGAGAAGTTCCGGCAGGGATTGCTGCAGGTGCTCGGCCCGGACGGCTTCCGCGCCTATGCCAGCGGATTGAAGCCGGAATTCCAGCTACCCACGGCAGTCGTGCTGATCAACCGGCAAATCGCGTTCATGACCATGCCGGGCGAGCCTTTCGTGAACTTTCAGGTTGATTGGCGGAACCGCTGCCCGGTGCGAGACGCGTTCTTCCTGGGATATGCGAATGGCTACTACGGTTATTTCCCGACCATCCGCGCGTCGACCGAGGGAGGCTACGGCGCCGGCAGCTTCGCCACCTTCGTCGAGCCCGGTGCGGGAGAGCGCATGGTAAATCAGGCGCTCATCAAGACGTATCGGATGCTGGGACGATACAACGATCTGCCGGAGGAGATGCAGCCGAAGGCTACGCAAAGGTGACCACGCTGCGCGAGCGCAACCACGCCGGTCTCAGGCATTGCTCAGCCCACCATCGATCAGGAGCTCGCTGCCCACCGTAAACGCAGATTCGTCGGAGGCGAGGAAGACGATGGCGTGAGCAATCTCGCTGGGCTTTCCAAAGCGACCAGCGGGGATTTGACTCTGGAGGGAAGCGGCCACCGTCTTGAGATCGGCCTCGGACAGACCAAGCTTACTATACAGAGGCGTCGAGATCGGCCCGGGGCTGACGGCGTTCACGCGGATGCCGCGCGAGATTAGCTCGCCGGACAGCGTGCGCACCAGGGAGAGGAGCGCAGCCTTGGAGGCGCCGTAGACGCTGGTGTTCGCCATGCCAAGGTGGGCGTTGACGGACGCGTTGAGCACGACGGACGCTGGATTCGCGAAGATCGGCAAGAGCGCCTGGATGAGAAAGAATGGCCCCTTCACGTTGATGGCGAAGGTGCGGTCGAATGCAGCTTCGTCCCACAGCTCGACGGCCTTCAGATCAGCGATCCCGGCGTTCACGAACAACACGTCGAGTTGTCCGAAGGCCCGGCGAACCGCCTCTGCGACGCTCTTTTGGGCGGCTGCGTCGCTCGCATCGGACGCGATTATCAGAATGTCGCTTCCCAGTTCCTTGCGTGCCGCCTCGAGCGTGGCCGGATTCTTGCCCGTTATCGCCACGCGGCCGCCCTCGCTCAAGAACTGGCGAGCGGTTTCAAGGCCGATTCCGCTGGTTCCGCCCGTGATCAGAGCCCGTTTCCCCTTAAGCCTGTCCACGACCGTTTCTCCCTCTTCAATCCAGATCGTCGCGCATTTATGTTGATTGTCGCGGCCGGAAAAGGTTGCGGTCTGTTTCCGAAGGCAGTCGCAGCCGGATTATTCGTCAGACTTCTTCTTGTCCTTATGCACGATCTTCTTGCCGAGGTGTCCCACGCCCTTGGCGCTGCCCTTCCCGATTTTGGCCGTGCCTTTGGCAGTTCCGACGCCGACGTCCTTGCCGGCGCCGCCGGCTCCCTTACCAAGGTCGGTGGCGGCATTAATCGGGTGCAGGGTGACGAGGTTCCCGGCTGCGCCCGCCGTGCCTTTGCCCAGGCTCTCCGCGCCCTTGCCTGCCCCTTTGCCGATATCCTCGCTGCCCTTGCCGACTTCCTTGCCAGGACTGCGTTCTGCCTTTTGCTTCTTGACCTTCTGCGCGGATTCCGTTGGTTGGGCCGCTTGGTCCTGCCCGACCGCCGCCTGATCCTGAGGCGTGCTACCGGACCGGGCGGACGACAACGAACTGAACATGAAGATGCATGCGCCTACGAGTATCGAGACGAATTTCGCTTTCACGGCGTGCTTCCTCCCTACCGGTTTGTCACCGTCCCCCTACTGTTTTGATGCGCCATTCTGCTGGAGAGGAGCAGCAGAATGAGACGTGGACCGGCCCGCCGCAATCCGCGCAGAGTGTTCCACATCGCACACGACAGGTGCGCGAATCGCATATAATCACGCTTTCGCGCAGAACAGAAGTGCGGCCGGAGGGAATGAGGACAATATGAATCGATCGCGCAAGTGGTTGGTGGCAGCGGCGCTGAGCGTCGCGCTGTTGATGGTGTGGGCCTCGGCCCAGTTTGGACAGCAGCGGGAAGGACGCTTGATGCGCTTCCCCGACATTTCCGGAGACCAGATCGTTTTCAGCTACGGGGGCGACCTGTGGCTGGTTTCGCGCCAGGGCGGAACGGCGCGCCGCATTACGACGCATCCCGGCCTCGAGCTTTTCCCAAAGTTCTCGCCCGACGGGACCAAGATCGCTTTCACGGGCCAGTACGACGGCAACTTCAACGTGTACGTGATGCCGTCGGAGGGCGGCGAGCCGAAACAATTGACGTTCAATCCGGGCGGCGGCCCGCTGAACGAGCGCATGGGAATTCACAACGAGGTGCTCACCTGGTTTCCCGACAGCAAGCGCATCGTGTACCTTTCGCGGCGCGAGACCTACAACGACTGGTTCGGGCAGCCCTTCGTGATCACCGTGGACGGCGGACTCACCGAGCGCCTGCCGATCGACAAGGGCGGGCTGATGTCCTTCTCGCCCGACGGCGAAAGCATGGCTTACAACCGCATCTTCCGCAATTTCAGAACGTGGAAGCGGTACACCGGCGGCATGGCGCAGGACATCTGGATTTACAATTTCAAGACCAACCACATCGAGCAGATGCCGCACACGGAATGGACCGACACATTCCCCATGTGGCACGGAGACACCATCTATTTCGCTTCCGACCGCGGCTCCGAGCATCGGCTGAATCTTTACAGCTACAGCCTGAACGCCAAGGAAATCCGGCAGCTCACGCACTTCACGGACTTCGACGTTCTCTGGCCGAGCCTCGGCCAGGATGCGATCGTCTTCGAAAACGGCGGGTTCCTCTACCTCTTTGATCTCAAGACGGAGAAGGCGCAGAAGCTCACCATCTATCTGCCGGGCGACGAGCCGTTGACGCGCAAGCACTGGGAAAACGTCGCCAGGCTGATCACGGCCTTTGACATCTCGCCCGACGGCAAGCGCGCCCTGCTGAGCGCGCGCGGCGACGTGTTCACCGTGCCCGCCAAGGAAGGCAGCATTCGCAATCTCACTCACACCCCGGGAATCAAGGAGCGCGACGCCGCATGGTCGCCCGACGGACGCTGGGTGGCCTATATCTCCGATCGCACGGGCGAGGACGAGCTTTACATCATGCCGCAGGACGGCATGAGTCCGGAGACGCAGATTACCAGCGGCGGCACCATGTATCGGCTCGCGCCCACCTGGTCGCCCGACAGCACCAAGCTGCTCTACGCAGACAAGGACTGCAAGCTCTATTACGTGGATGTCAAGGAGAAGAAGCCGGTCCTGATCGACCAGAACAGGGTCGCCGACATGTCTGAGTACGTCTGGTCGCCGGACAGCAAATGGGTGGCGTACGGCAAGAACGCAGCCAATCACAACGAATGGCTGTCGTTCTACTCGCTCGATAGCGGCAAGATCACGCCGGTCACCACGGACTTCTTCAACAGCCATAGCCCGGCGTTCGATCCTGACGGGCACTACTTCTATTTCCTCTCGGAGCGCGATTACAACGAGGTGCTGGGCGTCTATGACATGGAGTTCGCGAACCCCAAGGCCACGCGCATCTATGCAACGACGTTGCGCGCCGACGCTCCATCGCCGTTTGCTCCTCAAAGCGATGAAGTTACCGTTACGCCGCCTGAGGTTCCCACGCCGGTTCCCGGATCGCCGCCGGGACCCTCGCAGCAGACGCCGCCCGAAGCCAAGCCGGGCGCTGCATCCAAGCCGACAGCGGGTGAAGCGAAGGAGGCAAAGCCCACAACCGGCGGAGCGGAGAAGAAGAAGGAGCCTTTCCGGATCGACCTCGAAGGCATCGGCGACCGCGTGGTGGCGCTGCCTGTTCCCTATGGGAATTACGGAAGCCTATTAGGCGCGTCGGATCGCGTGTTCTACGTGTCGATGCCCGCCATGGGGCTCTCCGGACCGCTGCCCGGCGAGACGCCGGCCATCCACCTGTTCGACCTGAAAGAACGCAAGGATCACGTTCTGGTTGATGGCGCAACCAACTTCGCGCTCTCGTTCGACGGCACGAAGCTGCTGTATTCGGCGCCTCCGGCCGGCGGCGGCGGACCGGGCGGGAGCACGTACGGAATCGTGGATGCGAAGGTCTCTGAGGGCTCGGCGCCGCCCCACAAAGTGGGCGACGGCGCGCTGAATCTCGCGCAGCTCCAAATGGAAGTCGATCCGCCTGCCGAATGGAAGGAAATGTTTAACGATGTTTGGCGGCAGGAACGCGATTACTTCTTCGAAGCTTCCATGAACGGCGTGGACTGGCCGGCCCAGCGCGAAAAGTACTCCCAACTTCTGCCTTACGTCGCGGACCGCTATGACCTGACGTTCGTCCTCGGTGAAATGATCGGCGAGCTTTCCAACTCGCACACCTACGTGGGCGGCGGCGACACGCCGGACTTGCATCCGGTGAACATCGGGCTGCTGGGCGCGGACTTCGAAGCCGACTCATCTCATGGCCTCTACCGATTCAAGAAGATCTACCCCGGCGAGAATTGGGATCCCTCGCTGCGCTCCCCGCTCACGGAGCCGGGCGTGGGGGTCAAGCAGGGCGATTACCTGCTGGCGGTGAACGGCCGCCCGCTGAGAATGCCAGAGAACCCGGACGAGGCTTTCATTAACACGGCGAACGAGAATGTGACGCTCACCGTGAACAGCAAGCCATCCGAAGACGGCGCGCGCCAGGTGGTTGTGAAGCCTCTGTCCGACGACTTCGGCCTGCACGAACTCAACATGATCGACACCAATCGCCGCAAAGTGGACGAGGCCACCGGCGGACGCGTGGGCTACGTCTACTTGCCGGATATGGGCGCGCCGGGACTGAACGCCTTCGTCAAGCAGTT
>JASHPE010000316.1 GCA_030038235.1 Terriglobia bacterium
ACGAAGGCGGGGGCGCCCCTTAACGGTAATTTTCCCAAAAGCTCGCCATGCTTTTGATTCCACATGACATTCCGGGTTTGGAGGGGCGCGCCCCACCGCATTTTGGGGTTGGTTTTCGCGATGTAGGTCGATCTGCAGAGGCTAGGCAGTGCGTGGTTGGCTGCGAGGTTCCGGGCCGTGCGGGCGGGATGTTTTCCGGGAGGCATAATCGTCCTCAAGGCGTCGGCCAGCCCCCCAGCCGGGCGCAAGCGGATCATTGCCCCCACGTTTAGGCAAGCCTTAATATACTATCGGTACAGTAGCGTCTGTCAAGCGAATAAGTTGCGGGTGGTGTCCTCATTTCAGACGTACGGGCGGCCCTTGTGGCCGCCCAACTGAGGGCGCGCGCGAGGAATGCGCCGCATTGGGCGGCCACAAGGGCCGCCCGTACGTCTGAACTTTCTTGCTTGACAGCACATAGTGAACCGGGCCAAGAGGATTCATTCATTGGGCAATAACTTACTTGGCTCACCTGCTAAGCCTCTGATTCTAAAGCGCAAAAAGTAGTTGACTCACCCATATTCTGTGCTATCTTATTCTCATGACAAACGATACTCAATCTTGGCCGACATCTCTGATGGAAGCGATCCGTCACTTTTCTGACCCGATGGTGTCTTTGACGACCGTCGCAAGCGTGAAGTGGCCTAGCGGTCCGGTGTGTCCGCGTTGCGAGTCGAAACGGCTGTCCTTTTTGCAGACCCGGCTGATGTGGAAGTGCCTTGACTGCAAAAAACAGTTCTCCGTGAAGGTTGGGACGATCTTTGAGGACTCGCCTATTCCGCTCGACAAGTGGCTGTGCGCGATGTGGATGCTCGCCAACTGCAAGAACGGGGTTTCGTCTTACGAGATCGCCCGCGATCTTAAGGTGACGCAAAAGACCGCATGGTTCATGCTTCAGCGTTTGCGCCACGCCATGCACACCGGGAGCATCAACAAGATGACGGGCGAGATCGAGGCCGATGAGACTTTCGTCGGCGGCAAGGCTCGCAATATGCATATGGGCAAGCGCATCGAGAAGATTCACGGACGCGGCCCTCACGGAAAGGCTGTCGTGTTCGGACTCTTGGAGCGCAAGACGGGCAAGGCTGTGACGTGCGTCGTTGACGGTCGCAAGAAGCATCACCTTCACGCTGAAGTGACCGCGAACGTGGAGCCGGGTTCGATGCTCTACACGGACGCCCTGAAGTCCTACGAAGGTCTGCGAGACTACGAGCACAAGGTCATCGACCACGCGGAAGCCTACGTTGACGGTGCTGTTCACACCAACAAGATGGAGAACTTCTGGAGCCTCTTGAAGCGAGCCATCAAGGGTACGTATGTGAGCGTCGAGCCGTTCCATCTTTTCCGTTACCTCGATGAGCAAACTTTCCGTTACAACGAACGCAAGGGCAACGACTGTGACCGCTTCAAGCTGGTGCTCGGGTCAGTGACCGGCAAGCGTCTGACGTGGGACTTGCTGACCAGTCAGGAGGCCGGGTGATGGCAGAGCCACAAGAACCCAGCGTCAACGACAAGGCAGAGGGCAAAGAGAAAAAACCACGAAAGCCGCTTGAATACAGGCGATTCGAAAGACTGTTGAAACAGATCATCAAAGCACCGCCGCTGCGAAAATCCAAAACACCCTAACGGTCACGGTAATTGTTTGGAAAGCCATTCCAGATAACTCGCCGTGGCCTTGATAGACCATGTCGATACATTGATATCGAAAGCTCCCGGCATCTCCAAGCCTCCAGGTTCCATGACTGGAAGCGGGCTACCGAGCCGCCTCCTAAGCTCCTCCCTAAGTGCGAGTCCATCACCAACAAACTTCTCTCGCCATTGAGTTTCAAAGTCATTCATGTTCTGTATCATCCAGGCGTTCATCTTTTGAAACCCTTGCTCTTTCTCCTGATTCGTCGTCGCGCGCATTGCTTCTTGAGACATTTGCTCTGACGTCCGTTCCTGATCAGTCATGTGCTGCGCATCAAATTCCAAGGCCGCATCGCTCCATTTTTTGACGGCTGCTCTCAACTCATCGTTGGACATCCTCTGGAGCGCGGACTTTCCAACGGTACCGCTATCGGCCACCTTGTTTATTGCGCCAACCAAGGCTTGCATTCCAGTTCCACTACTCTGTCCAATCTTGCCAGCCATCAACTCAAGAGCATCAAGCTGGCCTTTCATGTGAGCTTGATCGATTCTCGACTGTTGAAGTAACGCTTTAGTATCAGCTAGGTCTGTAGACTCTGAACTTACCTTGTCATTTAATTCGCTTTGTTTTTGGAGCATCTGCTTCTGTTCTTCTTCAGCGCGAGTCGCAGCCTTTCCAGTCTTCACGGCCTGAACTATAATCAAGACGACTGCGACGAAGCCGCAGGCGATAAACGAGGCTACGTAGAGTCGCTTGTGTTTAAGCTCTTTAGGAGGGTGTGCCGACACGATCCCTCCTAGCACAGCCATTACCGCAGCCAGTATGCCGATGGCGACATTCAGGGTCATCATGTCTCACGCCTCCGGGAATGGGCAGTATGCCCGTTCCCTCCGGGTGAGTCAAGTAATTTGTTGCCATTCATTGAGTCATCGGGTCATGCGCTCATTGACGGAATGAGTGTGTTAACCGGGGAAAGAATGCGTGACCGGCAAGCGCCGTGTGTCGGGAGCGAAATAACGTATGATAGTCAACTCTGGAGGTATGACATGAGTGATGAGACTCGCCAGCCGGCTGGCGGAATCGCGGACGCGAAGGAGTCCGCGAAGGCCCCGGAACGGCGCACGTTCCTGGGAGCGATCATCGGCGGGGGCATGACGATTTTCGGGATTTTGGCGGCCATCCCGCTGGTCCGCTTCGCCCTTTATCCTCTTTATGCAAAGGCCGCCGAATCCGGCTGGTCGGACGTCGGACCCGCGGACTCGTTCGCCTCGCTCTCCGAGCCCGTGCAGAAGCTCGTCACGGTCGAGCAGCGCGATGGCTGGCGCGTAAGCGTGGCGCAAAGGCCGGTCTACGTCACCAAAGACAAGCAAGGGAACGTGGAGGTTCTCTCGGCGATCTGTCCGCATCTGGGATGCCAGGTGATCTGGAGCGCTGATAAGCAGGACTTCTACTGCCCGTGCCACGGCAGCCTCTTTGCCGCGGACGGATCGCGCATTTCAGGACCGACGCCGCGCGGCATGGATTCGCTGTCGACCACCGTGGAGGGCTGCCAATTGAAGGTGCGATACGAATATTTCCGCCAACTGCTGCCCAACAAGGAAGTAGCGGATTAGATTGCTGTAGCGCCGGTGAGGACACCGGCGCTACAGCAATTGAAGATTGGGAATCGCCGGTGAGGACACCGGCGCTACAGCGATTGAAGATTGAGAGTCGCCGGTGGGGACACCGGCGCTACAGCAATTGAAGATTGAGAATCGCCGGTGAGGACACCGGCGCTACGGCAATTGAAGATTGAGAATCGCCGGTGAGGACACCGGCGCTACAGAGGCTAATGGATGGCCGAATCGATCGAACCAGAATCCGGCAAAATCAAGCAAGGTCCCCCCAGGGGCGACCCGATTGTGGAGGAG
>JASHPE010000317.1 GCA_030038235.1 Terriglobia bacterium
TTGCTGTAGTCTAAGCGCAAAACCTTGGCGGTCTGAAAAACCCCGTGTTCCCCTGCCAGCCCAACCGCTGCCCTCCACAAGCGCTGCGGAATCGGCCAACGGCCTGTGTGCGCGCTCCGCCACCGCTCGAAGCGCCTAAGAACCTTCTGCATTTTGGGGCGAATGTCGGGCGACTCTGTGGGCATCGTCGGTCCTCCAGGGCGAAAGACCGACGTTATCAACTAAGGTTAGGCCGAGTCACGCAGCCTCACCGAAAGGACACGCCGGTTCCTCCTTGAACATCTGATTCAGGAGCGCAACTTGTCGCTGGGCACGCAGCGCAGCTACCGCGACACCTTGGCTTTGCTCATCCCTTTCGTCGCTCGTCAGACTCGTAAGCGCATCGATGATCTGAATGTCGTCCATGTCTCTGCCGACTCCGTGCGAAGGTTCCTTGTTTATCTCGAGAACGGCCGCAAGTGCGCGATTTCGACCCGGAACCAACGCTTGGCGGCCATCCACTCGCTGGCCCATTTTGTGGCCCTGCATAGCCCCGAACATCTCGCTTGGTGCGGAGAGATCTGTGCCATACCTTTCAAGAAATGCACTCAGACGCCCGTCACCTACCTGGAGAAGGCCGAAATCGAGGTACTCCTCGCCGCCCCTAACCTCCGGAGTGCACAAGGGCAACGCGATCACTTACTTCTCCTGTTCCTTTACAACACCGGCGCCCGCGCGGACGAAGCCGCCCAGGTCCTGGTGAGAGACCTGAACCTTGCCCACGTCCCCAGCCGGGACCTTTCCTGGGTCAGAATTCGTGGAAAGGGTAACAAGCTCCGCAACTGCCCTCTCTGGTCGCAGACCGTTTACGAGCTCCGCCTGACCACCGAGGGACGGGAACCGGCCGAGCACGTATTTCTGAACCGGTATGGCCGCTCCCTCACCCGTTTCGGCGTTTACCATCTGGTGAAGCGACACATTGCGAGGGTTCGGGGCGAGATGCCCTCGTTGGCGAAGAAGAATGTGAGCCCACACACCGTTAGACACTCAAGTGCGACCCATCTCCTTCGCAGTGGTCTGGACATCAATACCATACGCGACTGGCTGGGCCACGTTTCCGTCAATACAACTAACATCTATGCCGCAGTGGATCTGGAAACCAAAGCCAAAGCCATCGCCCACTGCGAACCCGGAGTGACAACACCTGCAAGGCGGTGGTCTAGGGACAAGGGGCTCATGACGTTCTTGCGGAGTCTCTAACCCTCGATTACTTATGTGGCGTTCGGGCCGGCGGCGGCCACACCAGCACTTGCATCCCGGGTCTGAACGCCACATAACGGGAATCACCACAAAATACGACCACCAGGATGCCGAAGAACGAGTCGACATGTTGCGGGAATGGGCCGAGGGAGAAGACGAGCAATACGAAATCGCGGATGTGGCAGCGTCGATAGCGCTGCTCATAGCAAAGAGGGGTGAACCATGAGAGCAAGGTCGATTATCGCCGTGCTCGCTTCGACGTTAGTTCTATTGAACTCGCTACCCGCGATTCTAGCTCAGTCGGCAGCCACATCTTCGTCAGTATTGCCGCCCGGCGCGGACGTGAGGCCGGTTACCGACGACTACTATGGCACCAAGGTGGCGGACCCTTATCGTTACATGGAGAATCTCAAGGACCAGGAAGTCCAGGCATGGATGAAGGCCCAGAACGATTACACGCGTTCGGTGCTGGCAGAAATCGCGCGCCGGCAGCAGCTTCTGGCGCGTATCCGCGAACTCGACCAGTCGGGTCCGCAAGTTGGGGCTACGCGGCTGCCCACCGGCCTTTATCTAATTTGGAAGCAGCTCCCAGGCGAAGATACCGCGAAGCTTTACCTTCGCCAAGGGCTCAGCGGAGAAGACCGGCTGCTGGCCGATCCCGAGAGGATAGTTATCAGCGCCGCGAACCGGGCGAAAGGCAAAGGGAAAAACACTCTCGGTATCGCCGCGCTCTCTGACGATGGCAGGTATGTCGCCGTGGCCGTCATTCCAGGCGGCGCGGAGAATGACACCGAACTGCATGTGATGGAGACCGCTACGGGACGCGAGACGGGGGATGTGATTCTGCGCGCAGTAGGCCAGGAAATCGGCTATCCCTATTGGCTGCCTGACAACCGCTCATTTGTCTACGGCCGATACCAGAACCTTTCTTCCGGCTCTCCCGTGACCGAAGAGGCACAGAAATATCGAGCGTACCTGCACGTCTTGGGAACGGACCCCGAAAGCGATCTCGCCGTGTTCGGTCACGGCGTGGTGCCGTCCATTGAGGTCAATCCGAGCCTGATCGCGTGCGTGCAGATCCAACCCGGCTCTCGGTACGCGCTGGGCGTTCTCAACGGGAGCACCACCCGAAACAGCGCCTACTACATCGCGCCCGTGGACGCGCTCGGCAAATCGAATGCACGGTGGCGCAAGGTAGCGGATTTTTCGGATGGAGTCACCAGCGCGGCGGTCCATGGCGATGACCTCTACCTGCTGACGTACAAGAATGCTCCGCGCTTCGAGGTTGTCCGGACAGACGCTAGAAAGCCGGACTTGGCTACAGCGGAGACCGTGGTGCCGTCGAGCGACGCGGTGGTTCAATCGATCCAGCCTGCCCAGGATGCGCTTTACGTTCAACTTCTGGACGGCGGCATCAGCCGTGTGCAGCAAGTCCCGTACGGGCCTCATCCACAGGTGGAGGAACTAACTCTGCCTTTCAAAGGCAGCGCCTTCGTCGGCGCTGATCCCCGCCTGCCTGGTGCACTGCTCTATTTAACATCCTGGACCATGGCCTATAGGATTTACCTCTACGATCCTGGAACAAAGCAAGTAACCGACACAAAACTCCAGCCCCGGGATCTGCGCGACAGTCCCGCCGATATTGAATCGCTGGAAGTGAAGGTCCGTAGCTACGATGGGACTCTGGTGCCGCTCTCAATCACTCGGCCGAAGGCATTGAAGCGCGACGGGTCGAATCCCACGTTGCTGGAGGGGTATGGAGCCTATGGCACATCGATCCCTGCCTACTTCGAGCCTGTACGCCTCGCGTGGTATGAAAGAGGCGGAGTCTACGCCGTCTGTCATGTGCGGGGCGGGGGTGAGTATGGCGAGGAGTGGCACCTTGCCGGAAAGGGAGGTAACAAACCGAATACGTGGCGGGATTTCATCGCTTGCGCTCAGTATCTGATCGCTCAGAAATACACAAGCCCCGCGCGCCTCGCGGGACAGGGCGGGAGCGCAGGTGGCATCTTGATCGGCCGCGCTATTACGGAAAGGCCGGACCTGTTTGCTGCAGCCGTCATCAACGTGGGCATGTTGGATGCGGTGCGGTCTGAGACCACGTCCAACGGTGAAACCAACATCCCCGAGTTCGGCAGCACGAAGACGGAAGAAGGCTTCAAGGCGCTCTATGCCATGAGTGCCTATCACCACGTGAGAGACGGGACGGCCTATCCTGCCGTTCTGCTCACCACCGGCATCAACGATCCGCGAGTCGAGCCTTGGATGCCGGCGAAGATGACCGCGCGCCTCCAGGCGGCGACCACGAGCGGCAAACCGGTACTCCTGCGAATTGACTACGGAGGCGGTCACGGCGGAGGCGGCGGGGCGAGGGCAGCTCAAGAGCGTTTGGCCGATTCGTGGAGTTTTATACTTTGGCAAGTCGGCGTACCGGAGTTTCAGCCACACCGCTAGTACATCGTACGATTAGTGCTTTACATTATTCCTTTGCTCGATTATAGTTTGGGCATGCCGAGAATCGCCCCCCTGATCGAGCTGAACGCGATGCAGCGAACGACCTTGCACCAACTCGTGAAAGCTCCCTCCACGTCACAGAGCCAGGCGCTGCGGGCTCGGATCGTCCTGGCGGCAGCCGACGGCCAGGCCAACCAGCACATCGCCCGTGACCTGCGAATTCCAGAGATCACCGTGAGCAAATGGCGCCGGCGTTTTGCCCACCGCGGCTTGGAGGGGCTTCAAGACAGTCCCCGCTTGGGCCGGCCCCGCAAGTATGGCCCCGAGGTGTGGGAAAAGGTCCAACACCGTGTTTGTCAGCAGCCTCCTGGTCAAGGCCGCTGGAGTGTTCGCACCTTGGCTCGCGAAGTCGGCCTGCCGAGCACCACCGTGCATGAAATCCTGGTCGCTTCGCACCTAAAACCGCATCACCTGCGCACCTTTACTTTTAGCCCCGATCCCGACTTCGAGGCCAAACTGCTCGATGTTGTCGGTCTCTACTTGAATCCTCCGGAGAATGCTCTGGTCCTCTGCGTGGATGAAAAGACCGGCATCCGGGCGCTGGATCGAACCCAACCCTTGCTGCCCCTGAGCGCCAAGAAGCCCCGTGCTTGGACGAATGAGTACGTGCGCCACGGTACGCAGACCTTGCTGGCTGCCCTCAAGGTCGGCACCGGCGAGGTTCTCGCCCACGTGCGGCAGCGACGGACCTCCGTGAACTTTCTTCACTTCCTGGATGACGTGGTGTCCCAGTGCCCCGACTTCGACTTGCATCTCATTCTGGATAACTTGAACATTCACAAAAACCAAGCAGCCCAGGAGTGGCTGGCACGCCATCCTCGCGTGCACTGCCACTATACTCCTACCCATGCCTCCTGGATGAACCTGATCGAATGCTTCTTTAGCATTTTGACCCGGCGAGGTTTGCAACAAAGCATCCACCGTTCCAAGCAGGAACTGAAAGAAT
>JASHPE010000318.1 GCA_030038235.1 Terriglobia bacterium
ATATACAATTCCTATAAGAGGCACAGCTCCCTGGGACCTGTGCTGAGGCGCTCTTGATGGTTTTGCGCATCGCCAACCCGGACCGAGCGAATCCAGCAGGGACCGCACGCGTGCCTCGGCCTTTGATTATCGACCGCCTACGTGCTTCCGCAAGGCGGCCAACCTGTGAAACCGGATTCGGGCGGCGTTCGCGCCCCTGGGCGCGGGAAACTCAAAAAAAAGAGACCCTAGAATTGCGCCAAACGAAGCCAAAACAAAGCCAAACGAGGCCCGAACGAAGCCAGATGAAGCCAAACATGAGCCTTCAAGCATTCTTAAATCCGCTTAAGGCGCTTGAAAGGAACCCAATCTAGGGCCGCTCGTGCCGCCGCCAAATCATGTCCCGATAACAGAGGCTACTTAAGTAGCCTTTAGTGGACTTGGTCCCCGACGGTTGACGGCGACTCCGCACGGTCCGGCCTCCGCAACGTCCACTCCGAGGTGACGGGCTCCGGACCGGGCTGCTGTAGACTGGCCGACTCGGCTACAATAGCGGCTATGCCTCTCAGCTTGATCGTGTGGCGATGGACCGGTAAACCATGAAATGGACGGTTGAAGGCCGGGCAATCCTCAGTGGATGCGTCGTTCTGGCCCTACTTCTGATCATCGGCTTCGCCCAATATGGCACGGTTCGCGAACTCTCCAACAACCTGCAGTGGGTTACGCACACCGTAGAGGTGGGCAAGCAACTGGGCACCGTCGAGGACGCCCTCTCGAAAAGCGCAACCGCAGCCCGCCGTTTCGCCATCAGCGGGGACACGGACGTTCTGAGTTCCTATCACGCCTCAGTTGAAAATTTGCGGGCGAGCCTCCAGGGATTAGCCGAAATGGTAGCCGACAATGCCGCTGAAAAGACGCGGGTAGCCAGTCTGGGGCCGTTGCTAGAGCGCCGGATCAGTACCTTGGGCGGAGTCATCGCCGCACGCCAGGGTGGCGGCTCGGCCGCCGCCGCCGTTGCAGAACTCGATCGCACCGGTTTGCCGCAGATGGATCCAATCCGCGAGATCCTCGACGAGATGCGTGCTGAGGAGGACCAACTCCTGGTCGAGCGGAGCGCCCGAGCTGCGGCCAGCCGGAAACGCGCCAACGCCTTCGTCGCGCTTGGCAGCTTATTCGCGGTGGCGGTTGTGGTGTGGGGGGTCGTCGCGCTTCACCGCGACATCGTCAAACGTAATCGCGTTGAAGCGGCGCTGCGATCGAGCGAAGCGGCGTTACGCGATCTCTCAGGCCGGCTCCTGCAGGCACAGGACGAGGAGCGGCGCCGCCTGGCGCGAGAATTGCACGACGGCACTTCGCAGTTGCTGGCCGCTGTGCAGCTCCGTCTTGCCGCTTTGCAAACCACGATTTCGCCCGACAATGCCCAGATCCAGCATTCGCTCACCGAATTGTCATCGGTGGTCGAACGCTGCAGCCGTGAAATTCGCACTCTGAGCCATCTGCTTCATCCACCCCTCCTCGAGCATACCGGCATCGGCTCGGCCATTCGCTGGTACGCGGAAGGATTCAGCGAGAGGAGCGGCGTGAAGGTCCAGATCCAGATCCCGGACAACTGGCCCCGCTTCAGTTCCGAAGTCGAGACCGCCATTTTCCGCATCACCCAGGAAGCCCTCACGAATATTCATCGCCACTCCGGAAGCGCTACGGCCAAGATCGAGGCGAACCTGGAAAATGGACGCATCCGGCTGGAGATCAGCGACGACGGCCGCGGCATTACGCCCGACATTCTGGAGACGCCTGCCCGCTTTGGAGTGGGGCTCCGGGGCATGACCGAGCGCGTGCGCCTGCTCGGTGGCAAACTGACCATCGAATCAGGTAAGCTAGGGACCACGGTCCGAGCCGAGTTGCCGGTGGAAGGCAGTGAGGCGGCGAGCGGCTAGTGTCGTGCCAGTGGGAATTGCGCGCCGACTGGAAGCGATTCCAGCCCACGACAAATTGCGGATGATTGGTAGCCATAAACGCGTACCCGAATGGTAGCAACCGATTCACACCGAGTGCTGGTTGTCGACGATCAAGAAGCCGTCCGTAGCAGCCTTCGTGCCTTCCTTGAAGTCAGCTCCGATTGGCAGGTGTGTGGCGAAGCTGCCGATGGAGAGGAAGGCGCTCGGGAGGCAACGCGGCTGGCGCCTGACCTGATCATCATGGACATCGCGATGCCGCGAATGGACGGCATCCAGGCCACGCGCGAGATCAGAAAAGTACTGCCCGAAACGCCGATCCTGATGCTGAGCTTCCACGACTCGCCGGCCCTGGTCAATGCTTCGTTCCGCGCCGGCGCGACGGGTTACATGGTGAAGAGTAACCTCGGGCGGGACCTGCTGCGGGCGCTCGAAACGGTCTCCCGGCATGAGCGCTTCCTGAGTGACGGCCTCCGCGAGCCGGGAGCGCGGTAGCGCCTTGGCATCCCGGCTAAACGAGCACTCCGGGAGAGGCGAACTGGCGCTGATACAACTCCGCATAAAGACCGCCTCGCTCCAGGAGCGTGGCGTGCGTTCCGCGCTCCACAATCCGCCCTTCATTCACCACGAGGATTTGGTCGGCTTTGAGGATGGTCGAGAGGCGATGCGCGATCACGATGGAGGTTCGCCCTCGCAGCGCAACTTCAAACGCGGCCTGGATGGCGGCCTCGGATTCGGAATCGAGGTGCGCGGTGGCCTCGTCGAGAATGACGATCTCGGGCGACTTGAGAAGCAGCCGGGCAATGGCCAGGCGCTGTTTCTCGCCTCCCGAGAAGCGATAACCGCGCTCGCCCACCAGGGTGTCGAGGCCCCTGGGCAGCGACTGGATGAGCGGCAGGATTTGCGCCGCGCCGAGCGCGCCGGTCAGTTCGGCTTCCGTGGCCTGGGGCTTCGCGTAGAGAAGGTTGGCGCGGATGGTGTCGTGGAAGAGATGCGCGTCCTGGGTCACAGCGCCGACGCGCTGATGCAGGCTGTCGAGCTTCGCCCGGCGGACGTCGATCCCGTTGAGCATCACCGAGCCCTGCTGCACGTCATAGAGCCGGGCGACCAGGTGCGTAATCGTGGTCTTGCCTGCGCCCGACGGACCCACCAGAGCCACAAGCTGCCCTGGCTCGGCGACAAAGCTGATGTCGGACAACACCGGCTTCTCTGGCGTCTTCTCCGGCTCGGCAAGGGACTCCAGCGATGCCAGAGATACTTCGGATGGCGTCGGGTAACGGAACGAGACATGATCAAACGAAATCTGAGCTGGTCCGGCGGGGATTGCGACGGCGTCAGGATCATCTTTGATCATCGGCGGCAGGTCGAGCACCTCGAAAACACGGTCAAAGGAAACCAGCGCGGTCATCAGGCTCACCTGAATATTGGAAAGGCCCATCAGTGGAGCGTAGAGGCGGGCGAGATAAGAGACCAGGGCTACGACGGTGCCCACATCAAGCTTGTGCTCGACGGCGAGTACGCCGCCCCAGCCGTAGGCGAAGGCGGTCGCCACGATCGCTGTGAGCATCAGCGCCGTAAAGAACAGGCGGCCGTAAATCGTGCGCTTGACGGTAATGTCGGAGACGCGCGACGCTTTCGCTTCGAAGTCCTGGCGATCGTCCCTGGGGCGGCCGAAGAGCTTGGCGAGCAGGGCGCCCGCGACGTTGAAACGTTCAACCATCAAGCTGTTCATCGCCGCCGTGAGGTTGTAGCTCTCGCGCGTGATGGCCTGCAGCTTTCGTCCCCAAAAGCGGGCCGGAAGGATGAAAAGGGGCAGCAGCACCAGGGCCGCGAGCGTAATCGGCCAGGAGAGCATGAACATGGCTCCCAGCACCAGGATCACGGTAGCGCTGTTGCCGACCACGTTCGAGAGAATATCCGTGAACGCGGTTTGCGCCCCGGTGACGTCGGTGTTCAGTCGGCTCACCAAGGCTCCCGTTTGCACGCGGGTGAAGAACGCGAGCGGCATTTGCTGGATGTGCTCGAAGAGTTTCGCGCGCAGGTTGAGCACCACGCGAGCGCCGACCGTGGACGACAGATAGGACTGCGCCAGGCCCAGCGCGCCGTCGAGGAGGCCGAGAATGCCCACCAGGATTGCGAGCCGGACAATGAGGGTGGCGTTCCCCTTGAGGATGCCGTTGTTAATGATCGCTCGATAGATCAAGGGATTGGCGACGCCGATGCCTGCGTCCAGGATCACGACCAGCAGAAACAGCGCCAGCAGGCCGGCATAGGGCACAGCGTGGCGCAACATGCGCTTCGCGGTCCCCGGCCTCACCCTCTGTTTCAGCACCGACGCGTCCTGTCCAATAGAGCGCATCGATGCCACCATTCCTGCCATTCCCATAGCGGTTCCTTCTTTCTCATTCTAAGCGAGAGTGCGCTCCGACAGTGAATCGCACAAAGGGCGGCGGCTGGTGCTGCCGCACCGGATTGGCAACTGGTCGCTGAGCAGCCTGCAGCAGCGGCTGGTGAAGACGGGCGGCCGGCTGGTGAAGCACGCGCGATACTTTTGGCTCCTGCTGGCCGAGAGCCACCTGACGCGGCGACTCTTCGGAGCTATGCTGAGGCGGATCGAGTCGCTGCCCCTACCGACAGGGTAGACGAGCCGCCCACGGGGCGGCCTTCAAGCGACGTGGCGCCAGGGGACGGCAAAGTGTGGGACAAACCGGCCGGAGAAGCGGTGACACTGAACTTTCGGGCCTTCAAGAGCGGGAGAAACGTTGCCTTCCGTGGCCTCTGGAGCCGCCCGAACGTCGAAAACCCCAGTGGCGGTTGCGTTGGGAGGTGGTTAGGCGTATCCCGACGGTCGATTGAGAATCGAAAATGGAAATTCCGGTAACCCGCCTCTTGCGCGCGCGTGACCTTCAAGGTCCACCCTGAACTTTCCTGCACCCTCGAATTCCTCAAAAAATATCCTACGCGAGCCCGTCAACTCCTGTGATAACATTTCGCTCGGCTGCAGGCCGGTGGCCCAGCCTTGAAGGAGGTTCCCTTATGACTAAGCTGTATCGCATGGCGCTCGGAATGTGCTTGGCCATCCTGTCGTCCGCGACTGTGGCCGCAGCGAACAGCTTGGGCGCCGGGAACGAAGCCCCGTTTCCCGTCACTGGAAACATTGAAGTTATCAGCCAGTATTTTACGCCAGGCTACTTCTATTTTGACGTCTCGGGGGGGGCCTTCAGCGCTGATGGTGAACCCGATGGAAGCCTCACCTTCATGGGTCCATCGGGCGGCCAAACCGCGCAAGCATACGTCAATGCCGACACAAATGGGTTAGACGACTTTGGCCTTCCAATTGTAGATGATGGGACGCTAAATGGCGTCTCGGGAACTGTTACTGGGTTCCTCAATTTCCAAACGACGCAAGCGTACACGCCGCCGTCGGATATTAGCGATTATCCGTGGACCATCAGCGGCTTGCCGGGGATTTTTTCAGGCACCCTGACCGCCTACGCGGACATCGATGGTGGTACCGAGCTCGGACCCGAACTCTGGGACGTGAACCTGAGCGGCACTGGAACCATTTCCATCCTCTACCAGGATCCAACCGACGTCTTTGACGCTGGGATTGACATCGTTCAAGGCACCGGCACAGTCCCTGAGCCTGAAACATGGGTGCTGCTGGCCATGGTCTTAATTTCTTTTGGCGCTCTCGCCCTCCTCGGCCAAACGCGCTTCGGCATTCCGTTAGCACACCACCGCTCTAGGGTCTAAAGGGATGTTACCTCCGAATGCAACCACCAACACAGTAGGGTCGGACGTTGAAGGAGCGGCGAACACGTCGGACTTGCCTCTCCTGAGCCCCCAAGGCCCGAACTAGCCCTCTTTTGAGCGAATCCCTGTAAGTCCATTCCCACCTTGAGCGGGCACCCCATCTCCTTCTGCAGCGGATTGACCTGCGTTGGCCGTCAACCCTTTCTGGCGCAAGGGAGAACGTCAGCAGGTATGCTTCGGATCTAGTACAAGCTTTTCCGCTGACTAGTACAATCCGCCTAAGCAGATGAAGCAATATCCCCGTAGCGCCTAGGCAAGGGCTTGCAAGAGGCCGAAAGAGAGAAGAGAAGAGCAGAGTACATTTGTCGGCGACCGCGATAGTCACGACTTAGGCCCCGGTTCGCGCTTTCAAGCCAACCTCGCGATCGCCAAGGA
>JASHPE010000319.1 GCA_030038235.1 Terriglobia bacterium
GGATTTTTGAGGATTAAGTCAGGAGAACGGATATGGCGAAAAAGGTCCAGGCGATGGTGAAGCTGCAGATTGCAGCGGGCAAAGCGACACCGGCGCCGCCGGTGGGTCCGGCGCTCGGACAGCATGGCGTGAACATCATGGACTTCTGCAAGTCGTTCAACGCCAAGACGTCGGGCAAGGACCAGGAAGGCTTGATCATTCCGGTGGTGATCACGATCTACTCCGACCGCACCATCAGTTTCGTGACCAAGACGCCGCCGGCTGCGGTGCTGTTGAAGCGCGCCGCGGGAATCGCGAAGGGTTCCGGCGAGCCCAATAAGAACAAGGTCGGTAAGGTGACGGAGAAGCAGGTCGAGGAGATTGCCAAGACTAAGATGCCCGATCTGAACGCGCGCGATCTGGCCGCCGCCGTCGCCACCATTCGGGGTACGGCGCGCAGCATGGGACTGGAAGTGACGTCGTAGGCCGGAGGGAGCGGACACTCGAGAGATCGAAACTCGAAACGCGAAATCCGGTTCAGTTCGCGCGGCGATTTTCGATTTTCGAATTTCGGGTTTCCATCTGAGGAGCGAGCAAATGGGTAAGAAATACAAAGCAGCCGCCAAACTGGTTGAGAAGCCGGCTTATACCCTGAATGAGGCCATGCCGCTGCTCAAGAAGGCCTCATTTGTGAAGTTCGACGAGAGCGTGGAGGTGGCGATGCGTCTCGGCGTGGACCCCAAGCACGCTGACCAGATGGTGCGTGGCACGGTGGTACTGCCGCACGGTCTGGGTAAGACGAAGCGCGTCATCGTGATTGCCTCAGGTGAGAAGGTCCGGGAGGCGCGCGAAGCCGGGGCGGACGAAGTGGGCGGCGACGACATAGTCCAGAAGATTCAGGGCGGCTGGATGGATTTCGACGCCGTTATCGCCACGCCGGACATGATGAAGTCCGTCGGCAGGCTCGGCAAGGTCCTCGGTCCGCGCGGTCTGATGCCCAATCCCAAGACGGGAACCGTGACGCAGGACGTGGAAAAAGCCGTGCGCGAAGTCAAGGCCGGCAAGGTGGAGTTCCGCGTCGATAAGACCGGCATCATTCATTGTGCGATCGGAAAGGCCTCCTTTGACGCCGGCAAGCTCGAAGACAACGCGCAGGCGCTGATTCAAACCGTGATCAAAGCCAAGCCGGCAACGGCCAAAGGCCGCTACGTCAAAAGCATCGTGGTTTCGTCCACGATGGGACCGGGAATCCATATCGATCTGGCATCCGTTGAAGCCGCCTGAGTCTGCAAGAAGGCATCGGAAGTTCAGAGAGGGAATGTCGGCATGAAAAAGGACGAAAAGGCGAAGCAGGTGGATTCGGTTCGGGAAGAGCTCGCCCGCGCCAAGAGCGTGATTCTCTCACAGTTCGAGGGCATCACGGTGGCTCAGGACTTCGATTTGCGCCGCAAAGTGGCTGGGGCGGGCGCGAAATACCAGGTGGCCAAGAACAGCCTGATCGAGCGCGCGGCGCAGGGCACACCCGCGGAGCCCCTGGTATCCGGCAAGCTCAAAGGCACAACATCGCTGGCCATGACCGAGAGCGATCCCGTGGCTTTGGCCAAAGTGCTCACCGCGTACGCCAAGGAGAATCCGGTCCTGGTGTTCAAATCCGGCATCGTGGAGGGCCGGGTGGTGTCGCTGGCGGAGTTGTCGGCGCTCGCCACGCTGCCGTCGCGCGAGACGCTACTGGGCAAGGCTTTGTTCCTGATCAATTCGCCGGCCACGCGCGTGGCGTCGGCGATATCGGCGGTGGCGCGGAATCTGGCGTTTGTGATCAAGCAGGCGGTTGACGAAAAGAAGTTCGCCGAACGGTAAGACATAGGGGCGGCCCTTTGGCCGCCCCAGCAAAAGCGGCTGGTCGAAATGGGCGGCCACAAAGGCCGCGCCTACGTGGGACAGGTTAGACGAGTTTCGAAAATATCCGGGAGGGTAGAGGAAAATGTCTGAGCGTGTCGAGAAGATCGTTGAGGAAATCAAGGGGCTTAGCCTGCTCGAGGCGGCCGATTTGGTCAAGCGGCTCGAGGAGGCTCTGGGCGTGTCGGCGGCAGCGGCGGCCCCGGTGGCGATGGCGGGCGCGGCTGCGGGAGCTCCGGCAGCGGGCGCGGCTCCGGCGGAGGAAAAGACGGAGTTCTCGGTGGTCCTGACGGCAATCGGCGCCAACAAGATCAACGTCATCAAAGCGGTGCGCGAAGTCACCAGCCTGGGTTTGAAAGAAGCTAAGGACCTGGTTGAGGGCGCTCCCAAGCCCATCAAAGAGGGCGTCAACAAGGAAGAGGCCGAGGCCATCAAGAAGAAGTTCACCGAGGCCGGCGCCACCGTCGAAGTGAAATAGGCTTTGACCGAAGGGGTCGCCCCGGCAGGGACGATCCCCGCATTCCATCGAGTCGCCTGCGGCTTACCGGAGCCGCGGCGACGCATCCTTCTTGAGCTTGATGGAGGGGACGTGGTATCCCATGCTGCATCCTCATCCTCAGGGTCCGCATCTACTTACTCAGGGACCGGATCACCACAGTTGAACTGTCTTCTGAGATTTCAGGCAAGGAGCCACGATGCAGAACGGCGGGAACGGCGCTTCGCGTCAACGCATTAATTTTTCCAAAATCCCAACGGCTATCCAGATTCCGAACCTCATCGAGGTGCAGCGGCGCTCTTACGAACGCTTTCTGCAGATGAATCTGTTGCCCAACGAGCGCGAGGACATCGGGCTGCAGGCGGTGTTCAACTCCGTCTTCCCGATCACCGACTTCCGGGGCGTCTCGCAGCTCGACTTCGTGGACTATTCGATCGGCAACTGGGAGTGCAAGTGCGGCGCCTTGCGCGGCTTGCACCACCTTCGTTCCACCTGCAAGAACTGCGGGCACACGGTGATCACCGACCCGTTCAAGGCCGGGGACGTTCTCTGCACGAAGTGCGGCACTTTCAACCAGAACGTGGTCACGTTCTGCAACAAGTGCGGCGATCCCGTCGCCCTGCAGTTGAAATACGACGTCGACGAGTGCCAGGAGCGCGGTATGACTTTCGCCGCTCCCCTCAAGGTGACCATTCGCCTCACCCTCTACGACAAAGACCCGGAATCGGGTCAGAAGACCATCCGCGACATCAAGGAGCAGGAAGTCTACTTCGGCGAAATCCCGCTGATGACCGAGCGCGGCACGTTCATCATCAACGGCACCGAGCGCGTGATCGTCAGCCAGTTGCATCGGTCGCCCGGAGTGTTCTTCGAGACCAACTCCTCGAAGACTTACTTCCTCGGCAAAATCATTCCTTATCGCGGCTCCTGGGTGGAGTTTGAGTACGATACCAAGAACCTGCTTTACGTGCGTATCGACCGCAAGCGGAAGTTCCTGGCCACCATCTTTCTGCGCGCCCTCGGTTTGAAGCAGGATTCGGAAATCATCAAGGCGTTCTACCAGGTGGAGCGCGTCTCTTTGCAGGACCGCAAGCTTTTCTGGCACGTTTCCGAGGGCTTGACGGGCAACAAGCTCTCGAAGGCCGTCGAGCATCCCCGGACGCACGATCCGATCGTCGCTGCCGGACGCAAAATCACGCCGTCGCTGTTGAACGAGATCCGGAAAGCGCACGTTACCCAGGTCGAGGTGTCGGCGCATGACCTTGAGGGCGCGTATGCCGCGAGCGACGTGGTCGATGGCACCACGGGCGAGGTCCTGCTCGAGACCAATAACGACCTCACCCCGGAGATCCTGAGCGCCATCCAGGAAGCGCGAGTCCCTGAAATCCAGATTTTCTTCCCCGAGCGCGATGACGTCGGCAGCGTTGTGAGCCAGACGCTCAAGAAGGACAACCTGCGCACGCCGCAGGAAGCGCTGATCGAGCTCTACAAGAAGATGCGGCCGGGAGATCCTCCCACCGCCGATACCGCCGCGGCGCTGTTCACCGGGATGTTCTTCGACCCGCGCAAGTACGACTTCTCGCGCGTCGGCCGGCTGAAGTTCAACATCAAGCTCGGCTATTACACGCGCCTGAAGGCGCGTATGGCGGATAAGGCCACCAGTTTCGATATCGAAAGCGAAGGCAACCTGCCCAGGGAGAACTTCTACCTGGTTGTCGATCAGGAGAAGATTTTCGTCGCCAAGCGGGAAGGCGCCTCCTGCAGCGAAGTGGTGCGCGGCTGCGAGGGTACGCTCGCGACCGACCATTCCGAAGGCGCGGTGGTCCAGCTTCCGCTCGACAAGCGGACGCTCGATCCGGAGGATTTCCTTTCGAGCATCGGCTATCTGATGAAGCTGCGCAAGAATCCGGGCGGGAACTACATCGCCGATGACATCGATCATCTGGGCAATCGCCGCGTCCGCGCCGTCGGCGAGTTGCTCGAAAACCAGTTCCGCATTGGCTTGGTCCGCATGGAGCGCGCGATCAAGGAAAAGATGTCCGTGTACCAGGAAATGGCCACGGCCATGCCTCACGACCTGATCAACGCCAAGCCCGTCATGGCCGCGATCCGCGAGTTCTTCGGCTCCTCGCAGCTTTCGCAGTTCATGGACCAGACCAATCCGCTGTCGGAGATTACTCACAAGCGGCGGCTTTCGGCCCTCGGTCCGGGCGGACTCTCGCGTGAGCGCGCCGGTTTCGAAGTTCGCGACGTTCACCCCACGCACTACGGACGCATCTGCCCCATCGAGACGCCCGAAGGTCCGAACATCGGATTGATTTCCTCGCTCTCATGCTACGCCCGCATCAACGAATACGGGTTCATCGAGAGCCCGTATCGTAAAGTGCGGAACGGCGTGGTGCTGGATTACGTCACCGTCACCCACGGCGGCGACGGACCTTGGCGCTTGGGCGAGCACGTGGAGTTGAACCAGGTTCGCAAGGAAAACGAAGACTTGCGCGAGCGTCGAAAGAAGGCGGTCGAGATCGAGCCTTACTCCTTCTACCTCTCGGCCTGGGAAGAGGACCTGCACATCATCGCGCAGGCCAACGTGCCCGTGGATGATCGCGGCCGGATTCAGAACGACCTGGTGAACGCGCGCCAGGCAGGCAACTTCATCCTGGTGCCGCGCGATAAGGTGGACTACATCGACGTTAGCCCGAAGCAGCTCGTAAGCGTGGCGGCATCTCTGATTCCCTTCCTCGAGAACGACGACGCCAACCGCGCCCTGATGGGTTCCAACATGCAGCGCCAGTCGGTGCCGCTGTTGCGCGCTCGGGCGCCGCTGGTGGGCACGGGCATGGAAGAGGTCACGGCGCGCGACTCGGGCGCCGTGGTGGTGGCGCGGCGGCCGGGTGTCGTGGACAGCGTCGATAGCGAGCGCATCATCGTCCGCGTCGAGGGCGACGGTCAGAGCGGTCACATGTCGCGCGAAGTAGGCGCGGACATCTACCAGCTCATCAAGTTCCGCCGCTCGAATCAGAACACCTGCATCAACCAGAAGCCGATCGTCCATCGCGGGCAGCGAGTGCGCGCGGGCGACGTGCTGGCCGACGGTCCTTGCACGGACCGCGGCGAGCTGGCGCTGGGCCGCAACGTGCTCGTGGCTTTCATGCCTTGGCGCGGCTACAACTTTGAAGACGCCATCCTGGTGAGCGAGAAGCTCGTTCGCGAGGACTCCTACACCTCGATTCACATCGAGGAGTTCGAGATTGAGGCGCGCGACACCAAGCTCGGTCCGGAAGAGATTACGCGCGACATTCCCAACCTCGGCGAGACGCTCCTGCGCGACCTCGACGAGAGCGGCGTGATCCGCATCGGCGCCTATGTGAAGCCCGGCGACGTCCTGGTGGGCAAGGTCACGCCCAAGGGTGAAACCCAACTCACGCCTGAGGAGAAGCTGCTGCGCGCCATCTTCGGCGAAAAGGCGGGCGATGTTCGCGACGCTTCGCTGACGTGCCCGCCGGGGATCGAAGGCATCGTGGTCGATGTCAAGATCTTCTCCCGCAAGGGAGCCGATAAAGACGATCGGGCCAAGGCCATCGAAGCTTCCGACGTCGAGCGGCTGGAGAAGAACCTCAATGACGAGGTCCGTATCCTGAATGACGAGCGCTTGAAGCGCCTGCTGGCCCTGCTCGAAGGCGAAGCCCTGCTCGCCGACCTGCATGACGAAAAAACCAACAAGCGGCTGTTCACCAAGGGCACGATGCTCGATCGCGAAGTCCTCGGCGATCCGCGCATGACGCTGCGCAACCTGAAGCGCATCCGCATCGCCAAGAAGGACCCGACGCTGTTCGAGCGTATCGATGAAATCGAAGAGATGACGTCTCGGCAACTCGACATTCTGCGGAAGATCGCGGAGGAGAAGGTCCAGAAGCTGAAGAAAGGCGATGAGCTGCCGCCCGGAGTCATCAAGCTGGTGAAGTGCTACATCGCCATGAAGCGCAAGCTTTCAGTGGGCGACAAGATGGCGGGACGCCATGGCAACAAGGGCGTGATCGCGCGCATCCTCCCCGAAGAGGACATGCCTTACATGCCCGATGGCACGCCGGTCGAGGTGGTTCTCAATCCTCTCGGCGTTCCGTCCCGCATGAACGTGGGACAGATCCTCGAAACGCACCTCGGGTGGGCGTCTCATGAGCTGGGTCAGAAGCTGAGCGGGCTCCTGTCGCAGGAAAAGCGGGCTGAACTGGCGCGCAAGGAGCTCAAGGGCCTAATGCGCAACGGCCTCAGCGAGAAGTTGCCCGACATGAGCGATGAAGATGTCATCGAACTGGCGCGGGCCTACCGCGATGGCATCCCCTTCGCCACGCCGGTGTTTGACGGCGCGACCGAAAAGGAGATCAAGCAATATCTGACCGATGCCGGCTTACCGACTTCGGGGAAAATCCAACTCTACGACGGCATGACCGGGGACCGCTTTGAGCAGGAAGTGACCGTCGGCTACATTTACATGCTCAAGCTCTCCCACCTGGTGGACGACAAGATTCACGCGCGTTCCATCGGTCCGTACTCACTCATCACGCAGCAGCCGCTCGGCGGAAAGGCGCAGTTCGGTGGTCAGCGCTTCGGCGAAATGGAAGTCTGGGCGCTCGAAGCGTACGGCGCGGCTTACATCCTGCAGGAACTGCTGACTGCCAAGTCGGACGACGTGTATGGCCGGGCCAAAATCTACGAGGCGATCGTCAAGGGCGAAGCGGCGATTGAACCGGGCGTGCCGGAATCGTTCAACGTTCTGGTCCGCGAGCTCCAAAGCCTCTGCCTCGACGTTGAGTTGCTGCGGAAGCCCAAGGAGAGCTTGCTACCAGTAGGCGGTGAGGCGAAATAAAAGCGAATATACAGAGGGGGCTTTTTTACGAAACGAAACCGTCAGGTTATTGAAAACAAATGCACTTCCATTTTTGGAAGTGTGCGAAGGGGTCAAAGAGCGGCGCAGAGGAGTGACCGCTCGAATTTTCCAACTCCTCGGTTAGGAGGCAACCTTGTTCCGTAGCAGTCCATATGACCGTGTCAGCCTGATTGGTGAATTTGACAGCATCCGGATCAGCCTGGCTTCGCCGGAAAAGATCCGGTCCTGGTCTCACGGAGAGGTGACCAAGCCGGAGACCATCAACTACCGGACGTTCAAGCCCGAGCGCGACGGCTTGTTCTGCGCGCGCATCTTCGGTCCGGTGACCGACTGGGAGTGTTTGTGCGGCAAGTACAAGCGCATGAAGCACCGCGGTGTGATCTGCGACAAGTGCGGTGTGGAAGTGACGCTCTCCAAGGTTCGCCGCGAGCGCCTGGGCCACATCGAGCTGGCTTCCCCCTGCTCGCACGTATGGTTCTTCAAGGGCCTGCCCAGCCGCATCGGCCATCTGCTCGACATCTCTCTGCGGGACCTGGAACAAGTGCTGTACTTCGAAAAACACGTGGTCATCGACCCCGGCGAGGCTCCGGTGAAGGAAGGCGAACTGCTCGCCGACGATCGTTACCGCGAGTTGCGCCAGCAGTTCCCCGGGAAGTTCCGCGCCGGAATGGGCGCCGAGGCCATCAAGGAGTTGCTGAAGCGCGTGGACGTGGCCGCGCTCGCCGACGAGCTGCGCGAGAAGATGAAGACCGATCCCTCGCAGCAGAAGCGCGTGAAGTACGCCAAGCGCCTCAAGGTGCTGGAAGCGTTCCGCAAGTCCGGAAATCGCCCGGAATGGATGATTCTCGATGTGCTGCCCGTGATTCCGCCCGAGTTGCGGCCGCTCGTGCCGCTGGACGGCGGGCGCTTTGCCACTTCGGACCTCAACGATCTCTATCGCCGGGTCATCAACCGCAATAATCGCCTGAAGAAGCTGATGGAGCTGCACGCGCCCGACGTTATCGTGCGCAACGAGAAGCGCATGCTGCAGGAGGCCGTGGACGCGCTGTTCGATAACGGACGGCGCGGTCGCGTTCTCCGCGGCACCAACAATCGGCCGCTCAAGTCGCTCTCCGATACGCTCAAGGGCAAGCAGGGCCGCTTCCGCCAGAACCTCCTCGGCAAGCGCGTGGATTACTCCGGCCGCTCGGTCATCGTGGTCGGGCCGGACTTGAAACTTCACCAATGCGGACTGCCGAAGAAGATGGCGCTGGAACTCTTCAAGCCGTTCATCTATCACCGGCTCGAGCAATCGGGCGTTTGCACCACGATCAAGGCCGCGAAGGAAATGGTGGAGCGCCAGGAACCGATGGTCTGGGACATCCTTGAGGACGTCATCCGCGATCATCCGGTGCTTCTGAATCGCGCCCCCACGCTTCACCGGCTGGGCATTCAGGCCTTTGAACCGCTGCTGGTCGAAGGCAAGGCCATCAAGATTCACCCGCTGGTCTGCACGGCGTTCAACGCCGACTTCGACGGCGACCAGATGGCGGTCCACATTCCGCTTTCGCCGGAGGCTCAGATCGAAGCTTCGGTGCTGATGCTTTCGTCGAACAACATCCTGTCGCCGGCAAACGGTCAGCCGCTGGCGGTGCCCACTCAGGACGTGGTCTTGGGCGTGTACTACCTCACCAAAGCCAAGAAGGGGAGCCAGGGCGAGGGCCGCTCCTTTGCCAACGTCGAGGACGTGCTGCTGGCGCTCGAAGCCGGTCAGGTGGCGACGCAGACGCCGATTCGCCTGCGTTATACCGGCCGCGTGATCGATCTGAGCTCGGCTTATGACGATCAGGACGTGCTGCACACCGAGCCCATCACGGTGCAGAGCCAGTTCATCGATACCACTGTGGGCCGTGTGATCTTCAACGATCACCTTCCCAAAGAGATGCCGTATGTGAACGGCTTGCTCCGCAAGAAGGGGCTGGGCGCGCTCTGCAACTACTGCTATCTGCGGTTCGGTCTCGAGACTACAGTCAAACTGCTCGATGAGACCAAAGCTCTCGGATTCCTGTTCGCAACCAAGGCGGGAATCTCGATCGGCATCGACGATCTGCTGGTGCCTTCGAGCAAACCCAACCTGGTGCGTGACGCCGAGCACGAAGTGATCGAGGTCGAGAAGCAGTACCAGGACGGCGCCATCACTCACGGCGAACGCTACAACAAAGTAATCGCCATCTGGTCGAACGTCACCGACCGCGTGGCCGACGAAATGTTCCAGGCCATGGAAGGCCAGGACAAGTCCGGCCAGATGAATCCGATCTACGTCATGGCCGATTCCGGCGCTCGCGGATCCAAGCAGCAAATCCGGCAGCTCTCCGGAATGCGTGGACTGATGGCCAAGCCTTCGGGCGAGATCATTGAAACGCCCATCACGGCTAACTTCCGCGAAGGTCTGAACGTTTTGCAGTACTTCATTTCCACGCACGGCGCCCGCAAGGGTCTGGCGGATACAGCGCTCAAGACGGCCGACTCCGGCTACTTGACGCGGCGTCTGGTCGACGTGGCCCAGGACGTGATCATTTCGGAGTTCGACTGCGGCACCCTGGACGGCATCTACGTCGAGCCGATCGTCGAGGCCGGCGAGGTCGTAGAGCCGCTCCGCGACCGTATTGTCGGTCGTGTCTCCCTCGAACCCATCAAAGACTACGAGGGTAACTTGATCGTGGACGTCAACCAGGAAATCAACGAAGACCTGGCGGCATCCATCCAGTCGGCCGGCATCGAGCGGGTGAAGATCCGTTCCGTGCTGACTTGCGAGTCGCGGCGCGGCGTGTGCGTCCGCTGCTACGGGCGCAATCTCGCCACCGGCAAGATGGTGGAGATCGGCGAGGCCGTAGGCGTCATCGCGGCCCAGTCGATCGGCGAGCCGGGCACGCAGTTGACCATGCGTACGTTCCACATCGGAGGCACGGCGAGCCGCGTCAGCGAGCAGTCAGCGCTCGAGGCGCGCAACAATGGCTTCCTGAAGTACCTGAACCTTCAGACGGTGAAGAACCGCGAGGGCAACTTCGTGGTGATGAACCGCAATGGCGCTGTGGCCGTGGTGGACGAGAAGGGTCGTGAGCGCGAGCGCGATACGGTGGTCTACGGCGCGCGCGTGCGCATGGCAGATGGCGCTCCCGTGAAGGTGGGCGACGTCATCGTCGAGTGGGATCCTTACACCTTCTCAATCCTGACCGAAATCGGCGGAACGGTGTCGTTCAAGGACCTCGAGAAGGACGTAACCCTGCGCGAGGAAGTGGACGAAGTGACTGGTCTCTCCAGGCTGGTGGTTACCGATTCGCCGGACGAGAAGATGCAGCCGCAGCTCACTATCCGCAGCGATGAGAAGAAGGGCTCGAAGAAATACCTGATGCCCTCGCGCGCGCACCTCATGGTCGAGGACGGGGCCGAAGTCAGCCCCGGCGACGTGCTGGCCAAGATCCCGCGCGAAACCACCAAGACCAAAGACATCACGGGCGGTCTGCCGCGCGTGGTGGAACTGTTCGAAGCTCGCCGTCCGCACGAGACCGCGGTCATCACGGAAATCGACGGCGTTGTGAAGTACGGCGAAATCTCGAAGGGCCAGCGCAAGATCAACGTGATCCCGGACAAGGGTGAGGTGAAGGAATACCTGCTGCCGCGCGGCGTTCACGTCTCAGTGCAGGAAGGCGAGCGCGTGAAGGCCGGCGAGCCCCTGATGGACGGTCCTCGCAACCCGCACGACATCCTGGCGGTGCTCGGCGAAAAGGAACTGCAGAAGTACCTGGTCGACGAGATTCAGGAAGTCTACCGGCTGCAGGGCGTCAACATCAACGACAAGCACATCGAAGTCATCTCCCGGCAGATGATGCGATGGGTGCGTGTCGAGGATGTAGGCGACACGGAGTTCCTGCTCGACGAGCAGGTCGACAAATTCCGCTTCCGCGAAGAGAACGAGCGCGTGATGAAGGCCGACGGCAAACCGGCGACGGGCCGGCCGTTGCTGCTCGGCATCACCAAGGCGTCGCTCTCCACGGAGTCGTTCATTTCCGCGGCTTCGTTCCAGGAGACCACGCGCGTGCTCACCGAGGCCTCCATTCGGGGCATGGTGGACCACCTGCGCGGCCTCAAGGAGAACGTCATCATGGGCCGGCTGATTCCGGCCGGCACGGGTCTGGAAGTCTACCGCAACTTCCGCCTGCTCACCGAAGTCGAACCGCCGGCGCCCGAGGTGCCGGAAGTCGAGATCGGCGAGCCCGGCGAGGCGGCCCTGCCCGGCGCAGCCGCGGGCGGGACGCTTCCTCCCGGCGATTTTGCCGATGAAGACGAAGTCCGTACTCAGTAAAGCAGCGGCAAGTGGCGACAAGTGACAAGCAGTCCAGTCACTTTCGGGCTCGCCACTTGCCACTTATCACTGGCTTTCGGATGACCTGCTGGAAGTGCGGCGCCAACATCGATCTTGCCCCTGCCGCGCGCGTGGGTACGCGCGACGTTTGTCCAAGCTGCGACTTTGATCTGCACTCCTGCCGGAATTGCCGTCACTACGATCCCGCCAAGCACAACCAATGTGTTGAGACTCAGGCCGAGTGGGTGCGCGACAAAGAAGCCTCGAACTACTGCGATTACTTCTCGCCCGGCGGCGCGAGCCGGCGGGTCGCGGGCGGATCCTCGTCACGGGCGGGTGAAGCCCGCAAGAAGTTCGACGACCTCTTCAAGCTTTGAGGGGAGTCAGGTGAGTAAACGTTTGAAGGCTATCAATCTAGCCTCCATCGAATCCGCCGGCCCGCTCGAACGCATAGGCCGCGCGGAGCAGCCGCGCCTCGTCGAAATGCCGTCCCAGAAGCTGCATCCCGACCGGCAAGGGCGGAAGGCCGATGGTTGCGTCGCCCCCGGTTTTGCCACAGGGCACGCTGATGCCAGGAATCCCGCTAAGCGATGCCGTGACCGTGTAGATGTCGGCGAGATACATCTGCAGCGGATCGTCCGTGCGCTCGCCGATCTTGAACGCCGGCACCGGCGAGGTCGGCGTCACGATCACATCCACCGACTGGAAGGCTTGGCTGAAGTCGCGCGTCAGCAGCGATCGCACGCGCTGCGCCTTCAGGTAGTACGCTTCATAGTAGCCGGAGCTTAGCGCGTAGGTGCCGAGCATGATGCGCCGCTTCACCTCGGCCCCGAATCCCGCGTCGCGCGTGCGCTCGTACATGTCCCGCAGATCGCCGTACTCCGATGCTCGCAATCCGTAGCGCACGCCGTCGTAACGCGCCAGATTCGAACTGGCCTCGGCCGTGGCGATGATGTAGTACGTAGCGATCGCGTAGTCGGTGTGCGGCAGGGTCACGGGAACGATCGTGCAGCCGATGCTCTGGAGCAGATCGATGCCTCGCTGAATCGGGTCTCCAATCTCCGCCGACAGTCCGGCGAAGTACTCGCGCGGTACGCCGACGCGCAGCCCCTTGACGCTGCCCTCGAGTTCACTCTCGTAATCCGGCACAGGAACTTCCGCCGACGTGGAATCGTTGGAATCGCGCCCCGCGATCGTCTGCAGCACCGCGGCCAGGTCGCGCACCGAACGTCCGAACGGCCCGATGTGATCGAGCGAGGAAGCAAAAGCGACCAGCCCGAATCGCGAAACGCGGCCGTAGGTTCCCATCAGGCCCGCGACCCCGCAGAGCGCCGCCGGCTGCCGGATGGAGCCGCCCGTGTCGGAGCCGAGCGCCACGGTGGCCAGGTTGGCCGCCACGGCGGCGGCCGATCCGCCGCTCGATCCGCCGGGCACGCGATCGAGGCCGTGAGGGTTGCGCGTTGCAAAGAAACCGGAGTTTTCCGTCGAAGATCCCATCGCAAATTCGTCGCAATTCGTCTTGCCCAGGATACAGGCCCCGGCCGCTTCCAGACGTTCGACGGCGGTGGCATTGTACGGCGGAATGTAGTGCTCCAGGATGCGCGAGGCGCAGGTGGTGCGAACGCCGCGCGTGAGGATCACGTCCTTGACGGCCACGGGGACGCCCGCCAGCGGTCCCAGCGGCTCGCCCCTCGCGACTGCGCGGTCAACGCGCGCGGCTTGTTCGAGCGCGCGCTCGGGTGAGAGCGTCAGGTAGGCGCGGGTGTTCTGGTCTTCGCGCTTGATGCGCTCCAGGTGCGCCAGGACCACTTCCTCGGCGGACGCGGCCTTTCGCCTCACCACGTCGCGAACTTCGGCAAGATTAAGAGCGGTCAGATCCATACTGGGGCTGGTCTCCAAGCGGACGTCAGTCCCTTTCGATTACCCGCGGCACTTTGAAGAGTCCGGGACCCGGGTCCGGAGCGTCGGCCAACGCAACCTCGGGCGTGAACATGGGGCGTGAGGCATCGGGACGCAGCGCGAAACCCGCCGGACCTTCGGCCAGCACCTGGGCCATCGGCTCCACGCCTTCCAAGTCCAGCTCGTTGAGCTTCGCAACGTAGGCCAGAATCGAGTCGAGCTGGGGCATAAAGCGCCGCACTTCCTCGTCACTCAGTTTCAAGTGCGCGAGATCAGCGACATAGCGGACTTCCTTCTCGGTGAGGTCCATCAATTCACCTTCCTCGTGGAGCGCGCGAAGTACTTGGCGAATGACCGCGAGACGATTTCGCGTAGCTCCGGGTCGAGCCCCGC
>JASHPE010000320.1 GCA_030038235.1 Terriglobia bacterium
GCTTCCACCTGAAATCGCTTGCAATCGGTAAACTACCCTCTTGACTCGACGTTGATTGGGCCATCGGACGACACGAATATGATGGTTCCGGGAACAAAGGAATCGCACATCCCAAAGTAACCGGGCGCATTGCACGAAGCCGTCGGCTGCTTCTCCCCTTGCGAAACGAGCCAGGAAGAGGCAGACACAATCGCAAGTCCAAGCGCCGCGCTCTTCAACTCCAATTCCATATCTCGTCGCCTGGATTAGAGTATCACCGCATCCCCGTAGATGAGGTCATCGAACTTCGCTTCCGAAGGAATGACGCACGCCTCGACTTTCAAATAAGTCTTACTTGTTGAGCGTCCCAAGGTGCCAAATCGGTATCCGAGAATCAAGGGGTTGCAGGTTCCGAAACAGTGGTTTTTTGAGTGCCGTTGACGAGGGTCGAAGCGAGTCACGGCGTATACTTGAATACCGCGCCGCAGCCGTACGCTCCGCCCGTCGAAAGAGTGCCGTACAGGTTGCCCGACGAATCCCGGACCACGCCCCCGTAAGGGAATGATCCATCTCTGGACGAACTGCCATTGAAGTCGTGCAGCACGATCTCCTTGCCGGTCGTGGTCAGCTCAAAGAGCACTCCGCATCGACTGCCCCCACAACCTGTGCCTGTGCCCCCGGTCTGTGTGGTGCCGTAGAGGTTGCCAGCGGCATCCATGGCCAAGCCGTCGATGGGAACTTGCCCGTCGGTCGTGCCGTTGAATTCGTGCAGCACACCCTCCGTGCCCTCCGGCGTCAGCTTAAAGACTACGCCGTAGCCTTTCCCACCGCCTTCGGTAACGCCGTAGAGGCTGCCCGATGGATCTCGCAACAAACCCCCGCCATAGGGTCCCGAACCATCCGTGAGACCGCCTTTAAAACTGTGAAGCTCGCTCTCCGTGCCACTCGCGGTTACTTCGAAGACCGTTCCAAGGCCGGAAGCCCCACCCTCCTCGGTGGTGCCGTACAGATTGCCCGAAGGGTCTAGCGTGATGTTGCTGGCGGGATAAGCTCCGTCGGTCGATGAGTACTCGAAACTGTGGAGGACGTTCTCCGTGCCGCGGATGGTCAGTTTGAACACAACGCCGTAACCGTAAGCGCCACCGTCAATCGCCGTACCGTAAAGGTTACCGTCACTATCCCGCGCCATGCCGCCATACGGGTAACCGCCGTCGGAGCCCCCCGTAAAGCTGTACAGAACGCTGAACTGATGGGTTGGCGTCACCTTAAAGACCGTCCCGTAGTAATAGGAGCCTCCGTACTCAGCGGTTCCGTAAACGTTGCCCGCCGTGTCCAGCGTCAGGCCGCCGTAGAACGCATTCGCCCCGCCTGCTGGGGGACCCTCAAAGCTGTGTAGCTGTATTTCGATGCCGTCGGGGGTCATCTCGAAGACAGTTCCGTAATCGTACTGCCCGCCGGAGTTGGTGGTACCGTAGAGGTTTCCCGACGAGTCCCGGACTAGGCCAGCTTGCGGGTTCGCGCCATCCGGGCCGCAATGAAACGAGTAAAGCAGGCTGTATGTCCCCGCCTGCGGTTTGTCAGATTGCGCGTCGAGCGTGGCTACACTTCCCAGCACCAAAATCAGCAGCAGCGCCTTAGCCGACGCTCCCAAGCATGTCATTGAAGCCTCCCTTCGGTCGTGCAGATCGCTAGGCACAACGTTCCGTTCTGAAAGCGGCTCCTGGCCTACGGCAGCACCCGGAACGGCACGTTGCTGTTCGGCGTACCGCCCGGCGTGACTACCTGGACGGTGCCCGTGGTCGCCCTTCGGGCACCGTCGCCGTAACTACGGAGGGTAATGCGACCTTTTGACTCTGCTCTCAAGACTGGCTCAATGGTATCTGCACGAAGGGCATCACCGAGGGCACGCCGTTATTGTTCACTATGACCAGCATGTAGTATCCCGGTGGCGCTAGGTTACCGTTCACCGGGGCAGTCACCGTCAACGAACCGGCACCGATGCTGAATTGCAGCGGAACGTAATGCTGATTCATGTCGTCGGCGTGAGTGTCTGCCGAGGGCATCGCCAGCGCCACGCTGCTGATGGTGTCCGCATCAGGGGTGCTGATGCTGAACTGCTGCCCATAACTGATCGTCGCCGGCGACGACGTGATAGTCGGCCGCGTCCCATTGTAGAGATACGGCGGGCTGAAAATCTCGAAATAGTGGTTGTAAGTGGGCAGTGTCTGACCGTTGTTCATCCACGTATCTCCGCTGGTCGAGCCAGCCGAAAACACGCGGCCGTCAGGCAGCAGATTCGCTACCGAGTGATAGGCGCGGACTCCCAACTGAGAAGCCATCAGAGTCCATTGCTGCGTGGCAAAGCTGTAGATCTCCGCTGCCTGCACAGGTTGCGAGTAATGGCCGGGTCCCGCGTTACCGCCCACCACAATCAGGCTGCCGTCCGCAAGAAACAGGAGCATGTGGTTGTAGCGCGGGTCATCCAGGGTCGCGCCTTCAACCCATATGGGCGACGGCTGGGACAGATCAATGGTTTCGGTAGTGTTGGTTGCGTATGAGCCGCCCCCTTGCGCATTCGTCGGCGTGCCTCCCACCACCATGACCTGCGACGTGCCGGGAATCAGCACGTGCCCGGTGTAATAGCGGTCGCCGAAGTTCATCTTGGCGAGGTGAGCCCAGGTGTTCGTCGTAGGATTGAACATATCGCTCTGTTGGGCCGGCGCGGACTTAAAAACCTTGCCGCTCGGAAGCAGGTCCATGCGCGGGTAAAGAAACTCCGGCCCAGGATCGGGGTCGTTCGCCGAAGGCGGCAGCCCGGTCCAGACGCCCGTCGTTTGGTTATAGGTTTCCAACTGCTCAACGGAGACCGTTCCCGTCTGATTGTGGCCGGAGAGCACCAGGATATTGCCGTTGCCCACCTCAACTGTGGTGGGGTACCACCTCGGGTTGTTCATCAAGGTGCCCTGAGTCCAGGTCCCTGTGGCCGGATTAAAGAAGGTGGTGTTCGCAAGGCCCGCGCCTCCTGTTACGGTGGGAATGATGGTTCCGCCCGCTACGATTACATCTCCGTTGGGCAGAATCGACTCTCCCGCGCAAACGATATCGCCATCGAACGTGGTCGATACATCCGTGATGGTGTTCGCGATGGGATCGTAGAGCTTGGCCGGGGTCCAGAGCGGTGGCGGATCGGGCGCACCCTGCAATATGCCCCACATCAGGACCTTGCCTGTGTTCAGCAACGCGGAATGGATCATGACGTCGATGGTGTTTCCGGCGTCGTCCACGTGCCCATGGGTTCTGTCGAGGTCGAGCGGCGAGCTACGTCGTTCTTGGCCGATGAAAACCGGGCAGGTCCCGCCGTCAGAACTGCGCCTGCGTGAGACTTAACGGCGGCGCGCGAGATATGCGTGCCGCCCGCGACTGCGATCATCGCCGCGACTACAATTATCGCGAGAATCTTCCAGTTCCGATGCCTCATGATCCACCCCTCTGTCTGGAAAGGCCCGATCTGCGCGAGCAAATGCTTTGAGCACAAGAGCCGTAGAGGACCCCCCAACCTTCCACTAGGGGTAAGGCCGTTCCCTCGCGTTCAGCTCATGGATTCACACTGCGGCCTCCATCATGCTCGGCTGCCATGCTCCCGTCAAGGGCAGGATGAATTAGTTGGGCATAGCGGCCGTCGATTAGGGAACACGGACGAGGCTGCGATGAGAAACAGCGAAAATGGTTCTTGGAAAGCCTAAACAGCTTAGGATGTTCCGTTCTGCGCGTGCTCAAGAAATCAGTCCGAGAGTATCCAGCTCGCGACGCCGCCAAATTGGAAGTCCCGGCGCACCCAGTGCCAGCAAACCCAAGGTGGCAGGCTGCGAATCGGGTACCGACCGGATCATCGCCGTGCCGTCCTGCAACTGTCCGGCCCGGATCGGCTTGCTCAGCACATCCTCATAGGCAACGCCTGTGAGGTGCGCGTGGATGTAGGGCCGATTGGCCCCGATCTTGACGACGCTGAAACCCGCCCAGCCGTAATACGTGTTGCCGCTCACCACAAATCGGAGCCCCAGGAAGCGGTCGGAGCCGCCATTGCAACTCGGCCCTGCGAAAGCCCCGCCGCAAAGGCCGGAGCCAGATGAAAAGAGAAAGACATCCGCCATTACGGCGCCCAGCCTTTGTATGTGGAGAAAGTGCTCCTCGGGACCGATTCCCGCGCCCCAGGGCAGCGCGATGGCGGAATCGAAATTCCCCAAGGCGCCGGCCCCAGCATTGCCTGCGCCGTTGACTCTCAGACCCCACGTCGCAAATCCGTAGCATCCCGAGTGGCTCCTTTCAACAAGATTGAAGTCCACCGCTCCGTCATGATTCAGGTCCAAAGGCACGGTCCCCGTCTCAATCGTCAGGTTGATCGGCGTGTAGATCACCTTTGCTACTGCCGGCTGCGCTGCCACCAAGGATGCGCCTGCCGCTGCTGCATAAGCGAGCAATCGCTGCTCCAGGCTCCGTCCGACCGGTACCGTTGATCTGACTTCGACTGTCTTTCTACTTTCCGGCGCTGTCATGCGTTCTTCCCTCCCGTTCGATAGCGTCTAACTGCTATTCCACTCCTATGGCAGCACCCGAAATGGCACGTTGCTGTTCAGCGTCCCTCCCGGCGTGACCACCTGGACTGTGCCCGTGGTGGCGCCGGTGGGCACACTTGCGGTGATTTCTGTGCCCGACACGACTTTGAATTTCGCACCTTTGCCCTTGAAGGTCACGCTGGTTGTGCCGGTCAGGTTGGTCCCGAGGATGATGACCCTCTGGCCGGCTTTGCCCGCTGAGGGGACATCGATTACGAAGGGTCCGAGACCCACCGACTCGCTATAAATCGATCCGTCCCCTCCAAATTCCGCGTAGGTCGTCCCGTAGAAGATGCCGTTGGTGGACTGAAAGAGACCGGCTCCAGGCTCCAGCCATTCTGAATTCACCTCTCCGAGGCAGTAGAGCTCAGTGAACGTGCCGGATCGAGTGATTTCAAATATGTCGCCGCTGCAATCTTCGTTAGCCAGGGCTGTGCCGTACAGGTTGCCATCTGTCGCTTGGATCAAGGGCGCGGTCGGATTTGAGGCGTGTGCACTACCGAACCTGTAGAGGGTCGTCAGGACACCATCGGCTGTAATTTGAAACACCGTGCCGCAGCCCTCGACACAACCGCAAAAGCTGTCTTCGCCACCATAGAACGTCGTCCCGTAGAACTTGCCGTTGTTCGCTTCAATCAACGGAGCGTAGGGCTCAGCACCGTGCGTGAAGTCAAAACTGTAAAGCGTGGTCAGCGCGCCGCCCGGCGTGATTTTGAAGACTGTTCCGCAGTAGGCCCAATAGACACATTCTGTCGTGCCGCCCCAATGCGTCGTGCCGTAAAAGTTCCCATCAGTTGCCTGAATCAGCGCGTTCGGCATCGACCCGTCCGCACCCTGAAAACTGTGCACGGTGGTCAGCGTTCCAGCCGGATTGAGCTTGAACACAGTGCCGGCGTTATCGGAGCCGCCGTCATACGTCGTTCCCCAAAAGTTGCCGTCGGTACCTTGAATCAGCGCCCTGTGGACCGGAACCATCGGCACAGTTCGTCTGGGAGCAGAAGTTATAGATTGGGGTCGGCTTCCCACCCGCTGGCATCTTGAAGATCAACCCGCCACCATACAGCCCGCCGCCTGCCGCGCCGTAAAAGTTCCCATCGGCGCCCAAGAGGAG
>JASHPE010000321.1 GCA_030038235.1 Terriglobia bacterium
GCAGATTTCGTCGTGGCTTTTGTTCACATTCTTCGTCTAACCGAGGGTGTTCGCTCACGCACCGGAGGCGCAACGAGCGAACTCCGGTGGTTGGGCCATGGCGCCGGCTTATCGCATCGTCACTCGGAAGGGTGCGGCCCACCAGCATCCTGTTCTGGTTCTCAACTTCGAGCATCGCCTCCACGTTCCTCTAACCATCTTTGCTGAAGAAGCCGTGAAACGTTCAAGCCTTGGTACGGCCAGGACCTACCTCAATGCGGCCGTGCCGTTCTTCGGCTGGCTCGAAGCAGATGATTGGCAAAAGAAGGTACAAAGAAAGTGGAATGATGCTCCTGAGCACATCCGACAAGCGGTCCACGACTACTTGGTCGAACGCCTCAAGTGCAAGGTAAGGGAGCATCGCGCCGGCTTTCAGCTTGTGTCCCTGACTGAGGGTACGCGCAGCACGATTCGGGTTTTCCTGTCAGCTCTTAAGCTCTATTACCGCGTGATGCAGGCGCGGAGCTACTACGACTACGCTAACCCGTTGGTCGACAGCATGTCGGCTACGCTCGCGCAGATTGAAACCCGTCTCGCCGAGGATGCTGAATTGCCGCGCGTCCCGGAGATCAGTGGCGTGGTTGCGGCGCGCCCTAAGCGTCGCCTCTCAGACAGTTATTTCAAGCTGGTGGGTGAAGCCTGGGTTCCCCAGGTCATCGATGATCCGCAGTTCCCCGCGCAGATTCAGTTTGGGGGGCGCAGCGTCGGATGGCATCTGCGAGAACAGTGCGTTGCGCGCCTCCTCTTTGAGTCCGGAGGCCGCATCTCCGAGGTAGTGGGATTGACGGTGGGCGACTGGGCCGCGAGGGGCTGTCTTCAAGAGGCCCAAGCGTTCAGCAAGGGCAGTCACGGCAAACGGGTGAAGTTTCTCCGCTTCTCCTCGGAGACGGCCAAGCTGTTGCGGCGCTACTTCGACACAGAGCGTTGCCGGCTTGACGCCAACCGCTATCGGCTGGACGACTATCTGCAAGCAGGACGCGACGAGCGCGCTCACCTGCATGCGGTGCCGCTCTTTCTGTCCCATCAGGGCACCCCGCTGAGGCCGAAGACGTTCCGTGATCTCTATTGGAATCGTGCTTGTCGGGCAGCAGGCGTTGAGGCTGACATCCATCAGGCTCGACATTGGTATGTCACGCAGATCATTCGCACCGTTTATGAGACGGCGCCTTCCGAGTCCGAGATTAACCGCCGGCTGCGCGAATTGATCGAGTATATGGGCTGGCGGAGTGGCCGGGAAACGCTCGACGCCTATCAGCACTACTTCGACCCGCGACGGCACGCCGAAATTCAAGACGAGCTTCACGGGCGGATGGACGGAGCTCTGAAGCAAGCGCTGAGCGATCGCTCTCGCCGCCAGACCGGTCAAAGGAGTCCTTCGAATCCTCCCAGCCAGTCTGAGAAAGCGAGTCCCTTGGCCCGCAACCTCGACTCGGATCCTGAGCTGGAATACCTGCTCACGCTTGGGGGGCTGTATGGAAGCCGCAACCGTACCGACTAGACCATGGGAACAACTGGTCGGAAAAATCGCCTCCGAGATTCTGGTAGCACCCAAGACAGGCGCTGACCCACATTACCAAGGGAGCTGGCCGGAAGTGCCCCGGAAAATCACAAACTACTTGGAAAGAAACGTACTTGCGAAGCCCTGGGCAGACGCGATCGCATTGCTGTCTTCGATTATGATCGCACGACGATTCGAGGTGACCAGCGTCCTCAGTAAGATCGTCACGCTTCATTCGCGATTCACATCTTTATTTCCCTTTCTCGGGCTCGAACGAATGGAGAAGTGGGACCCCGCCCGGCATCTCCCGATGTATCTGAAAGCCGATGTACTACCAGATGATCCTCAGACTGTGCGCCAGAGGTTCTGGGTGACATACAACAGCGCCAGCAAGTTGATGGCGCAGTGGCTCGGAAGCCTTCCCGAACCGCAGCGGCAGATCTATCAGAAGTTCACTTTACCTCCTATTTCTCGTTTGTTCGTCGAGGGTTTGACCCGAGAGAAAGAGGTGACCCAGCAACAGCAGCAGGCACGGAAGGCCGAAACCGACGCGGTGGTGCCCAGATTCGCGGCTATCCGGGCCGAGGCCCATTTCCGCTACAACCGAATTGCACGCTTGCGCCGGGCCTACCATCAGGCACTGCGTACCTTGAGCGGAAAAGGACCTGACTTCCCCGTGACCTTTTCGTACGAGGAAGGCGGGGATAAGGAACTGGGCATCCCCACGCACGAGCGGCTATGGTTCCAAATCTGGGACCGCCGCAGTTTTGTGCAAACGCATGCGGAGGCTTATTCGCGCAGCCCGGTGGTGGCCTCCCATTGCCATACGGCAGCCTTCGCGGATGATTCCAATCACCTTTTCCTGGAATTCGTCAGAGGAGAGCGACTGATTGGAAATGCGCCGGCCGAGGGCTTTTGGTTTGAAGAGCTCTTTAAGCTCGGGATGTTTGGACTCAACGGGTCCCTGGGTTCCACTGCGGAAGTGAAGGCGAAGCAAGCCTGGCTGGCATCCTGGGGATACGGCAGCACACCTTTCTTTGCCGAAGTGGGTGGGCTCCTCACTTGGCCGGTTAAGGAGGGAAGGTTCATGGTGTCGGCCCAGCGCCGAACCACGGGCGTGCTCGTGCCTGTCGAGGCGATCTACGCCGCAGCCACGATCGGTCTGCTGGCAGTTGATCTGTTCACCACGACGGGCGCCCGCATCAACGAGGTGATGCAAATCCGCCTGACGGATGACTGTATTGTCCGGCTAAAGATGCCGCCACCGCCAGGATCGAAAGATCCGTTACCTCGCATCCGGTATGTCTTGCGACTGGTTCCCAAAGGGGAAAAGACCAATACGCCGCAGGACTACTTCATTGGCACGGAGACCAAGCGGTTGCTGGTCAGAGTCGCGCAGATGCTGGGCGAGCACTATCAACTGCAGCCCGGGGAGCCACTGCCGAGTGTGGAGTTTAATGCCAGCAACGGCCGCGCCCACCGCTTTGCCGAGGGACCGTATTTGTTTCAGTATGCTGGCCGGCATCTCTCCGCTAACACGATCACTTCCTGTATGCGGTTCCTCTTGCATGGCATGGTCTTCAAGACCCGCGAAGGGAAGCTGGTGGTGCTGAAACCGCATCTCCTGCGCCATGCCTTCGCGACCCACGCCGTGCAGGTTGAAAAAATTCCGGTCGATGTTGTCGGGGCCTGGCTGCACCAGAAGAATCTCACCGTCACGGATTACTATTCCAAGCCCACCGAGAGCATGATTGCCGAGGCTTCTGATCTGTTTTTGTCGCGAGTCGCCGCCCAAGTCAATGTAAGTGAGGCTGTCCTCCGATCACCTGACGAATTGCAACGACTCTACGATGAGGCGCGCGGCAAGGCAGGGACGCTGGCCGACGTAATTGGCGGACAGTGTGTCAGCCACGGCTACTGCGCGGCCAAGTTCGCCTGTGTGGGCTGTGCGGGCAAGGTGCCGGATCCGGCCAAGCGGTACCAAATTGAAAAGCACAAGCAGTGGGCTTCCCTCCAGGTCGATTACGCCACCTTGGAAGGCCTACGGCCCGAGGCCGAACGCATGAAGCAGCTCGTCCGGGACTGCGACAACGAACTCGCGGAAATGGACCTGATCGAATCCTACCAGAGAGACGAATGCCGTGAAGTCAGTGTCCGAATCGAACCAGCAGGCTGAAGGTCGGCCCTGGCTGCGAGAGAAAGTATACGATCCCAAGCGAAGGCGGACAGTCGATCTTGTGAAAAGAGCGGTCGACTCTTTGGCTGCAGGCCACTGGCCAATTTCGTTGGCTTCCATCTCCACCAGATCGCGACAGCTCGATCCAGATGGGAAGGGAGTTTCGTTGGCAGCAATTCTCCACAACGAGGACGCCCGCATTTACTATGAACAGCATCGCAGCTGGAAGGGCCGATCGCGCAAACGGGGAGGCGGTAAGCTCAGCACGGCGGAAGTTGCTGCCCGGCCGGTCAAGGTCAATCGCGACGTAGCTCGCGCGCGCTGCAGGTATCTGAAGATGAACAAGACGGCGTTAATCGAGCGTCTGCTCGCGATCGAACAGGCGTGTGCATCCCAAGAAGAACTTTGGCTTCAAATGAACGACGAAATGCTGACTTGGCGGTTGCGGGCTGAGCGAGCCGAAGCGTGGCTCCCCAAACCACCGACGGCGGAACCAAGCACCGGCTTGTGATTCACCGCTGCCCGTAGAAGTAATCCCTCAACTCCATTAATCTCGCCGCTTCATCCTGCGTCGATACGAACTACTATTCCTTAACTAACTCATTGCACTACAAAGACTTGGATCTATTTGGGCTACAAGGGCTAAAACGTTTGGCAAGGTTATGTCTCATTTCGTTTCGTTCCCTGCAATTACCAGCAGCTAAAGGACTTAAGCTGTTCTTGAGTTTAACCAGGGTTCTCAGTCGGGACAGCGGGCTATGGCTTGACCGAACAGCTGAACGCCAATGAAACCAGCGGCTTACGGCTAATCTACAGGCTAGGAACTGGGGGCGTACGTTCAACTCCGGCGGGGCGGCGGAATGGAGTTCGCAGTCCTTTAGGACAGCCGCCGGAGTCCCGCCATCGTGCGGCGCCGCTGCTACGTGTTGGAGACGACAGCTTTCTAGCGAGTCGCTTTCGGTTGTCTCGGACCTGAGTGTGCCGAATCCAGGGGCCCGAGGAGCGTGGCTTGGAAAGGCTATCGTGATCCGCCGGACTCAGTCGCCAGCGGTGATGGTCAAACCGCCACGATCATGCGTCCTGCTTTTGGAGGATTCTCGACGGATTCATGTGCCCGCGCTATCTCGTCTAGAGGAAACCGCGTGGCGATCTCGAGGCCTTGCCATCCGGCTTCGAGCGCCTGATTGATGGCACGCGCCGCTTCGAGCTTAGCGTCCACCGGCACATCGTCACTGCCGATGAAGAAGACCCTGGCATTTGCGAACACAAGTTGCCAGAAGGGAATTTCTGGTGCGGCCGCATTCGTGGCGTACGTTGCAATCGAGCCGCCCTGCGCCAAGACTTCAGAGTCGGTGTTGATGTTCGCCGCGAAGGCGACTTCAACGATATGATCGACGCCCTCGGGAGCCAGTTCTCGGAT
>JASHPE010000037.1 GCA_030038235.1 Terriglobia bacterium
GCCACCGTATCCGCCAGCGTGGCCTCGCTTACGTCGGCGCTGGTGTCGAAGCCCCAGATCGAGAAACCATCGAGACTTTTTCCGCCAGCAAGATCCGAGGTGACATCGAAGTAGTCCCAGGCGCTATCCGAGGTGAAAACGACGTACTCATCGTCAGTTCCATCGCTGTAAAAGAAGTCGATGGCCGTCGGTTCGTCGCCCGCCGGATGCCGTACCCAGAAGCTTACCTGCGAAATGCTGCTGGTTGCGGTCGCCGTGAAATCCTGGACCATCTCGATGTTACCCACATCGATCGCATCACCGTCGCCCCCCTGCGGCTTCCCGTGGTAGAGCGCCCAAGGATGGCATTGGCTCGAGCAGTAGTCGCGGCCCACCATCCAGGGAACGAAGGTCCCGTCGTCGAAGCCGCCGTTTTGCAGAAGATTCTGACTGGGAACGGAATTGCCCCCGCTCCCAAGGAGCACGCTTACGCGATCGGCGCCGGAAAGGGCCACGGCCTCATCCGGTTTGCCGTCGTTATTGAAGTCGCCGATTGCGACTGAACCGATGCCGTGTCCCGACTGCGCCTTGGACTCTGTCCGCAGCAGCGCCGCGAGCTTTGGCGAGGCAGCGCCCGCGCTGTAGTCCATGTGCGGAGCGAAAGTGCCGTCGCCGTATCCATAGAGAACGCTGAGCCGGCTGTTGTCTCGGCTCCGCACAATCACGTCCGCATGGCCGTCGCCGTCGAGTTGGGCGACCGCAAGCGTCCAGGGCTCCACGCCGGTTTCAAAGTCCTGATGAGCCTCGAACGTGCCATCTCCCTTGCCGAGCAGCACGCTGACCGAACGGCTGCCGAAGTTCGCCACCGCCAGGTCGAGTTTTCCGTCAGAGTTGAAATCGCCCACCGCAATAGCGACGGGATGGTTCCCGACGGCATAGTTGCCGGCCGCCCGGTATTCCCGGGCCGTTGCCGTCAGAGCAAAGCTGAACGCTGCAATCGAGATCATTACGCTTACTGTGCGGCGTGACATTGGCTTGGATCCTCCCTTGAGAGTAGCTGATGATGTCTGGCTCGGCTTTCCGAGTCTTGGTTGATGGTTCGAGATTCGGGCCCATGACTCGTGCCCGTGTACGGTCACAGACCGCCGAGCCTGGGGATGAACGTTTCGTCGCCTGCGCGCTCTGGCGGCGAAGATCATACCTCAAGGCGGCGAAGATGTTCTACCGCGAGCTTTGTTTTTGTTGGGGCTTGTCGCAGCGGCTGAAATCCGCCTGGCGGCCTGCCGTCACGATGCAGAAAAAGACCTCAAACTCCACGGCCAGCGGGTGTAGAATTGCCTTCCACGCCGCCAGGCGCATTCACACGCTCGACCACAAAAGGAGAGCAATGAGACGAACACTCTTGGCGTTGGCAAGTGCTTTTCTTCCCGTGATGATTTGGGCGCAGCAGCCCAGCGCTCCCCCGGAACGCGCCCAGAATCCGCGGTCCTCCGAGCAAACCACGACGACACAGACTCCAGCCGAGCGTCCGCAACGTGAGGAACGTCCGGGCACCACGCAGCCCACCACGCCGGCGCCGGCCGAGCCCGCGCAGGCTGGCGGCGCCCCCGGCGAGGGCATGCGGTCGATGCATTTCGACATGACCGAAGTTCCTCCCGTGGTGACGCATCATGAGATCAGCGTCGCCGGAAGGTCTTTGCGATACACTGCCACGGCTGGACGCCTGCCCATCAAGGACGCCGAAGGCAAGATCGAAGCAGAGATGTTCTTTGTAGCTTATACGCTGGATGGCGCCGACCCCGCGACGCGTCCCGTGACTTTCGCCTACAACGGCGGTCCTGGCGCGGCCACCATCTGGTTGCACATGGGCGCGCTTGGCCCGCGCAAGGTGGTGCTGGAGCCGGAGGGATGGCTGCCGCCGTCGCCCTACCGCCTCGAAGACAATCCGAATACACCGCTCGACAAGACCGACATTGTGCTGGTTGACGCCATTGGCACCGGCTACAGCCGGCCCGCGGACCAGAATGCGGCGCGCAAGTACTGGAACCTGAGCGGCGATCTCGTCGCCTTTGGCGAGTTCATCCGCGTTTACATCTCGCGCTACGAGCGCTGGTCGTCGCCGCTCTACCTGTTTGGCGAGAGCTACGGCACCACTCGTTCCGCCGGACTCGCTGGATACCTCACCGACCGCGGCATCAACTTCAACGGGATTGTGCTGCTCTCCACGGTGCTGAGTTTCGAGACTCTGGAAGCGTCGTTCACCAACGACGTGGCCTACCCTCTGCTGCTTCCGTCGTTCACTTCGATCGCCTGGTACCACAAGAGGTTGCCGCCCGACTTGATGAGCGACCCCGATCGCGCGAGGCAGGAATCCATACAGTTCGCTGAAGGCGAGTACACGCAGGCGCTGGCCGCCGGTGACAAGCTCACTCCGGAGCAGCGGCAGGACGTCATCGACAAGCTAAACCACTACACGGGAATCTCCAAGGAAGTCATTGTGTGGTCCAATCTGCGCCTGAACGTGCAGATTTTCACGCACTTCCTGCTCGCCGATCAATTGCTGCGCGTTGGACGCCTGGACGGCCGCTACGCCGATCCCGATCCTCAAGGCTTCATGCGCACCCAGGGCTACGATCCCACCAGCGCGGAAACGGGGCCGCCGTTCACGAGTGTCTTCAACGACTATGTGCGCCGCGAGTTGAACTACAGGGTGGAGATGCCCTACTACACCTCGGCATCGGAGTCGGGACTGTTCCAGTGGAGCTTCAGTACTCCGCCCGGCCAGCCCGGCGGCGGCGGTGGTGGCGCCGGTTTGCCGGAGACTGCCATGTCTCTGCGCGAAGCCATGGTGAAGGACCACTATCTGAGAATCCTCAACATGGAGGGCTACTACGACCTCGCCACTCCTTATCTCGCAGCCTGGTATACGTTCGACCATCTCGACCTGCCGGCGGAGTATCAAAAGAACATCTCGCACGCGCAATATGAATCGGGACACATGGTGTACCTGGACTCGAAGGCGCACGCCAAGCTGAAACAGGACTTTGCCAACTTCATCGACGAAACGACGAAGAGGTAGAGCAACGCTCCCGGTTGCCTGACTAAACGAGATCCTTCGCTGCGCTCAGCATGACGGTCTTGTCCTAGTCAGCTCGAAGGGCCCGAACGATGTCCACTCGAGCCGCGCGGCCCGCCGGCACCGCCGACGCCAGGACTGCGGCCGTAAGGATGACTGCTGCCGCTGCCATCAACGGAATCGGCCCGGGAAGTTGGAGCGCCAGGCCGTAGTGGCCGGCCAGGCGCGATACTATCCAACCCAGTAGACCGCCTGCCGCAACACCAATCCCAGCAAGTGTCACCCCATCGGTAAGCACTCCGGCAAGAATCCGGCGAGGCCGGGCGCCGAGAGCGAGCCGGATTCCAAACTCGCGCGTCCGCCAGCTCACCGCGAAAGCCAGCACGCCGGCGACGCCCACCACGGATATGGCCAGGGCGAGCACAGCGAATCCTCCAAAGACGACCGCGTTCACGCGGTTATTGGCGAGGAGATCCGCGCGAACGTCGGTTAGCGTATTGGCGTGCTCGACGGGCTGAGTAGCCGCCACCGTCTTAATCGTGCGCGTGATGCCCGGAACGAGCGCGTAGGGATCACCCTTCGAGCGCACGAACAGCCGGGCCATGAAGATGGGCCCCTGCGCGAAGGGCGAATAAATCGTCAGGTTGGGCTCCGGAATGATGTTGGCATCATCCACGTCAGCCAGCACACCCACGATGCGGCGAGGTGCGGGACTTATGCCGGCGTACTTGATCAGGGGATCGGTCCACATGATGTGCCGGTTGAGGGCGTCCTGCCCGGGGAACAATTGCTGTGCGATGCTTTTGCTGACGATCACCACGGGCTCGGCGTCCGCTCG
>JASHPE010000322.1 GCA_030038235.1 Terriglobia bacterium
ATGGCCATTTCAATCGCTGCACCCGAATCGTCATGTTGTTGATCCTACATGACATTCCCGTTCCGCATGGGGCGCCCTTTTGATATTTCGACATCTCTCGAAATAAGCTCATGTCGCTGATTCCAAATCACATTCCCGTTTTCGGAACTTTGTAAACATTGTTCGCAATTTAGCCCTGTTTTACCGATTCTAAAGGAGATTCCAGCTTTGGTACGGCCCCGCACCGCCACGTATGTTGTTGATTCTACATAAAGCGCGTTTTCATTCGTGGATGTTAGAGTGGGGGCGCTTTTGCGTGTTTTTTCGATTGTAGGTTGAGCTATGTAGGCTAAGATCGAACTTAACGAGACCGGAATCAGTGAGATGCGATATTCGAAAAACTCATGTTTTGCAAACACGGGGGCGCCCCTTAACGCTCATTTTCATAAAATCCCGCCATGCTTCTGGTTCCACACGAGATTCCAGCTTTGGGAGGGGCGCTTTGGTAGCGTCCCAGCGCGTCTTCCTGGAGGTGTAGGTCGAATGGCGGAGGCTAGAACGGGGTTGATGGGGTGCGAGGCTCCGGGCGGCGCGGGCGGAATCCTTACGCATCGACATCATAGTCTCCAGGCGCCAGCCGGCGGTGCGAGCAGCCGGCTTGTAGTGCAGGCATCCTGCTTGCGAGTGGCGTAGGCATCCTGCCCGCGATTCGGTCGCGAGCGGCGCGGAATCATGGCACGCTCCTCGATTTCTCAAGGGGACAGCTAGCAACCTAGCATGTTGATCTGTATCTGTCAAGCTATTTCTTAAGTCTTAACTCGTAGGCTACCCTGCCGGAGGACCCTTGGGGCGCTGTGGCGCCGGGATAGAAACGAAGTGAGACGCGTTCGGAGAGTGAGATTTCGTCCGGCGCAGGCCGGAAAGGTAGGGCTGCGCCAGTCGGCCCAACCTCGCCTCCCGTGGACTTGAAAACCGGTCGTGCCCGGTGTAGATTGGTTTGCGCTCGCCGACAGGGACATAAACCTTCATGCCGCGACTGACGGAACAGGAACAACAGGAGATCGTCCGCTCTGCGCGATTATTGAGACTATGACCGAGAACGAAATCGGCACAATTCTCGTCGATACCGCCATCGCAGTGCATCGTCAGCTAGGGCCCGGGTTGCTGGAGTCAGTCTATGAAATCGTCATGGCCTACGAGCTGGAACAGCGCGGAGTCCCTGTGCAGCGGCAGGTTCCGATTTCAATCGTGTACAAGACCATTACGTTTGCCGAGGCGTTTCGAGCCGATCTGATCGTAGCCGACAAAGTGATCGTCGAACTGAAGTCGATCGAGCAGGTCAACATGGCGCATCGTAAGCAAATTCAGACTTACTTGCGGCTCACGGGCCTGAAGCTGGGGTATATCTTCAACTTCGGGGCTGCGCTGATGAAGGACGGCATCGTTAGGGCAGTGAATGGACTCGAAGACGACTCGCGCAAAGACGCGTAGAGCCAGAGGCGGGAAGGAGCGATAGCTCGCGCAGAGACGCTGAGACGCAGAGGGAAGAATAGGAAATAGCAAAGCAAAGGCCCCGGAATAGAATTTAGGAGCTCGATTTGCTGCGATTCGCTTTCTGATCTTTCTCAGCGCCTCTGCGCCTCTGCGCGAGGGTCGTTGGTCGAGGTGACGATATGAGCGCGCCGGTTTTGGAGACCACGCAATTGCAGGCCCTGCTGCGGGCCTTCAAGGAACAACACGGCGAGGAATATCGCCTGCTGGCGCTCGGCTACTTCGGCTCCTATGCCCGCAATGAAGCGACCGAGCAAAGCGACGTCGATATTGTGTTCGATACCGACGCCCCCAACCTGTTCAGGACGGTCATGCTGAAGCAGGACCTGGAGGCGTGGCTGGGTCGGCCCATTGATGTGCTGCAATTGCGGGGGCTCACCAACCCGCGATTGCGAGCGCGCATCGAGAAAGAGGCGGTGTATGTCTGACCGGGACCTCCTGATCGACCGCCTGACCAGCATCCTGGAGGCATTGGAGCGCATTCCAAGAAGGTTCGCGGGAATCGAGGAACCGTCCGACTTTCAAGCCAGCGAAGCGGGTATCGATCGCAAGGATGGCATCTGCATGGTCCTGATTGCGGTCGGCGAGGACTTCAAGACGATTGACCGCAAGACGGGGGGAAAGCTGTTGGGACGCTACCTGCTGTGAACTGGCAAGGGGTGATGGGTGTGCGGGACTTCCTGGCGCACGGCGCAGGAGTCTCAGCTCAGACTCACTTGTACACGTCGTTCGACTCGACGGCGGTCAGCGTAAGCTACGACGGAAAGGCTCTGCCCGAGTCGAATAACTCGATTCTGCAGACGACGTTCTGAGCTATCTGGTATGGAAATACCAGGCGAGCACGACAAGGCCCAGCGCGAGGCGGTAATAGACGAAAGGCTTGAAGGTGTGCCGGCTAAGGTATCGGATCAGCCAGGCGATCACGACCCATCCGACCAGTCCGGACACAATGATGCCGGCGACGAACGGCAGGCGCATATCGTCCGCGAGTCCCGTGTGACGCAGCTCCATGCCTTTTTTGAGCACGGCGCCGGCGATGATCGGCGTGGAAAGCAGGAACGAGAATCGCGCGTCGGTCTCGCGATCGAGGCCGCGGAACAGGCCCGCCGTCATGGTGATCCCGGAGCGCGAAACGCCGGGAACAACCGCCAGCGCCTGGGCGATGCCGATCCAGATCGCGTCCGTGAGTGTGACTTCGCCGAGCGACGTCTCACGCTCTTTGTGGGCCGCCTCGCCCGCCCACATCAGCAGCGCGATCAGCACCAGGGCGCTGCCGATCACGACGGGGATGCGGAACTCGTCCTCGGCCTTGGATTCGAAAAGAAATCCGGCGATGCCTCCCGGAATGGTGCCGATGACGAGATACCAGAACAGTCGCCGGTTCGTGGCGGTCGCGGGATCGGTCTTCGGCCCGAGGCCGGCGGCCGCGCCGATCATCTGCAGCCACATCTTCCAGAAATAGAGCAGCACCGCCACGAGGGTTCCGGCGTGCAGCGCCACGTCAAACGTCAGGCCGGGATCGGTCCAACCGGCAAACCAGGGAAAAAGCGCCAGATGCGCGGTGCTCGAAACCGGCAGAAACTCGGTGAGACCTTGAATGATCGCAAGAACGATCGCTTGGTAGAGTGGCATGACGCTCCTTGGCTGCCTACGGCGCTTGCGGTACTCGCTTTAAGGCGTCGTGATCCGCATGCTGCGCCCCGCTTGCCTCGAATTTCACGGAATCAGATCAATTGCACGCCGGGGAAGAAATACGAAATCTCAAAGGCCGCTGTCTCGGGCGCGTCAGAGCCGTGTATGCAGTTCGCCTCAATGCTCGCGGCGTAAAGCTTGCGGATGGTTCCCGCGGCGGCGTTCGCAGGGTTGGTCGCGCCCATCACTTCACGCAGCCGCGCGATCGCGTTCTCGCCTTCCAAAACCATGGGAATTGCCGGACCAGAGCTCATGAAGCCGGTCAGGCTCTCAAAAAAAGGCTTGCCGCGATGCACGGCGTAGAATCCTTCGGCTTCCGGCTTGCTCAGATTCACCAGCCGCGCCGCTACGATGCGGAATCCGTTGGTCTCGAAAATCTTGATGATGTCGCCGATGTGCCCGGCCTTGACGGCGTCGGGCTTGATGATCGTCAGGGTGCGTTCCATTGCCATTCGACTCCTTACTCCACTTTCCGACCTCTGCGCTCAGCTCTCAGCCGTCAACGCAGCCATCGTCTCGCCAAGCAATGCCGGACTTTCGGCCACTGCTACGCCCGCCGCCTTGAGCGCGGCGATCTTGTCCGCGGCAGTTCCCTTCCCGCCTGCGATGATGGCGCCCGCATGACCCATGCGCCGGCCGGGCGGCGCGGTGCGTCCGGCGATGAATCCCACGACAGGCTTCTTGACGTTGGCTTTGATGTAAGCCGCCGCGTCCTCTTCGGCGTTGCCGCCGATCTCGCCGATTAGAATGATCCCGTGCGTGTCGGGATCGGCGTTCATCAGCGTGAGCGCGTCCACGAAGTTGGTGCCGATGATCGGGTCGCCGCCGATGCCGATGCAGGTGGATTGCCCGATGCCGAGCGCGGTGAGTTGCCCCACAGCTTCGTAAGTCAACGTGCCGCTGCGCGAGAGCACGCCGATGTTCCCCTGCTTGTGGATACGTCCCGGCATGATCCCGACCTTGCACTTCCCCGGCGAGATGATTCCGGGACAGTTGGGGCCGATCAGCCGCGTGCCCGGATGATCCGCCAAAAACTGCTTCACGCGAATCATGTCGAGCGTCGGAATGCCTTCGGTGATCGCCACTACGAGCGCCAGTCCGGCATCCGCCGCCTCCATGATGGCGTCGGCGGCGAAAGGCGGCGGCACGAAAATAACCGAGACATTCGCACCCGTTATTTCGACAGCTTTGGCGACGGTGTTAAATACCGGAACCTCGTGCTTCGCGCTTGCGCCTTCCCAGATCGTCCCGCCTTTGCCCGGCGTCACGCCCGCAACAACCTTGGTGCCGTACTCGATCGCCTGCCCAGCGTGGAATCCGCCTTCGCGGCCAGTGATGCCCTGGACAAGCAAGCGCGTGTTTTGGTCAACGAGGATCGACATAAGATTGATTCATTGACTCATTTCGCGATGGACTCAATGAACCCGCTGCTGGGCTGCGGCCACCACTTTCTCGGCCGCGTCTTTCATTCCCTGGGCGACGATGAAATTCAGTCCGGATTCGGCCAAGATTTTCTGGCCGAGTTCGACGTTGGTTCCTTCCAGCCGCACCACAACGGGAACCTTAATCCGCAATTGGCGCGAGGCGGAAACGACGCCATTTGCCACAATGTCGCAGCGCATGATGCCGCCGAAAATGTTGATCAGCACCGCGCGCACGTTGGGGTCGCCGAGAATGATCTCGAAACCGTGGCGGACCTGTTCCTCGTTGGCGCCGCCGCCCACGTCGAGAAAATTCGCCGGACTGCCGCCCGCGTACTGGATGATGTCCATGGTCGACATCGCGAGTCCCGCGCCATTCACCATGCATCCGACGTTCCCCTCGAGGCGAATGTAATTCAGGCCGTAATTGGTGGCCCTGACTTCCAGCGGATCTTCCTCGTTGATGTCGCGCAGCGCCTTGATGTCCGCATGGCGGAAGAGCGCGTTGTCGTCGAAATTCATCTTGGCATCGAGCGCCAGCAGATGATCGTCCGCGGTCACGATCAGCGGATTGATCTCTGCGAGCGACGCGTCCGTGGCCTCGAACGCCTTATACAGACTGGTGAGGAACTGCACGCCCTCGTTGATGAGTCCGCCGGTCAGACCGAGTCCAAAGGCCAGCTTGCGCGCTTGAAACGATTGGAATCCGACGGACGGATCGACCGGCTCGCGCAGGACCTTCTCAGGGTGGTTCGCGGCCACTTCCTCGATCTCCACGCCGCCCTCGGTGGATGCCATGAACACGGCGCGTCCGGTAGCGCGGTCGATCACGAGCCCGAGATACAGCTCACGAGCGATGGCAAGGCCCTCCTCGATCAAGACGCGTTGGACCACCCGTCCTTCGGGGCCGGTCTGATGAGTCACCAGCGTTTTTCCCATCATGGCCGTGGCTGCTTCGACCGCAGCGTCGGCGCCTTTCACCACCTTTACGCCGCCCGCTTTACCGCGGCCGCCCGCGTGGATTTGCGCCTTGACGACCACCGTGCCGCCGCCCAACCGCTCCACCACGGCGCGTGCCTCGTCCGCGTTGGCTGCGACTTCGCCGCGAGGGACTTTCACCCCGAAACGTGCAAGAATCTGCTTGGCCTGATACTCGTGGATTTTCATTCTTGGTTGTAAGCGGTCAGTTGTCAGCCGTCAGTAGAAACGCACACCAATCGAAATTGCAGTGCGGTGCGGTGTCGCACACGCTAGAATGAGAGTCAGCCTCTTGATAAGCCAGTATAGGGAACCGGCAGCGAAAAGGCAACGCGCGGCGCCTCACGCGATGAGAATCACTGAAGCCATCTCGAAGATTTACCACGGCGACGGAATCACCCGCGCCGAAGCTCGCGACGTGATGACCGAGCTGCTGTCCGGCACAGTCCCGGATGGCGAGATCATCGCTCTCCTCACCGCACTCGGCGAACGCGGCGAAACGGTGGACGTGCTGGTCGGTTTCGCCGAAGTCATGCGGGCGCGCGCCGCGGAAATGCTGCCCAAGGCGGGACTGCGTGTTGAAGATCTGCACGGCTCGGGACCCTTGCTCGACACCTGCGGCACCGGAGGCGACGGTCTCGGGACCTTCAACGTGTCCACAGCGACCGCGCTCGTGGCCGCCGCAGCCGGGGTGCGCGTGGCCAAGCACGGCAATCGATCGATTTCCAGCCGCTGCGGCAGCGCTGACGTGCTTGAGGCTCTGGGCGTCCGGATCGAGCTCGCGCCCGAGCGGATCGCCGAATGTCTTGATACCGTGGGTTGCGTCTTTCTCTACGCTCCCCAGCATCACGCCGCCACGCGTCATGTGACGAACGCTCGACGCGCCGTGCGAACGAAGACCGTGTTTAATCTCCTGGGACCTCTCACAAATCCGCTCGGCGCCACGGTCCAATTGACGGGTGTTTTCGATCATGCTCGGACGGAAATCATGGCAGAGGCGCTGGCACGACTGGGCACGCGCCGCGCGATGGTGGTTGCAGCCTGGGACGGCATGGACGAAATCTCGACGACTGGAACCACCCGCGTGTCGGAAGCGACCGCGGGAACGATTAGCACGCGTCAGCTTGTCCCCGAGGATTTCGGCCTGCCGGGCGGCAGCACCGGTTCGATCGAGGGCGGTGACGCCGTGACGAATGCCCGCATTCTGCGCGAGGTTCTCGAAGGCGGGTCAGGTCCTTATCAGCCCTATCGCGAGGCGGTGTTGGTGAACACTTCGGCCGCCCTAGTGGCCGCCGGCCGCGCCCCGTCGTTCACGGAAGGCGTCGCCGCCGCCTCTGAATCGATCGATTCGGGAGCCGCAGCGCGGACCCTGGCCCGATTGGTGGAATTCACGCAACGCCGCGCCGCACCTTAGCCTGCCAGCAGACTCACTCGCGGGCGCACCAGATTCCTGTCACAGCCGCAGGAAATTCTCCAGCAGTTGCTTACCGGCCTCAGTCATCACGGATTCGGGATGGAACTGGACGCCTTCCACCTTATATTCGCGATGCCGCAACCCCATGATGAGACCATTCGGCGAAGTAGCCGAGACCTCGAGACAAGCCGGCAGGCCGTCACGCTCCACGATGAGTGAATGATAGCGCGTGGCGGGAAACGGATTGGGCAGGCCGGCAAAGATCGTGCGCCCGTCGTGCGCGATCGGACTCATCTTGCCGTGCATCAGCTCGGGCGCCCGCACCACGCGGCCTCCAAACGCTTCACCGATCGCCTGGTGTCCGAGGCAGACGCCGAGAATGGGCAGACGGCCGGCAAAGCGCCGCACCAGGTCGATGGAAATGCCGGCTTCGCGCGGCGTCTTCGGTCCCGGCGAGATGACGATGCGCTCTGGCCCCTTGGCTTCGATCTCTTCCAGCGTGATGCGGTCGTTGCGACGCACTTCGACCTCGGCGCCCAGTTCGCTCAAATATTGAACCAGGTTATAGGTGAAGGAATCGTAGTTGTCGATCACCAGTAGCATGGGCCGACATCCATTATAAGCGGAGCGATCTCTGTTTCCCGCCAAGATGAACGCCCTGGACACGGTCGGCCCGCTTTCGGCCTGGCAATCACACGCATTCGTATTCTCTTCACCGAACTGGTGCGTCTCTAAGGGCGTCGCAACAGCTCCGCTTGCTTCCGAATCGCGCGAAAAACGCATAAACACTGTAGATTCTGCAGGTCCACTGATTGGCCCCTGCCTTGCTTTCACCGAGGCCGGAGGCAAGAGAACTCCAAGGAGGCAATAGCCATGAAAAAGATCATCGGCGCTCTCGCAACATTCGCTCTCGCGCTGTCGCTCGCAGCCCCGGTTTTCGCTGCCACCGGCGCCAAAGGTGCGATCGGTCAGACAGCGACCCCGAGCACTACCGCGAAGTCCGCACCCAAGCGTGCCAGTAAGGTGAAGAAGTCCGCCAAGACGGCGCACAAGGCTGCAACGAAGAGCGCCAAGTCCGCGACGCCGCAAAGCAAGTAACGCAGCTCGACGATCAACGTTTCTGATTAAGCAGTTCGGGGGAAACCAGCGGTGAGGGCCGCGCTTCGGAGGCGGCCCTCATGACTAGCCGACCAAGCGTTTTTCGAAGTACTCTGAAGACTCGCAAATTCATAAGGGGAGACATCGTCATGAAAAAAATCTCGGCAATTCTCGGAGCCATTGTCTTAGCGCTGTCGCTCGGGGGAACCGCTCTGGCGGCACCGCCTCAGGCGACGGCGCGGCAGCACGCAGCGCGAGCGCACGCGCGACGTCATCGGGCCAGAGTGCGGGCGCACCGGCGCGCTCGCAGGGCGCACGCCGCAGTCAGCCACGGCCGGTAGCCCATCTGCAGAATGGCGAATTCAGCTGCGGGAAGGATCTTCGAGCCCGAGCTCGAGGCCGAGCCGGTGAGGATCGAACGGCGAGCAGTGGAAGGTGCGGCCGTTCACTTCGAAGGTTGGCACCTTGCGTTTGCCGTGATTGGCCGCGATCACGAATTCGGCCGCGCCTTCGACCTGCTCGATGCTGATTTCCTCGAATTGAACGCCGCGCGATTGAAGATACCTCTTGGCCCGATAACAGTCGGGGCACCACATGGTGGTGTAGATGCGAATCGTCGTGGCGGGTCTTGCGTTTTGCACGCTTTCAGCCGGTTCGGTTGTCACGCTTGCTCCTGCTTCGGGCGCTCGGCCACCTCGAGCCTTGCCATGGCCCGCTGCAAGGCTGCCTGCGCGCGAAGCGCATCGATTTCGCTCTCTCCCGCGCCCGCCTTTCGCAGCCGCTCTTCCGCGCGTTGCTGCGCCCGCTTGGCACGTTCCACATCGATCTCTTCAGGACGCTCCGAAGCTTCCACCAGCACCGTGACGCGATGCGGCTGCACCTCAGCAAACCCTCCCGAAACGAAGAGGTAGTGGCTTACAGCCTCATCGGTGTACGAGAGCTGCCCCGGCTTCAACTCCGTCAGCAGCGGCGCGTGCCCGGGCAGAATGCCGAGGTAGCCTTCGCGACCGGGCAGCGACACGGCCAGCACATCCTCGCGGAGCATCAGCTTGTCCGGCGTCACCAATTCGACGTGGATTCGATCTGTCGTTTGTTCAGCCATAGGTTATCGGGTGATCTGCTCATCGGGTGATCGGGTTATCGGGTTATCGTTCAGTCACCGAACCATCAGATCATCAGATCGCCCGATCATCCGATCACCCGATTACTTGAGTTTTTCCGCCTTCTCCAGCGCCTCATCCATGGTACCCACCATGTAAAACGCCTGCTCCGGAATGTCGTCGTACTTCCCTTCCACCAGCTCGCGGAAGCCGCGGATGGTGTCTTCGAGCTTCACGTACTTGCCCGTCAGCCCCGTAAACTGCTGGGCCACAAAAAACGGCTGCGAGAGGAAGCGCTGGATCTTGCGCGCACGCGCCACGGTCAGTTTGTCCTCATCCGAAAGTTCGTCGATGCCGAGAATGGCGATGATGTCCTGAAGGTCCTTGTACTTCTGCAGCACCGCCTGAACGGAGCGCGCCACCTTGTAATGCTCGTCGCCCACGATGCGCGGGTCGAGCACGCGCGACGTGGACGCCAGCGGATCGACGGCAGGGTAGATGCCGAGTTCCACGATCTGCCGCGAGAGCACGGTGGTGGCGTCGAGGTGCGCGAACGCCGTGGCCGGCGCCGGATCGGTCAGGTCGTCGGCGGGCACGTAAATGGCCTGCACTGACGTGATCGACCCCTTCTTGGTCGAGGTGATCCGCTCCTGCAACTCGCCCATTTCGGTGGAAAGGTTCGGTTGGTAGCCTACGGCGGACGGCATACGGCCGAGCAGTGCCGACACTTCCGAGCCGGCCTGCGTGAAGCGGAAGATGTTGTCGATAAAGAGCAGCACGTCGCGGCCTTCCACGTCGCGGAAGTACTCCGCCACTGTCAGCCCGGCGAGGCCCACACGCAAACGCGCGCCGGGCGGCTCGGTCATCTGGCCGTAGATCAACGCTGCCTTCGACTTCGACGAGTCGCCAGGAACGATCACACCGGACTCCGACATTTCGAGCCAAAGGTCGTTGCCCTCGCGCGTGCGCTCGCCCACGCCGGAAAACACCGAAACGCCGCCGTGCTTCATGGCGACGTTGTTGATGAGCTCCTGAATGATCACCGTCTTTCCCACGCCGGCGCCGCCGAACAATCCGGTCTTGCCACCTTTCAGATAAGGCTCGAGCAGATCGATAACCTTGATTCCGGTCTCGAACATCTCAAGGTTCGTGTTCTGCTCGTCGAGAGGCGGGGCCTCGCGATGGATGGGAGAGCGCGTATCGGAGTTGATGGGGCCAAGCTTGTCCACGGGCTCGCCGATCACGTTCATCACCCGGCCAAGCGCCGCCTGCCCCACGGGGACGGTGATGGGTCCGCCCGTATCGATGGCTTTCATCCCGCGCACCATGCCCTCGGTCGCCTCCATGGCCACGGCCTTCACGCGTCCTTCGCCCAGGTGCTGCTCGACCTCAGCGATCACGCTGATGGGATTGGGTACATCAAAGCCCTCCGACGTAATGCGCAGCGCATTATAAATCGGCGGCAAGTGGCCCTCTTCAAAAGCCACCACGACCACGGGTCCGATCACTTCGACCACTTTACCAGCGCGGGTTGCTACCGTCTCTGTTGCCATGAGCATGCCTCTTGTTGCCTAGTTATCCGTTGCCTGTTCGTTTTCGATGCGGGATTTAGTGATGCTGTGCGACGCTCCAGCGCCGCAGTTGTGACAGTCGTGAATCGTGCCGGTATGAGCAACCTCCAGGAAGGCTTCCTCGACCGCGCTCCTGCGGAGGCGCAATCTGTTTAGTAGAAAATCCTCTGCTTCATCCTTGCTTGAAAGACGCTTCACTGGGACTGAGCCACCTGGGCCGCGCAGCGGCGCAAAGACCGCTGAATACTTACCATCGTCATGCCGAAGTAGGTGCAAGAAGCCATCTGGCGCCGCCTTAGCCTCCTGTTCGAGGATTCTAACGAGTGGGTCGCTAGGACCCTTCAAAAACACCCGCCGCATCGGGATTTCCTCGTATACTCCCGCACGCTGCAGAGCTTCGACGACGGCAGAATACGCAGTTCGCGGTCCCTTGCTGTCGTACCAAGGTGTGGCAATGATGAGTTGTGCCTCGTCAAGCTGCTCCACGTCATGCCAGCCGCAGTACGTAACTGGAATCCGTTGCGGGCTCAGGCCCAGCGCCTGCATTACCAAGCCTAGAATTTCCTGATCCGTCAGCCTTACCAACGCTTCTTTAGCCATGGTAGTAGTCCATCTGCCGAGTTCACTGCCGCCACCATCTCCGCGCCCTTAAGGCCCGTCACTTCGTATCGCTTTTCCACATTCCAATTGTGGACCGTACCCCGGTTTGTGGCAAAGTCGGGGCTGCGCTTCACTTCATCATCAAGCTCGTGCTGAAGGCCCGCCAAATCGAGAAGGACGTCGAGGTTATGCTCATAATACTGCCCTGTGTTCTTTGGTGGATACTGGTGCTGCCTCGTTCCCTTCGCAATGCACGCCTTCAGGGCGCACTCAATGCGAAACCGGCCAAGTAATAGGCGCCCTGGCTTTCGCGAGGACAGCGGCCTCCTCTGCCCGCAATTCTGCGAGCCGTTGAAACTCGTCTCGCATCATCATCTTCGCGGGCTGGTCCTTCTTGCTCAATGGCGCCCTTTCCTGGACGCGGATTAACGACTGACCTCGCTCACTCTTCCTGCGCCGCCGCCCCACTCACAATCTCAATAATCTCTTTGGTGATTGCTGCCTGCCGCACGCGATTCATGTAGAGCGTCAACGAATCGATCATCTCCGACGCATTGCGCGTGGCCGCGTCCATGGCGGTCGTCTTCGCCGCCAGTTCCGCCGCCTGCGATTCCAGCAGCGCGCGAAACACCTGGCTCTCCACGTAACGCGGCAGCAGCGACGCGAAAATCTCCGCTGGCGGCTGCTCGTAGATGTAATCCACCAGGTACTGCCCTTCGGCAGCTTTCACGGGTGGAATGGGCAGGTAGCGCTCCACCGCCACGCGCTGGGTCATGATCGACTTGAACTCGTTGTAGATGAAGTCCACCGCGTCAACCTTGGCGTCCGAATACAGCTCGATGATCTGATCAGCGATCGCCTTGGCGCTCGAGAATTCCAGTTTCGAGAAGATGTTGACGTATTCGCCCACCATGGGCACAGGCCGCTTGCGAAAATGATCGTAGCCCTTCCGGCCGACGGCCAGCATCGAGACTTCCACGTCCGAATGCTGCTCTAAGTAGCTGTGCGCCGCCCGCACCAGGTTCGAGTTGAAGGCGCCGCAGAGTCCGCGGTCCGCCGTGACCAGCACCAGTAGCACCCGACGCACGTCGCGCACCGCCAGCAGCGGAATCGCGCTCTGCTCCGTAGGATCCACGCGCGCAGCCACGCTCTCCAGCACATGATGGATCGCGCCGGCGTAAGGCCGCGCGCGCAGAATACGCTCCTGCGCGCGGCGCAGACGCGCCCCGGCGACCATTTTCATGGCGCGGGTGATCTGCCGCGTGTTCCGTACCGAGCGGATGCGGCGCCGAAGATCGAGAATGTTAGGCATGGCTCAAATCAGCGGGCGAAATTCGAAAAGCGAAACTCGAAAATCAACAAGTTGCCGCGCGAGTTTCACGAATTTCGAGCTTCGAATTTCGAGTTTCGATTACCCCGTTACGCTTTCGCCGCGGTCGCCGCCTTCGCTTTGCGATCGGCCACGAATTTCGCCTTGAAATCGTCCAGAGCACGACGCAGCTCGTTGCGAATCTCATCGTTCAACTCGCGCTTCTCGCGGATCCTCGTCAGCAGCGCCGGGCGCGCCGAATCCAGAAAGGCCAGCATCTGCTGTTCGAACGGACGGCAGTCCTCGGCAGCCAGATCGTCGAGGTAGCCGCCGGTACCAGCGAAGATGGAGATCACCTGCTTTTCGACGGGCTGCGGTTCGTATTGGCCCTGCTTCAACACTTCGGTCAGGCGCCAGCCGCGATTGAGCTGCGCCTGCGTGGCCTTGTCGAGATCGCTGCCGAATTGCGCGAAGGCCGCCAGATCGCGGAACTGCGCCATTTCCAGGCGAAGCGTCCCCGCCACCTGCTTCATGGCCTTGATCTGAGCGTTGCCGCCCACGCGGGACACCGAAATGCCCACGTTCACGGCCGGGCGAATGCCGGTATTAAACAGGTCGGTTTCGAGATAAATCTGCCCGTCGGTGATCGAGATGACGTTTGTCGGGATGTAGGCCGAAACGTCGCCCGCTTGCGTCTCGATCACTGGGAGAGCCGTCAGCGATCCGCCGCCCAATTCCTTGTTCAGCTTGGCGGCGCGCTCCAGCAATCGCGAGTGAAGGTAGAAGACGTCTCCCGGGTAGGCTTCACGGCCCGGCGGACGCCGCAGCAGCAGCGAAATCTCGCGATACGAAACCGCGTGCTTGGAAAGGTCGTCGTAGATGCATAGCGCGTGCTGCCCGCGGTCGCGGAAGTACTCCCCGATCGCACACCCGGCGTAGGGGGCGAGATACTGCATGGGGGCGGGATCTGACGACGTGGCCGCCACCACAATGCTGTACTTCATAGCGTCGTACTGCTCGAGCGTCTTCACCACCTGAGCCACCGTAGATCGCTTCTGGCCGATGGCCACGTAGATGCAAATCACGTCGCCGCCGCGCTGATTGATAATCGTATCGAGCGCGATCGCGGTCTTGCCCGTCTGGCGATCGCCGATGATCAGCTCGCGCTGGCCGCGTCCGATGGGGATCATAGCATCAATGGCCTTAATGCCGGTCTGCAGCGGCTCGCGCACGGGATAACGATCGATCACGCCCGGCGCGATGCGCTCGATCGGATTGTAGTCGGAAGTCGAGATCGGGCCCTGATCGTCGATGGGACGGCCGAGCGCGTCCACGGTGCGTCCGATCAGCGCCTGGCCCACGGGAACCGACATGATGCGCCCGGTGCGCTTCACCGTGTCGCCTTCTTCGATGAGGGTGTATTCGCCGAGCAGCACGGCGCTTACCTGATCTTCTTCGAGATTCAGTGCCAGTCCGGCAACCTCGTGAGGCAGTTCGAGCAGTTCCCCGGCCATCACGCGGTCGAGGCCGTGAATTCTGGCAACGCCGTCGCCCACGGATATCACCGTACCCACTTCGTCCACAGTGACGCTGCGGTCGAAGTTCTCGATCTGCTCCCGGATGATCTTCGTAATCTCATCAGCCCTGATTTGCGGCATCCTTCACTCCAGTGGCTAGTAGTGGACAGTGGCTAGCGGCAAACTCCCGGCCGGGCGGGGAACTTGTCACTCGCCACTTGTCACTCCTTTTAAGCTAATTGCTCCTTGAAACGGCTGAGGGCTCCCCGGACGCTGCCGTCGTAAACCGTGCTGCCCACCTGGGCACGCAGGCCGCCGAGCAGGTCGGGATCAAGGTGAAACTCAAACTCCACCTGCTTGCCGGTCAGTTCGCGGAAGCGCGCTGCCATGGCCTCACGCTGCGCCTGATCCAGCTCCGCGGCGGAAGTGACTTTGATCGCCACAATACCCAGGCGCTGATTCGCGATGCGCTGAAAGGCCTGGCGAATCTCTTCGAAATGCGCCATGCGGTAGTTCTTCACCAGCACGCGCAGAAAGTTCGAAACCGCCAGCGACGCTCCCAGGCGATGCACGATCGTGTCCAATACCTTGAGCTTGGCGGCCAGAGGGACTGCCGGCGCTTCAAACGCGTTGCGCAGCTCGGCGCTCTCTGCGTAAACGGCCGCGAATGCGCCCAGTTCATCGAGAGCACGGCGGTACTCAGAGGTCTCCGCGATCACGTCCGCCAGAGCGCGCGCGTATCGGCCTGCAATCCGGAAGGCCATCAGTTCTGCACCTCGGACTTCTTCAGGTCACGCACAAAACGATCCACCAAGCCGCGCCGCGCGGGGTCGTCGAGTCGTTGGCGGATCATGGCCTCGGCCAAGTCGATCGCTTGCCCGGCGGCATGACGCTTCAGCTCGCCTTTGGCTGCGCGCGTTGCCGACTCGATCTGCGTCTGGGCGAACTCCATCAGGCGCGCAGCCTCGGCTTCAGCAGTCTGCTTCAGACGCTCGCGCTCGGCCTCCATGGCGCGTTCCGACTCCACCTTGAAAGCCGCAATTTCGTTCGACAGATTATTCAGCTTCGCTTCAACCTCCGCCATGCGGGCGTCGGCGGCCGCCAGCGCCTTTCGTCCCTCTTCCAGTCCCTTGCGAATCTCGTCGTTGCGATCGGCGAAGAAGTCTTTCAGAGGCTGGCGTAGAAAATAGACCAGCGCCGCCGCCATAATCAGGAAGTTGATGATCCTGTAAATTCCTTCGCGCGATTCGGCAGGCGACTGATCGGATTCGAGCAACACGGCGGTGAATGAAGCATGGGGCGGTGCGGGTCGGAGAGCGCAGGCCGGCCGCGGAGTTGCTGACCCCTGGGCTCGAAGCGCCAGAAGCCCGAGCAGCCCGGAAAGTGCGATGGTGAGGATGCGGCGCTTCAACGCTGTGCCTCCCCTGTAGACGCTGTGGGCTTTGCGCCGCCCGCCGGGACTGGTCCGGCAAGAACCACCCTAACGATCTGGTCCGCAAGCGCAGCGCTCGACTCGGCCAGCTCACGGCGCGCCTGCGCGGCATGCGCCGCCAGATCCGCTTGGGCTGCCTTAACCGTTGACTCAGCCCTGGCGCGAGCCTGCTTGAGCACCTCGTCGCGCGCGGCCAGCGCCGCTCTCCGGTCGCCCTCGCGCTGCGTGTAAATCTCCTGCCGCGCCTTGAGCCACAGCGCTTCGTACTCCGCCGCGCGCGCATCGGCCTGCGCCGCGCGTTCCTTGGCCCGCGCCACGGCCCCTTTGCCCTGCTCGTCGCGCTCCTTCATCACAGCCGCCAGCGGCCGAAAGAAAATCCTGCGCAAAATAAACACCAGCAAAGTAACAAAAATGACCGTCGGGATCGCTTGGACAAACGCGTGCGCGAGCTCTGGACCTATGTTACCCATTGCCTGTCTTTAGTGGTTCAGCTTACGGCTCGAAGTGCCCCCGGGGGCTCCTAACAACTTACGCTATCATGCCAATTTCGCGACTGTCAACGCTTTTAAGTAGGCCGCCACCGCACACTACCTCCGATACTGATGGAACGTTAAGCAGCTGACGACCTTCGTAATCTGCAATCTCAACGCTGGAAATCGAGTTCTTCGGTTCATAATTAGACCTTCTGAGATGTGTTAGGGGGCTATCTCGGGTCACTTTCCGCCCCTTCTGTCAATTTGGTGTGTCGGCGAGTCCGCCCGCCGTCATTCGCGTGGAAGAGGTGCTCATCGAATCCCCAGGCTCGGTCCCAATAACGTAGGCCGGAAGACTCTCCGCAGGCTTGCCCACGGTCCCTAGCGCACGAATGGCGTTGGCGAACTCCGGGCGATACGAACCGGGTAAGACGCGAAGCGCGCCACCGTCTTCTCCAAGAGATTCGAAGTAGGCCACGATGCCGATACTTGCGACCGGAAGATCGAAATCGGTGTGCCATGGGGTGTTGCCACGAAGCGCGTCCCCTTGGCCCGAGTCGGAAGGACAGAACCACCCAACAAGGTCGGTGCAACAGCCTCGGTCCGATCGAGCAGCCATAAGCTACCGGGTGTCTCTGAGGTCATCATCGGCACATACTGAAAGTGAGTCTCGTCTCCACGTGAAACTTCAAACGAAGATAGTCGTCCATCAGCGACTCGGTCGATTTCCCCGGCGATCAAGCGCGGCTCGAAAGTGACGAAGCACCACGAATCCAAATGCCTGGAAGTACAGCACGTGGAGGGCTCCATCCACAGATGGTTCCGGATCAGCATTGGCTACGCTGTTCATCTCACGCGGGATTTCCATCTTGGCTGTTTATCAAACAGTATCGTAGCCGAAGCCGACCCGCAGTACATTAGAACCTTAGGAGTTGGATTCTGACATTTTCTGGCAGAATATTTTCGACCACCTCAGTTTGGCCCCGTGTTTATGAGGCTCTGACGGCAATTGAAAATCGGTCCAACTTTCCTGTTTGGTTCCGGCTACGCCGGGTTAGGAAATGAAATTAGAAAGTGAGTCGCGCGGAGAACTGAAAGACCCTTGGCAGGCCGTCTGGACTGACTTCTTGGAAGGTCCCGAAATTACCGGGACCCGAATTAGGCACCAGATAGCAGGTCTGGTTCAGCGTTTTGCCGTCGCCGCAGTTGGTCCCGATGGGGTTGTATTGCAACTGATTGATCCCGTCGCCGTTCTGGACGTACCAGTTGGCATGGTTAAGCAGATTGAAGGCCTGCGCTTGAAATTCCAGCTCCTTGCCTTCTCCGATCGAAAAACTGCGGGTCAGCCCAACATCGACCCTCTCCAGCCATGGTCCATAAAAAGAATTGAGGCCGATTCCCGGCGTGGGGCCGGCGCCGTTAATGCCCCCGGCGGTGTTCGCGGTGTCCTGGTTAAAGGCGGTGTCATTCAGGTTGTCATTTGCGCCGTCGCAATTGCTGAATGACAGGGTCGAGCTGGTGCACGCAGGACTCAGCAGCGATGCGTACGGACGACCGGAAGAAAATGCCATGACACTGCTGAGCCTCCAGCCCGAGAGCAGAGCGCGCCCTGCACCGGAACTCGTCAGTTTTTCGAGGCCACGCCGGTAGACGCCGGCAAAGCTGATGCTATGCCGCTGGTCGAGCAGAGAAGGAGCGTGAGTATTGGTGAAGTCGAACTGATTGTTGAAGTCCATCCCATCCAGCATGATGCTCTTGGCGAGCGTGTAAGAGAACTGCAGGGCAAGCCCGTGTGACATGCTGTGCTGCAAATGCACGAAGAGGGAGTTGTACCAATTCTGCGCTGGGCTGATCAGTTCCTGGATCTGGCCCAGGTTGGGGTCGATGCGGCCCTCGGTCAGCAGCCCATTGTCCATGTTCGGCAGGGTGATCGTCTTCCCGCTGCACGGCGCCGTGGTTGCGCTGGGAGGACACACGATGTACGTGGTCGTGCCTTGCAACGGTTTCAGGTTCGGATCATAGGCGCTGCCCGAAAGGATGTGCAGCCCGTGATTGAACATCGTGCCGATACTCAGCGTCGTGTTTCGGGCAATCTCCCGCTCAATCTGCAAACTTGCCTGCAAAATGTACGGCACCCTGAATTGCGGCGAGACCAGGGAAATGTCGGGGGAACTCGTGAACAGAGGGGAGTCAGCGGGGAGAATAGCCGGGAACGTAGGTATCTGCTGGTTCGGCGGTCCTGAGACGTAACTGGCATTTGCCTCAGACTGCTGTGACACCAATCCGTTTGAGATCACCGCGTTCCGGTAGTTCAGTCCGTTCATGTTGGTATAAAAGCTCCCGAATCCGCCGCGGACCACGGTCTTCGGTCCGGGTTGCCAGGCAAATCCGAGACGTGGCGCCAGGCGTAAATATTGGTTGGGATACTGTCCGGTGAGCGGGAAGGCCGGATTTTCCGCCGGTTGCGGGTAAACCTGAAAATCCTCGCGCAAGCCCATTTCCAGCGTCAGGCTTGGCAGGGCACGGAAAGAATCCTGCACGTAAAACCCATAATAGGGAACAGCAAACGAAAACGTCGGCTTTCCCGAGGCCTGGCTGAAGTCGATGTATTGGCCCAGCGCGAAGGCTTCCAGGTTCGGAAATTCATAGAGCCCGAGCGGCGACCCGAAATCGAGGGCCTCATTGGGGTCCGCGCCGCCATCGTCAGTGTCCGCGTCCCGGGCCCAGTTAAAATCGAAACCGAATTGCAATGTGTGTTTACCGATCACGTAATCGATCCGGTCGGAAGCTGAGTACTGCCGCTCAAAAACCCTCCCGATAGAAAACGCGTTGTTTCCGAGAATAAACGCGGAGGGACTATCCAAGACGATCGTGGGAGTGTTCGGAGCCAAACCGGTTGGCGTCGCGATTTCATCATCCTGCGAAGTGCTGAGATGAAATTCGTTCACGAGTCTTGAGGAGAGCGTAAGCGTCCATCCCAGGGTGGCTTCGAACGTACGCACATAGGCGTTGGCCAGCGATTGCAAGCCGTAATTGCCGACGGTCGGATCGGTGATGACGCCCCCGGGCGAGTCGAACCGGTTCACATTCAAGCTGAGGAAAAGAGCATCGCGGGGACTAGCTTGGTAGTCCAGCCGGGGCGTAATCACCCAATCGTTGCGCTTTCTGGGCCGGGTGCCAAGATTGGAGTTCAGCGCGTTCACCACGTTCGACACTTGCTGGAGGTACTCCGGATTGCTCGCATCGGGAGCGGTGTCGCCGCCCGGCACCGGCAAGGGCCCGTTCGGCGGAGGTAGCGCTGTCCCGGCCGGAATCCCAAAATTGGCTGCCAGAAAGGAACCTAAGTTCGCCGGCGTCGTCGCGAGAGCCGAGTTGATGACCGGAATCGGATTGTTCCGCAGTTGCTGCTCATAATCCACGAAGAACCATAAACGGTCCCGCCTGATCGGCCCGCCCACTCCGCCGCCGAATTGCTGCAAGACGTCCAACGGTTTAGGGAAGCCGTTGGCTTTGTCGAGGGCGTCGTTCGCTCCAGTCGCGGAATTCCGATTGTAATAGAATGCGCTACCGTGAAACTCGTTGCTTCCGGAGCGGGTCACGGCATTGACGAAGCCCGCTGCACCGCCATAGACGGCCGAGTACGGGCTCACAGAGACCTGGAACTCCTGGATGGCGTCCTCGCCGTACAAATACGGAATGCGGTAACGCCCTATAATGTCGGAGAAGTAGTTGTTGGTGGCGTTGCTTCCGTCGACGGCGAAGGCAGTGGAACCATTTCCGTTGGCGTAACCCGAGTCTTCCCCGCCCTGTTGTCCGGCGACGCTCACCAGGCCAGTATCGCCATCGTAACTGGTATTCGGAGTGAGCATCATAAAGTCGGTGTAACGGCGTCCGTTGAGGGGCAGTTCCGCAATAAACGACTGGTCCAACACCGTGCTGGCGGAGGTTTCCGCGGGCCGCAGCAGCGGCGCTGTCCCGGACACTTTAAGCGTGTCGGCGCTGGCTCCCACCCGCAGGCCGATGTCCTGCAACGTGGTGTTCCCGACCAGCACTCGCACCAGAACCTGGACATCGCGAAAACCCTTGAAACTTGCCGCAACGGAATAGGTGCCGGGCATGAGTGCCGGCAACCGGTAGAGCCCCGAACCGTTTGTCTTGGCAGATTGTTGGACCCCGGTCGCGAGGTTCTGGGCAACCACTGACGCCCCCGCCACCAGCGCTCCACTCTGGTCGGAGACTCGTCCGCTTAGCGAGCCCGTCAAGACGACATTCTGCGCCCTGACCAGTGCGCAGCTCGCCGAAACGGCGAGCACGGTAGCCGCCAGAAAAAACCTGCCACTCCACGTTCGAAGCTTGCGGTCGTCTCCTCGCATCACAACACCTCCTGACCAACGGTGCCCCCTGGTCGTAGGCCTTTGCTTGCGGAGCTAATTCAGCCAGGCTCAGATTACGAAATTTGTAAGCCATTTGTTAAGCGCATATCACGGGTGATTGAATCTTTAGCAAAGGTTCAGGTCGGGTGGTTGGTGTCATGGACAAGTCTCCCACAATTGTTTGGCGGTGACTTGCGAGAGTGGCGTCGAAGTCGGCAACCTTCCAACCGACGGCAGTGTATTACCAAAGCAACGCCGCCAGCAAGCGAGCTGCCTCGCCTTGGTGGAGCCGCATCAGGACGGTTCGGATCGCGAGTTGCGCAACCCGCAGCGGCGCTGTTCATCCATTTGGACCGGCTATTCACATTAATGGTTGGTACAGAAAAGGGCAGGAGCCCAGGTTACCGCGAATTTGCGCGGGAGGGTGAACAAGAAAGGCCCTCTCCCCAGGCATCGGGGAGAGGGCCGTTGCAGTCGTTAACGTGGTTTAGTCGTCGTCGTCACCGTGGGCGGGTGGCGGGTTGTTAAAGTCGCTCGGGGGACGAACCGTGCTCTCGCCGGGATAGGGCCGCACAAACCCTGTGGCCTCGTACCAGTTCAGATGGTTGACGGTGTCCGGGTCTTCGGAGTCCGGCTTGGTCAGTTTGCCGGCGAAGATCTGCGCCTTCTTCTGTTCCCAAGCCTGCCTCAGGGCCCTGACCGCAGCGCTCTCCTTTGTCTTGGCCATGCCTGGTGGTATGGGGCACCCTGAAAGGGTCGAGCTGCAGAGCGGGATGTCGTTCGGCACGTAGGCCCAAGGCTCGAAGTTGGACGAGGGCGGGTTATTCGTGAAATCAAGCCTCATCGGCGACGCCACGAGGTCGTACTGGTTCATGGGGGTCAGACCGAGGATTTGCTCGATCGTCCGAGTCATGTTGACCTGCGAGTAGTAGGTGTCGTCGGTGGGCCCGTTCTGAATCACGTACGGGCTGATGACATAGCCTGGGCTGCGATGACCGTCGACGTGATCGACGCCGTTTTGGGCGTCGTCTTCCTCGATGAAGATCGCCGACGTGGACCAAACGGCGCTGTGGCTGATGTAATCGATCATGCGCCCAACGGCCAAGTCGTTATCGGCCTGTTCCTCCTGCCCGGTCAGGCCGGACTCGCCGGTGTGGTCGCACATGATCCACAACTCGGTCAACGCGGGCACGGTACCGGCCGCGACGTCAGCGTTGAAGTTCTGCACCCAGATGTCGACGCGGAACTGGTCGGGGATGCCCAGATCGAACTGCGGGAAGTTCGTGACGAGGTGCTGAGACACGGCTGGCAGAGAGGACTCTGCCTGGACCGTGTTCTGATAGTACAGCGTTGTCTCGCCCGCTGTTCCAGGTGGTCCGCAATAAGGCCCTCCCTCGAAGCATTGCGAGTCAGCGTAGAACTGGACCCAGCTCGGCTCCTGGGTCGACCCGTTCGGCTGCAGGAAGGTATCGTTCTCGACGTATTCGCCGAACATCTTCACCGACAGACCGGCGGCCGCCGCTTCCGAAAACAGGAAGCCCTTGGGCTGATAGGCAAGTGAATCGCCGGCGTTCCCGCCTGGATAGCTGCGGACCCAGTCAGGCGACTGGATGTCGTCGGCGTAGAGCGCCATGCCCTCCTGGATCCACTGGTGACCGTCAGCCGACTGGCGGCTCGGGTCGTAGAAATTGTCCAAGAGAGGGAAGCGCGTCACCCAGTTGTGCGCGTTCGGCGTGACCGGGGTACCGCCGGCTGCGGAGCTGTCTCCGAACACGGCCAACGAGGGGTCGCCATCGCCGGCGGCCACGTCGCCCAGGATCTGATCGTAGGTGCGGTTCTCACGGACGATCAGGAACACGTGCTTGATGAACGACGGACTGCCGATCTTTTCTGGGATTGCGGCTGGCGGGGCATTCGGGCTGCCACCGGAGGCGGAGTTGATATTTTCCGTCAGATCCCAGTGGTTGTTCTGGGTAACCTGAGTCGTGTCGGCCGCCAAGGTCGTGCTATTCGGGACGGGGACGATGCTGACGGTGCCATTGTCCTGATGGGTGTTGTAGTCGCAGACGCCCCAGTAGCACCCGAACGAATCCCGTGTGCCGATGCCCTTATCGTTGGCAACGATGAGCGAGTTAGCGGCCGTGTCCAGCACCACCGAACTCGGCGCGTAGGCTACCGGGATATAGCCCTCGACGGGATTTGTCGTGTTCTCGAGGTTGACCACCGCGATCGCGTTGGCATTGTAAAGCGCGACGTAGGCAACGGCGCTCGCGACATCAACGGCGATCGAGTTCGGCGCGGCGCCATAGGCCGGGCCTTGGCCGGGAACTCCGATCGGCAGCCCGAGGTTGATCGTCCGCACTAGCTCGTTGGTGGCGGTGTCGATAACCGAGATGGTGTCGCTATAGGTATTGGCGACCAACAGATCCTGTCCCCAGAACGCCATACCGGTCGGGTGCAGGCCGCCGGTCGAGATGTTTGCGGTGACGGTCATTGAGGACAGATCAACCACAGAAACGGTACCGGTGATCGCGGCGCCAACCGTCGAGTCGGCGACGATTTCAGTGCCAGCGGAGTAGATCTGGAAGTCCGCTTGCGTAGCGGCCCGGCCACCCTCGTTGCTGACGTAGGCCGTCGTGCCGCTGCTGTTGAGAAGGACGCTGTGCGGCGCGTTACCGACTCGGACCTGCTGAGCCTCCGTCTTCCCGACGAGATCGATCTGGGCGAGCGTATCGTTGTTGTTCAGCACGGCATACGCGGTATCGTCATTCGTTGTGACCGCGACCCCGCCGGGATAAGAAGTGTACTCGTCATCGTCGGCGATAGACCAGAACGTGCCGCAGGGTATGGCATAGGAGCCCGGAGGGCTGTTCGAGAAGCAGCTGATGAAGGAGCTGTCTGGCGGCACGCTGATCTGGGCGTCGTCAGCCAGATAGCCCTGACTATCGACTGTGGCGAGGGTGACATAGCTAGTACCAGTCGAACCGTACACGCCGTTTGAGTCCTGGCTGAACACCAGGTACTTACCGTCTGCCGAATAGGTTATGCCGCTATAGCTGCCGTTCGGATACAGTCCGAGCGGGAGGTAGTTCTGCACGACAACGCCGGTGTTAGTGTCGAACACCTCGACGGCTCCGTTGCCATCGCTCGTGTAGGTACCCATCGTGAGCACGGCGGCGGTGTGAGTGTAGAGATTGGGGTTCAGTGCGACGGCCTTCGCACGGACCTCGATGCCGAGGTTGACTTGGGTGCCGGCCGGGCTTATGACCGCGCCATCGCTGACAACCCACGTGCCGTTCGACTGCGGGCCGACGGTGTACTTCGGGTACTCCTGGGACTGAGCACCGGCGAGAGCCGCAAAGCTCAGCATTGTTGCCAGCAAGCCGGCCAGAGCCTGGCCCACCTCCGGCAACGAGGCGAGCGCCGCGGGGACTGGCCGCGGTGACCTTCTAAACACTCTCATAACTCCCTCCTTGAATTTGTGGCACACGCTTGGAGCGTGTTGGGAAGTTCGCCACGGATTCAATTCTAAGGACCGGAGCGCGGACGCCAACATGACGTGGAGATTACATTTTTGTCATCTTGAACCAGAGACCGGAATGCGAAGCGTGACGCGGGTGCCCTTCCCCACGTGGCTGGCGATTTCTACTTTCCCGCCGTGAAGCAGCATGATGCTCTGAACGATCGCCAGCCCCAGCCCGGTGCCGCCGGATGCCTGGGAGCGCGACGTATCCACTCGGTAGAACCGGTCAAAGACTCTGGGCAGGGCGTCCGGCGGAATGCCTTCGCCGTTATCGGAGACTTCAATGCGGATCGTGGACGCTTCAGCGCCAGTTCCCAGGACGATGGACCCGCCGGACGGCGTGTGCGCGACGGCGTTCGACACCAGGTTGCCCACCGCTCTTTGCACGAGAGTGCGGTCCAGTTCAGCAACCACAGGTTCGGTCCCGGCAGCCGTAGTGAGCGATATACCGCCATCTTCAGCAGACGCCTCGTAGTAGTCACGCACTGCATCCAGCAATTCGGCCACGTTGACGCGCTCGCGATGCACGTGAGTCAGCGGGCTCTCGGCTCGGGCCAGGAACAAAAGATCGCTGATGAGGTCCGACAGGCGCACAGTTTCCTCCAGACAAGACTCGAGCACGTCGCGGTATTCGTCGACGGTGCGTGCGCGGACCAACGCCACTTCGGCTTCGCCGCGGATGTTATTCACCGGTGTGCGCAGGTCGTGCGCAATATCCGCGGAGAACCTGGAAATCCTGTCGAAGGATTCTTCCAGGCGGTCGAGCATCTTGTTGAAAGTGTCGGCAAGGGACGCCAGTTCAAACGGGTAACCCTCCGGCAAAATTCGCTCATGCAAGTTCGTCGAACTGGTGTGTTGAGCCGTGGTTGCAATTTCTTGGACGGGCCGAATGCCATGCCGCGCAACCTGATAACCGATCAGCGGGAAGATCGCGAAGCATCCCAAAAGGATTGCCAGGAACCATCGCCGATAGCGGGCCAGCAACGCTTCACGCAGTGAGATGTCAATGGCAATTTCGATGATGTCCGTTCGTGTGGAAGGTGAACCGACCTCCGCTGCCGCGCTGGTGACCCAAAAAGATTGTCCGTGCGTCCCCTTCATGGGAAATGGATGAGCGGGACGCCTCTCTGTTTGGCGGGCGAGCCGCGACAAGTCCACTTGCTCGGCCATGCCCGGCGTCGTTAGGAGCGGGGTGTTATGTTCGTCCAGCAAGCGGATATAGAATTGCTCATATCGGCGGGCGGCTGATTCAAGCTGAATTTCCTCCCTCAACCCTTCCCAGTCGTTTGGGCGCTCGCGCAAAAGCGTGCGGACCACGTTGAGCTTATCGGCGAGGAACAGGTCTGTGCTTTTTTCCAGTTCCGAGAGCAGCACGAGATAAAGACTGGCCGTGGCCAGGATTACGAGACCTAAACCAGCCAGCGCATACCCGGCAGTTAGCCGAAAGGCCAGGGTGTTCCACCTCGGTGCGGTGTTACGGCTCGCATTCCAGGACATAGCCTGCGCCCCGCACGGTATGGATCAGCTTGAGCGGAAACGGATCATCCACCTTGCTGCGCAATCTTCGGACGTTGACGTCGACAACATTCGTGTCGCTGTCGAAATTCATGTCCCAGACCGCTTCGGCAATCAGCGTTCGTGAGAGCACTTCGCCTGCGCGCCGAGCCAAAAGCGATAAGAGTAAAAACTCCTTTGTCGTCAAATCCAGCCGTTGGCCTGCACGTGTAACACGCTGGCGCAACAGATCGATTTCCAGGTCGGCCATGCGGATGGTCTCCTGTGGGCGAGAGGGAGCCCGGCGCAGCAGTGAGCGAACGCGCGCCAGTAACTCGGAGAAAGCGAACGGCTTCACCAGATAGTCGTCGGCTCCCAGCTCGAAACCGCGTACGCGTTCGTGGACCGCGTCGCGGGCAGTCAGAAACAACACCGGAATCCGCAGGCCGGCTTCGCGCAGACGAGTCAGAACCTGCCAGCCGTCCAGACCGGGAAGCATCACGTCGAGAATCAGAAGCTCGAAGTCCAGTTCCTGCGCCAGGTACAAGCCTTCCAGACCGTCGCCGGCTCCATCCACGACAAAGCCGGCCTCGCTAAGTCCCTTCTTCAGGAACTTGGCGGTCTTGGATTCGTCCTCGATGACCAGGATTCTCATGCGGGAAGGGCGACTTGCACAGATCGAAAATGTGCGATTTACGTGGTTCGATCACTCCCAAGACCCCGGGCTGCAATTTGTCCAGGGGGCCAAGTACTGTCGGGTTGTGTTTGTGTTGGGCGGCGAGGATTTCATATCAAATGTCTCTAGGTGCGGCGTCAGGGCACGCCCGTAAGTCGGCGCCCCCTCGGCCGTCCAATCCTGGCGACGGTGGCTCCCCTAGCTTGGAACCGGCAGGACCGAACTTGCTTCACAGCTACCGGCCGGATGGTAGAAGCCAATCGCTACGCAGGCATTGCGCGAGAATGAATTTTAGGTTGAGTAAATGTGAAGGTTAGTGTTGCGACCCTCGGGAATGGCTAACTTGCGAAAAGGCTGCGGAGCACGAACAGAACGTTGGCGGGACGCTCAGCCAACCGGCGCATATACCATGGAAACCAGTAGCTGCCGTAAGCAATCAGCACGACGGATTTCCAACCGTCGCGCGCGAGTCGCACCTGCTCACCGCGCTGGATTCCATAGAGCATCTGAAACTCGAAGCTCAACTTACTGAGTCCCTGCGATTCCGCCCAGCCAATGATGCGCCGGATCAGTTTCACGTCGTGAGTGGCGAGCGCCGCTCGGAGCCGGTGCGCACGCGCCTCGCTGCCCAGCATTCGCTGCGCGAGAGCAAAATAGTTTTCGTCCACATCCGCTTTGCGCGGGAACGCAACCGCTGCCGATTCCTGATAGGCGCCCTTAACCAGTCGGATGGCGCCGCCCAGCGGAATCAGGCTGTCCACGTCTTTGCGCGTTCGATAAAGATAAGCCTGGACGCACACCCCGACGTTCGGAAAGTCAGCGAGCGATCGACGGTAAAGGTCGAGCGTGGCGTCCACATAGTTGCTGGCCTCCATGTCGATCCAAACCACGCTTCCGGGGCCGGCGTGCCGTATGATGCGGCGCATGTTTTGATAGCAAAGGTCGAGGCCGAGATCGAGCCCCAATTGGGTGAGCTTAACCGACACTTCGGTGTTCAGACCCATCTCGCGGATGCGGTCCAAGACCTCGACGTAATGCGCAGTGACGCGCTCGGCCTCGGCAGGATCCTTGATGTTCTCGCCGAGATGGGTGAAGACCGTACCGATGGAAACTTGTTGCAGCGTTTTGGCCGCGGCCAGCGCGGCGTCAGCCGTCTCACCGGGCATGAATTTGGAGACGGCGCGGCGAACAAACGAATAACGGGTGGCGCGCTCCCGCATCCACGTGCTTTGCGAGCACGCCAGAAAGAAGCTCCGCATCAAACCCATGAATCCTTGACGCGATACCGGCCGCGCCCTGCACCGTCGGCTACCTGCTAGTGTCCCTGGGCCGCGTTGGACGCTTTCGGTTCCGCCGATTTTCGCACAATTTCTTTGAGAACATCCGCCAGGCTGGGCACCGTCGATCTCAGCAGTGTCAGCTTCTCTTTGTGATCGCCCGCGTACCGGATGGTAACCGAGACCTCGTCCGCCGACTCAATAACCTCGTAGACTGGTCTGGCGCCGCCTCTAACAATGTGAATCTTATCGTCCACGGATTCCGCCCTTCTACTTGCGGTGTCGTTCATATGATTCCTCATCAAAGGTCATTTTACCAAGGCGGGC
>JASHPE010000323.1 GCA_030038235.1 Terriglobia bacterium
CGGACCTGGAACCTGCAGGTGTGATCCTGGCTACCGGCAAAACCAATGGGTTTCGATGCCTTCATCGGTAACGTTAGGGCGGTTTCGTCAGTGCGAGAGATCGTCGCAACTGGTAGAGTGCCTCACGCGCTGCTGTTCGCTGGTCCTGAGGGTGTAGGCAAAAAGACCTTGGCAGTAATGCTTGCTAAAGCTCTCAACTGCCAACGGCTCCGAGACGACTTTTGCGGAGAGTGTGTTCCGTGCAGAAGAGCTGACGAAATGCTTGAGGCGACCCGGCGTGACCTGGCGGCCCGGCGTGAGCTGAAGGACTCGGCGAAACGAACGGAAGGTTTCATCTACTTTGACGTCCAACTGATTGAACCTCTCACACGATTCATACTGATCGAGCAGATTCGACAACTTCGGAACGTGGCGTACGCGCACCCGTTCGAATTCTCCCGTCGAGTGCTCATTATCGACCAGGCACAAGCAGTGCATTGGCAGGCAGTGGATCTGCTACTGAAACTCTTGGAAGAGGCCCCGGAGACCACAACGCTGGTGCTCGTTTGCCCAAACCGTTATGAGCTTCGACCGACGCTTCGGTCACGTTGTCGTCTGATCCAGTTGGTCGCAGTTGACGAGTCTACCATCATGAAAGTCCTGACAGACGATGCAGCGTTCCCCCAGTCCCGGCGAGCCCTCATCGCCCGACTGGCGGCCGGCAGTGTGGCCAGAGCGAAAGCCTTTGACCTTGAAGCGTTCCAACAACGGCGCCGCCCGTGGTTGGAATTCCTTTCCAGCCTGCTCGATCATACGGCGGGCTCCGGTGGGCTGCCGAATTGGAGGTTGCTCTTCGACTCGACTCGTGCTCTCGCCGACAATCGGGCTGACTTCCCGGAAGCCCTCAGAATTGGCTATTCGCTCCTCAGCGACCTGATGCGAATACAGGAAGGGCTGCCGGACTCTCAGGTGACCAACGTTGATGCGGCTGTTCAGTTGAGAACATGGGCGCCCATCCTCCGGTTCGACGGTATCGAAGTGTTGAAAAGAGGGCTGGATGACGCGTACCGACTTTACTCGCGCAATGTCAACTTACAACTTGGCTTTGACGCCTTAGCGGTCGAGCTACACTCCCTTCTTGAAGGCACGGTGTGATGAGGGTGTTCCGGCAAGAGAAAGGTCGGACCGCCCTTGGCCTCGACTGGCAGGCGTGGCTTATCTGCTGTATCAGTAATTCCGTGTAATACTTCGCCCGACGAGGAACAAGAACGATGCCTAAGAAAAAATTGAACGCAAAGACGGTCTTGCCGACGGGCGCCAGCGAAGGCTCCTCAGTAGCAAGGGCGATACAAAACCTCTCCGATCACTTCGACAAGATGTACTACGTCGAATTTATCGCAGAACACTTGGGAGAGATTTCCGCTGCGATTGACGATCTGGCACGCGCCAACGCACTGACTTCCATTGCAGTCTACGGGACACCTGATGAGCGGAAGATCGCTGTGGAGTTACTCAAGCGACGATTCGAGGAATTCAAGGACCGAAAATTCAAAACGAACGAGTACCTCGAGGGCAGCGATCTGCTCGGGGAAGGAGCAGATCGGGTATAATCGTTGTTGGCGATGGGGTTCGCCCGACAAACCGTCTCGGAATCATCGAGACTGACAACTCCTACCTCCAGGCCACAGCCTGGTGAGATTCATCTCTCGACCGCTGGGGTGTGGCGTCAGAGTCACAAATCACTAGGAATCCGTCATGCGCCACCGGCCAGCGGAGCGAGGACCATCACCCAGCAGTGACGGAGCCGCGCCCCCTCGAATCGGGGCGTCTTTTAACGCTTATCTCGGGCCCGGCAGCTTCGGTCAAGGCGGACATATCGCTTGCGAGCGCAAACACGGTCCCATGGGGTGTGCGCGGAGTTGTTCTGGGCGGGATATCGCAGCATGCCCGTTTGAAACAGGCTGAGACATGCCTCAGAGCGAACCAACCCGACTGAGCAGCCTTGCTGATGCGTTACGCGAAGATGCATGCCCCCTGTGCAGCCTCCTGAAAGAATTCCAAACTTGCCGCCTTCGCGAGACGGATACTCGCTTGCTGGAAAATGTGTGCAGCTTTCATATCTGGATGGTCGCTAAGACCGGAGAAGCTGGAGATGCCGCTGTACTTTATTGCCGGCTTATCGATCGCAGTCTGCGACATAGCTCTGTCGACGATACGTGTGACATCTGCGCGCGTATCCACCGGGAGGAGGTGGCACGCGTGCAGGAATTCGCAGAGCACTTGGCGCAACCTGAATTCCTGCAGTGGCTGCGGCAGCAGGGTACGCTCTGTCTTCCTCACGCGCGAACTTTGCTCAGCCATCTTCCTGAGCAACTGCAGAAGGAGGTCCTTGCAGCCGTGAACAAGCGCGGGGCCGAGCTGAAAAAGAGACTGGCTCAGGTCTTGCGCGACGCGGAAGGGAAAGGGCCTGTTCACGGAGGCGTTCTAGGGAGGGTGGCCGAATACTTGGTCGCCCAGCGGGGCTTGGGCGTCCGCTTCTGAGCCGCTGAGAGATGGTAGGACCGCTATGGGTTCTTAGACGTCATCTCATCATGGCTGGGCGGTGACGGAATGAGTCGACTTTTCCGCACCGCGATGCACCTCCTCAGAGGAACGGGCCTTGGCTGGTACCGCGAGCAGCCACGAAGATCCAAGAGCTGGGAACCCAGGAGACACACGTGAGCTGCCGGAGGATGTGCTCAAGGCGATTCAAATTACAGGTCGTTATCACGAGATCACGATCGACGTTGCGGGTCGAGTGGCGAGCCGCCTTGTCCTCGATGGCCGGTATGATTCGTACTCACAGGTTTACGAGCTAAACGGAAGCCGATGGAAAATCTCGAGCCATATAAGCATGCCAGGGGGAAAAACTATTTACACTCTTGTTTGTGTAGGGTAAGTCGGCTCGCGCACTTCGCGATTTTGTCGGTCGGGCCCGCGGCAATGGCGCCGGTTGCGAGGTCGGGCAGGGCCCAGTCTCGGGACCTCTGAAGTGTCCCCGCCAGCCACGACTTTTGCCGCCGAAGCAGTTCGCTTCGCTCCCCTCCACCTGAAGCGTTCGGACCGCCGGCGGCGAAGGCGGCGGGTCGCGGAACGGCCAAGCAAAACTGCGGCGGCGGCCCGGCGCGCGCTTATTACGAACCAAGCTCTCATCCGGCGTTTTTCACCATTTGTTGCGGTTCCATATCGAATATGCTATAAAGAAGTAGCGGTGATGGAGTTCGCCCACCGGAACCACCCGCTACTGCGGGTTAATGACTCCTGCGACGAGTTCATCTCATGGCGGCAGGAGCTCATTGCGTGCGGCGTTTTCCTGGCTTACTAGCCTCTTCTGCGGTAGTCTCCAATCTAAAATCTACCTTGCTTTGTGATCTGGAAGCCTTGGAACGTTACCGGAAACCCCTCTGCCCGCGTGCAGCCCGGTCCGCCAGAGATGGCCGGGCAGTGCCGGAAAGACAAGGGCGAGGCCAGCCCTTAGCCCAAGACGGACGGTGCCATGCAAACCCAGGACGACATTAATACACTTATTGATCAACTCGGTGACCCCAGCCGCAGCAGCCAGGCGTTGATGGCCTTGCTCTCTATGGGCAGGGATGCTGTGCCTGCGCTAGCCGAGTTTCTTCGCTTGACAAAGCCGTCGGCGCTGGCCGAGCCGCGTCTCTTGGCCGTGGAGGGACTGAGTATTTTGAAAGGCCCAGCGGCTCTCGCTGCCCTGATCGTGGTGGCCACCCAAAACCTGGCGGGCATCCATGATCCCGCGGTGCGATTGGCGGAAGAGACCGTGGCGGGCCGAGCCGCGCTTGCCCTCGCCGATTTTTCCGAACCCCACGCGTACGAGGCTCTGCTGGAACTGCTCGATGAAAAGCCCCTGATTGGAGTGGCGGAAGCATTTGAAAAGCTGCAGGACCCACGAGCGATCGCGAGTCTCATATTGTGGTTGGAGGAAGATTTTGTGGCGGAAGCCGCCGGCCGAGCAATTGTTGTATATGGCCGCGCAACGCTTCCGGCGCTGTTCGCTTCGGTGAGAGAAAAGCACGCTCGATATGGCTCCGAAAGTAGGATGAGCCAGCGCCGCCGGGCGCGGATCCTGGAGATTCTGTGCGAACTGGCGCTGCCTGACCGCTTGGACGGTCTTGAGTCCCTTTTGAATGACGCCATTGAGGGTGTTCGCTTCAACGCCGTGCGGCTCTTCCTTCGGAAGGGCGACATCGTGCAGCGGCGGCGAGCCTTTCGCGCCGGCCTCCAATTTCTGGATTCACCGGATAACTATCTGCGGGCCAATTGCGAAGTCTTGTTGCTCTCCCATTTTGACGTAGGGGCTGAACTGGTCGAAGAGGAAATCGGGCGCCGGCGGCACGTGGGCGAATCCGAAGAGTTCTGGCCAAGGGAGACAGCGCTGACAATTCTCTTGCGTATCCAGCGCAAAGGTAGTGGCCGAGCGAGTGAACGTTGAGCACACATCTCCATGAGGCGACCGCGGCCCGCAGTGATTGGCTGAATCGCAACGTGTTCGGCATGGGGCTAGCGAGCCTTCTATCGGACGCCGGACACGAAATGGCAACAGTCGTCCTGCCGGGTTTTCTCGCAGTGCTTGGCGTCTCGGCAGCGGCGCTGGGCATGATCGAGGGAATAGCCGATTTCGTCTCGAGCTTTGCGAAGCTGGGTGTGGGCTGGTTCTCGGACCGGCTGATGCGCCGTAAGCCGATCGTGGTGTCAGGATATCTGTTGACCGGCGCTTCAACGGGCTTGTTCGCCATTTCTTACGGATGGGCCGCGGTGTTGATCAGCAGGGTGATTGGCTGGTTCGGGCGCGGAGCTCGTACCCCCCTGCGAGACGCCATTCTGGCCGACTCCGTCAGCGCGGAATCGCGAGGCAAAGCCTTCGGATTCCACCGGGCGGGCGATACCGTCGGAGCCATCATCGGGCCTCTTCTGGGCGTGGGCTTCCTGGCTCATTTCCAGGCAAATGTAGGCGATCCCTCCATCCCCTTTCGAATTGTGTTCTTGCTTGCGCTGATTCCTGGCTTGGGCTCCGGAGTGGCGTTCGCTTTTCTCGTTCGCGAAGCACGGGTAGCTTTGTCCCGGACTAATTTCCTAGCGGCCGTTAGAGGCCTGCCGCGGGCTTTCCGCCGCTTTCTTTGGGGAGCCGGGATCTTTGGCATGGGCGACTTTGCCCGCACGCTCATGATCCTTGCTGCCACGCAACTGCTAGCACCCTCCTACGGAATCCAGCACGCCGGCCGGATCGCGGGACTTCTTTACGTCGGCCACAACGTCTTCTGCGCCGCTTACTCCTACCCCATGGGCGCGCTCTCTGACCGCCTGGGCCGGCGCGAATTGCTCGCCCTCGGCTACCTTGCAGGATCATTGGTTTCATTTGGTTTCTTGGCCGCTTTTTGGTGGCGGCTCAGTGTGCCTGTCTACCTTCTGGCTCTTTTCGGTTTGGGCGGATTTTCGATCGCCGTGGTGGACTGCCTGGAGGGGGCAATCACTGCCGATCTCGTCGCGGAAGGGGAACGCGGCGTAGCCTACGGCGTCCTCGGCACGGTCAATGGTGTCGGAGACCTGGTCGCGAGCGTCCTCGTCGGGGCTCTTTGGACGACGTTCTCGCCCAAGTTGGCATTCGCGTATGCCGCTGTGCTGATGGGCTTGGGCGCTGGAGTTATCTACGGGTTGTCCGAGGCTGCGGAGTAAACAATGGCTATAACTCATTTCTGTCCCTGTTGTTGGAGTGAAATTGGGGCCGAACCAGTCTGCGTGGTCTGCGGCACCGACGTCCGGGACCTGTCGCCCGAGAGCTACGAACAAAAACTCCTGCAGGCGCTCTACCATCCGGAGCCCACAGTTCCCGTGCGAGCCGCAATCATTCTGGGTGAGCTCGGCTCAAAAACCGCAGTTGAACCCTTGATTCAGCTCGCTGCCTTCACTTCTGATCTCTACATCCAGGAAGCTGCCGTAGTCGCGCTCGGACGCATTGGTGATGCCCGAGCCTTGCCGCTGCTGAATCAACTCAACCGGGAAGGCGCTCTACGAGTCAGAATTGCGGCTGACCGAGCCCTGAAGGCCTTGACACGTGGAAAGAGGTGAGCACAAAGCCCGATACCGGCTGCAGGCGAATCTGGCTAGTCCGCCGGTCCTGCCTCCCGTGTTCCTCGACCGAGAGAGCGAGGGCAACCGCCTACGCGAGGCCATTCTTAAGCGCGAGAGTCTCATGATCGAAGGTCCTGCCGGGATTGGCAAGACCGCTTTGATCGCGAACGTCATCCACAGCCTTCCGGGAGACATGACCGCGCGCTGCTTGTACCTCGCAGGGATAAGGGACCTTCAAGACCTGCTACGCCGGCTGATTCGCGCCCTGTATGAGGCCGAAGACCCCCGCTTGCGAAGGCAGCTCCACGGAGAGAGGGTTTCAACGTTGAGCTTCGGGGGTTGGCTCAAGGAACTTTCGAGCAGCCGTCTGAAGGGCGCCGTTTATCGAGCGGCTGAAGGTGGCGACTATCGGGTTTTCCTCGATCATCCCCCGCCGCTGACCCGGGCCGTAACCAAGGTCATCAAGGAGCTGTTTTGGATGCGGCGTACACCCGTGTATGTGGCGCTGAACACGGAACTGCAGCCGGCCCTGGCTCGACTCACCCATTTCCTTTACTGGGGCGACCGTGAGCGGCTGACCCTCGGCCCTCTGCCCCACCTGGCCGCGCGCACGCTGGTGGAAAGCTGCATCGAGCGGTTCGGTCTTGAGCGGCTTGACCTCACGGGCTTTCGTGAAGAGGTTCTCGATTTGAGCAAGCACGTTCCCGGCGCCATAACGAAAATGTGCGCGCTCGCAGCCGACGCCCGGTACCAATACGGGTCACGGATCAAAATCAAGTCGGTATATATCGACTATCTGATGACAGGCCACGATGTGAGCATGACGCAATCCCCGGCCACGAAACGAAGCGGCACCTAAGCTGTAATGAATTGTCCCTGGGAAGGAGGGCGTCCATGACGGAAATCGCAGCGATTCCCGCACCGCAGAATGTTGAGGAGGTTGACGTTCGCCAGAGTTCGCTGGAGGATCTTACCCTTAAGGTTCTTTACCTTTCCGGCGAACTCCTGTTGGACGAATTGGCCGGAAAACTTAGGCTCAGCTTTGCGGTCGTCAGCGACCTTTTTCGGTCCCTCCGAAGAGCTGAGCTTTGCGAAGCAAAAGGAATGGTGAAAGGCGTCCATCGGATCACGACAACGATGCAAGGGAGATCTCGCGCACTCGAGCTCCTTGCTCAGAATCAGTATACCGGCCCTGCGCCGGTTTCCTTGAAGGATTATGTGAGCCGGGTCCGAGCCCAAAGTGTGAAGAATTTTCCCGTGCGCCCGCCTCTCGTGGAAAAGGCCTTCGAGCATCTCGTGCTCCCCAACCGGATCGTGAAGCAATTGGGTGCCGCAGTCATTTCGGGAACGTCGATCTTCCTCCACGGACCGACAGGCACCGGCAAAACGTCCATCGCCGAAGCCATCCCGAGCATTTATCACGACCTGGTCTGGATTCCTTATGCTGTGGAAGTTGACGCCCAGATCATTACTGTATTCGATCCCATCCTTCACAAGCAACAGGAAAACCTCGAAGACGGTGACGGCAGATGGGTCCTTTGCCGGCGCCCGCGTGTGATTGTGGGAGGCGAACTTACCGTCGAGATGCTTGACTTGCAGTTCCATCCGGTGAGTAGGTTCTATTCCGCTCCGGTACAAATGAAGGCCAACAATGGCGCGCTGATCGTGGATGACTTCGGGCGGCAACGAATTCGTCCTGAGGAATTGCTCAATCGCTGGACCGTCCCCCTGGATCGGCGGATCGATTTCCTGACTTTAGTAGGCGGCAGGAAGCTCGAGATTCCATTTGACTTATTTGTTGTGTTTGCCACCAACCTTGATCCTGCCCAGCTTGCTGACGAAGCCTTTCTTCGTCGTATCCACAACAAGATCAAGCTTGACAACCTGGACCGCGAGCAGTTCCATGAGGTTTTCGAACGACTGTGCACGCGCTTCGAGTTGAAGTATGAGCGCAGCGCCGTCGACTACTTGGTGGATCTGCTGACGACGGAATGGAAGCAGCTTTTGCGGCCCTGCTATCCACTCGACCTCGTGAATCATGTTCACTGGACTGCTCAATATGCAGGGGAATCCCCACGGCTCGACTGCGAGACGCTCGCGGAGGCTTGCCGTAGCTACTTTCTAAATTTAACTCGTTGAGGAGTCGTGGACCGAGGCCTCTCATCTCGCACCACGGTTCGGGAGTGCCGTTTTTTTCTGTCTTATGAACTATTCCTGTTTGTAAGGCTGTGCGGCGGTGAGCGACGCCCACGTTATTTCAACAATTGAGAGAGAAGCGAGTTACCGAGCGTTGGACGATATGCGAGAAGGACCACGTCCACTGGGGCGCAGCGGGCGGCGCGGGCCTTCTGTTCCGCTACACACCCGAAGATGGAGAGGAGAGTTATCTGCTCCAGCTACGATCCAGGTCGGTGGATCAAGGGGGAACATGGGGCATTCCCGGAGGCGCCATTCGGGAAGGGGAATCCCCAGAAGCCGCAGCGCGAAGGGAAGCGGAGGAGGAGATCGGTCCGCTTCCTCCTTACCGGGTCATGCGAATTGATACCCAGGAATGTGGGGCCGGGTGGAGGTTCTACATCGTGAGCGCCGACGTCGATTATCCTTTTCCGGCGTTTTGCGTACACGAAACCGATGCCACCGGGTGGTTCACGCGGAAAGAGATGAACAACCTCAGGCTGCACTCGGAGTTCCGGAAGTGGGTGGACAAGACCTTAACATAGCGTTCTCGTTCCGACAGCAGCCCTGGTAGCGATGCATTCAAAGGCGCTCCAATACTGCCTTGAGATAGTTCCAGAAACTCGCCACCGTGGAAATCTCGACGCGTTCGTTGGGACTGTGTGGATCGACGATGGTTGGCCCAAACGAGGCCATATGCATGCCGGGATATTTCTCGCCGATGACGCCGCATTCCAAGCCGGCATGCATGGCGATCAGTTTTGCGGGCTGGCCGAATACTTCCTGGTGCGTCGCCTGGAGCTTCAACACGAGGTCGCTCTTCGGCAGGGGTTGCCACCCAGGGTAGCTGCCGGAATGCTCAACTTCGAATCCCGCCAGACGAAAGGTGGTGGCCACCATGCGCGCGGCGGCCCATTTGCTGGTTTCGATGGCGCTGCGCTGGCTGGTGACAATCTCGATGACGTCCGCTTTGGTGGCAATGGTCGCGAGATTGGTGGAGTTCTGCGTCAGGCCGGGAACGTCGGGACTCATGGCCAACACGCCGTGCGGCACACAAACCAAAACATCGATGACGCGCCTTGCATCGCCTGCATCCAGCACTTTCTGAGGACCAGTGACCTTCTCGGCCGTGATCTGCAGGCCTGTGTCGAAAGCTCCGAGATCGGTTTTATACTCCAACTCGGCCTTTGCCACTAGCGATCGCAACTCCTCTTCTTTGGCCGAGTCGAGCAGCACCACCGCGGAGGCCTCTCGCGGGATCGCATTCTGTGCGCTGCCACCGTTGACCTCGGAAATCTCCGCAGGAAGGTGTTCGAGCACGCTCTGCAGCACGCCGCCAAGTACACGCAACGCATTACCCCGGCCTTGATGGATGTCCACTCCCGAGTGCCCGCCCTTGAGACCGGAAACCTTGATCCGCCATGATCCATTTGCGCCTGGTGGACGAAGCCCGACTCTTCGGCGACCCGTGGTTTTGACACCGCCCGCACAGCCGATGCAGATGGTGCCGGTCTCCTCGTTGTCGAGGTTCAGAAAGTAGCTGGAATTCAGTACTCCGCCGGGAAACTGCGCCGCTCCGGTCAAGCCAGATTCCTCGTCGACAGTGAAGACAAACTCGAGGGCCCCGTGCGCAATGTCGGTGCTCTCCATCACCGCCAGGGCCGCCGAGACGCCCACTCCGTTGTCGGCGCCAAGCGTGGTTCCCTCGGCCCTCAGCCAGTCGCCATCGCGCACGATCTTGATCGGATCGGTATCGAAGTTGTGGGCCGTGCTTTTGTTCTTCTCGCATACCATGTCGAGATGGCCCTGCAATACCGTCATCGGCGTGGCCTCACGGCCCGGGTGCGCAGATTTACGAACGACCATGTTGCCAGCTCTGTCCTGGATAACCTGCAACCCGAGCCGCCCGGCTTGTGCAAGGACGTACTCGCCGACCGCCGCTTCTTTGGTGGAGGCGCGAGGAATCTTTGCCAGCGCGTCAAAGTGCATCCAGACTTTTTGCGGTTCGAGACCTTCGAGTGCAGGTGTCATGAATACCTCCCGGTTAGCAGGCAGCAATTCGGCATTATCTAATGGTCCCCGACCGTCGCCAAGCTTTCCGCCGGTCAAACTCTGCTGGCACTTGATCGCGCGGACCTGTCCAGCGTAACCCACGCAGATATGCTGAACTAGCGGTCCTGCTTTCGAGTCGGCATTAGATCAGCGAAGCCGGCCAGCTCTGCCATCGGCCCCACCAGAAACTCGATGGCGCGTTCGGGTGAAGTCCACTCCGGTCCTCGGGGCTCGCTTGTGTATTGGTAATCGTGTTTGCGTTGGAACTCCCGCAGCTCAGCGATCAGTTGACGCACCACTCCATCTGCCGTGCTCTTGACCAGTCGCAAAGCGACGGAAGACTGCCACTGCCCCGCTGCCACCTGAAGATGATAGAAGCACAAGCCGGCGGAACTTTGGTATCGCTGGCTGAAGTCAGTGTCCTCCAGCAATTCTTCTAGGACCGCCAGGTAGTGATTCTCAGACTCCCTCAGCACGGCGCACACCGTACAGCCGGACCGTGGTATCAGACCTAGTACGGCCGGCCGCCTGGCGGGCCGCGTTGGGATCCGCAGAAGGCTGGGCTTCTTTTCAGGCTTACTGTCGGGAATCTGCTTCACGTCGTTCAGTGATCGGTCGAGCAGGTTCTCGCAGAGGATGGCGATGCCGAAACCATCGGCCCAGCATTCCGCTTCGATTGCTTTCGCCTGCCAGAAGTGCTCACGACAAAAGCCGCCGCCCTTCAGGAACGTCTCTCGCGCCGAGCCTGACATCATACCTTCATACAGAAAGCTGAAAATGTAGCGTCGTGCCGAGCGCCGCAGGCTCCAGCACACCGGGCATCTACCGCCGGCAAGACCTCTCTCCAATTCAGTTTTTGCGAGCCAGGCCGGCTTTCGCTTGCTCTTTGTCTGTGGGCTGGGGGTCATCTTGGTACCTTCTAACCCGGTCCAACATTGTCGCCCGGAACGGCCGCAACCGGTTTCGCGGTTTGAGAATGCGAAAGGGTCTCCAGCGAGTGCAGGACCGCTTCCGTTTCCTCCGGTTCGACCTTCCCCGTTCCACTCATACGCTCCAGTTGAGCCCGATAGGCATCCGCCCGAGCGTCGAACTGCCGGCGCAGTTCGGTCAATGTCCTTCGCACCCAAGACTCGAGCAATCTGCCGTATCGCTGGAAGGCACCATTAACCGCATCACCGATTTGCTCGGAAAGCTGTCTTTCAGCGCGTCGCGTCGTGAATGCCCGGCCCAGGAGCTTGAAGATGTCGGGTTCCAGTGCAATCTCAAAAGGGCCGGGGTCGAATCTTGGCATCTCTCTCACCACAGAATCCAATGCCTCCTCGCCGGAAACACCGGAGTCGCCCATTGTGACGGCTGCACTCGAGACGGCCTCCGAAAGCTCGCGGGCGACATCGCGCAGTCTGTCGTAGATCTGATTTGCGCCCTCGGCCGCGGTCGCCTCCAGGTTGCGGAGGACCACGTTTTTGACATCGGTTCCGACAGTCCCATCTTTGCGAAACCATCCGCCGACGATCTCGGACGCCGCCCGGCTAAGGGCGAGGACGCCGAGTTCGCGTATTTCATCGACCGCTTTCAAGCAGAAGGCATTCGCTCCTTCAAACTTGCCGGTTGCGCGTCGCAACTGCGCCTCCGCGGCCCGTAGCTTCTTCTCCTGATCTTTGGGCCTTTTAGAGGCGACATCCAGCCGCAGCTTTAAGGCCGCTTCGACGCTCTCTTGCAAGGCGGCGATCTTCCGGCGAACGGATCGCTGTGCGAGCTCCTGGTGTCGATCACAGAGGGGTTGGATCTCACGTTCGAACCAGTTGTCGAGGAGACCTGCGTGCTCACCTTGGGCGCTCACGGGGTAAACAGCGAGATGAAGCCCAAGCTGCGATTCAATGTGGGTACGCGTGTAATCCACAACCCGCTGGCGATCTTCATCTCTTAACAGATCCGCCTTGCTCAACACAACGAAGGCAGGAATAGCCGCTTCGTAGAGATCCTGCAGTGTTGCCAAGTCTTCCTGGTTCAGCGTCGAGCCGGCGTCAATCAACACGACACCGAGGTCACAGCTTGGCAGATAAGCAAGCGTCTCCGCCGCGCCTGCCGTCGCCAGCGAACCGAGGCCAGGCGTATCGACAAAAACCACGCCATCCTGCAAT
>JASHPE010000038.1 GCA_030038235.1 Terriglobia bacterium
GGGGTTAAACGGCGCTCAGTCGGTAAAGCGTGCCAACAACACTGGGCGCATACCGGCCTGGAGCGAAGGTATTCGCGAGCTTCGCCTTGGCCCGCCAGCCTGTACAGTGCCCAGGGGCTACAAGACGAGGATCGATCATATCCTTGAGGTCGCGGACTGTCGCACCTATGCGTTGCTCCATTTCCTTGCCTGCCAGATGGAATCCGCCCAATACCAGATCGATTCTAGTGTTCGGGAAGTGCTCTCTTCCGTTCAGGCAGGCGTTGACAATGCCGGCGTGCGAGCAAGCCGAAAACACTGTGACGCCACGGCCGGGTACGTAGGCCGCGACAAATCGCTCATCCATGATCAGTGGATCCGGCTGGCAGACGTCTCCGCGGAAGGTGTGATGTCCGGCGAGTCCGGTCTCGTACTCGGTTGTACGTTCTATCGCACCGCTACCGAAAAAGAAGCCGCCGCAGACTGGATGAGGACCGTCATGGGTAACGACCTCGCCGCCAGCCTTCGCAATCGCCTCGAACGTGGGTTCTTCTGGCAGTAGAAGCATCACACCGGAAGGCACCAGAATGCCGCGCTGGTCCGGCCGGTTCGGATGCAAATCGATGATCGGCGGGCTCAGACCTGCAGCGCCTCGGGCGTTGCTGATTGCTGCGATGACTTCCGGAAACGCCCCGCTGTGATCGAAGTGCCAGTGCGAAAGGAAAACGTACTCGATTGTCGATAGGTCGATCCCGAGACGCTGGGCGTTGTCGAGCCAGATATCAGGATAAGGGCCCGTATCGAAGAGCATGCGGCCTTGGCGCGGCCCTTGGCGGCCGGTAATGAGGACCGAGAGCCCGTGACAGCCACAACACAACTGGTCGAAAACACGCTTGCACTCCTGGCCCTCGTATTTGCGGCTGGCCGGCACGCGAGCGGCGAGCTGGATAATTTCGGGAACTTGGGGCACGCCTTGATCGATGCTTGACAATGTATCGATCTCATTGTCCACGACGACCAGGATCTCCAATTCATCCAAATGAGCCAAGCCGTTTGGAAATGTGCCCTGAGTCATGTTTGCGCCTTCCATTTCCGGCAGCCTCGAGAGGTCTCGCTTGCCACGCCAAGCGTAACTTGCGCGCGGCGTTCTCGACACCATCCATTACAGTGGCTGCTCGCTAAATCGATATCACGGTTTGGGAGATTTCAAAAGAGGTTAAGGTCAATGCCAATTGCCGCGCACGACCTTAGTTGCCCACGCAACCGGCCAGGACCCCTGCGCCATTGTTCCAGCGCGCGCTTACGACGCAATTCTCTACATGGACACTATCACACCCTCGCAAACATCCGAGAAACAGTGAGGGGACATCTTTATCCTACTTGCAGTGGACTAAACGTTGTTCTTCGTGGGAGGCGCATGCGGAAAGCCAGGCTCATTACCGCAGTTCTCCTCAGGCTGGAGAAACGCTACGGCAAGCAGCAGCCGGGCTGGCCCGTGGACCCCTATGAGTTCATCATCTGGTGGCATTGCGGATACCCAGCGAGCGACGCGGCTTGCGAGAAGGGCTGGAGCAAACTGCTGCAAGAAGTTGGGGTGGACCCGAGCAACCTCCTGGAAGCGCCTCCATTGAATGGTGCTGCATCGGAGAGAGCTCGCTCAGGGATTGCCAGAGCGTGCCGCCGCAGAGGAGAAGCCACCCTCAATCCGGAGAGATTCGACCGACCCGTGTTGCTCGAAAGGAAGCACATCCTTGCCGTGGGCGTGAAGTCCTCCGAGCACCCGAATCTCCATGGCGCTTCCCCCTGGTTTGATACTCAGTGGCGTCGCCGCGAGATTCTGCAGTACACCCTTGACGAGCGATTGGCCGATCGCACCGTGGGTCTCGATGCCGCGACGGAAGATAAGACGTCCAACGGACCGGCTGATTTGGACACCCACCGCGCCGTCCGCGTGGGTAACGATGCGGTCGAACTCGGCACTTCGCACCGTCCCGGTATAGACATTGAACCCGCGAGCCCCGAGTCCAAAGGTTTCGATCGGCGCCAGAGCAACCAGTTCGTTAATCTGCCCGAAATTGACGAAACCTACGCCGCTCGGTCCGAAAGTGGTGACCTTATCTTTGCTGACCCACCGATCGACGAAGCCCCAGTTGTCGAGAGCCATGTCGTTAGCTCCATACGTGGTAACGGGTCCGTTGTTCACGAGCACGTCCACCCTTGCGCCGAATAGCACAAAGACGCCGCCTGAAATCTGATCCGCGGTTCCGGGTTCGATGCGTCCATCGTTGTACACGGCATTCGTTTCGAGGTGTTGCACGTCCAGGCGGCCGCCCGTTTCACCAGCGCCGCCGACGAAAACTCCACTTCCGAACACCGGTGAGCCGATTCTGCCCGCCGACAAGCCGATCAGGTTGGCTGTAATCAGGACGTCCGGGTCAGCCTGCATGTTCCAAAGCGTGAAGGCACCCTGTAACACGAAGACACCGTAGTCACGCGGCTTTTCCTCCCCGGAACGGGCATCGGCGGCAACAATGTCGAGGCCGTCGATCTCCACGTGACCGCCGCGGACAGCATTACGAGCGAAAAAACGAACGCGGCCGACGGTCCTTATCGACCGCAGGGTAAGCCTGCCCAGGCTGGGCGCCGATTCATCGTTCCATATA
>JASHPE010000324.1 GCA_030038235.1 Terriglobia bacterium
GTCCACCTCAAGACTTTGATGTCCCACCGAGTGGATCCGAAGAACTCCGGTGTGAAGTTCAGAGCTTGTTTCGTCGTCGAGAAGGGGAAAATGGGCCACTTGCGTGTCAGCGATGAGGCCGAGATCAGCTGGAGTTTTTGAACTCTGGTTGCCAGAGAAGAGGGAATAACATGTCTAGAAAACTGAAATCTGCTAACGGCCCGCGCTCGTTCAGCCGTCGCGAGGCATTGAAATTGGGTCTGCTCGGCGCGGCCTCGCTGGCAATTCCGGCGGTGGTGCGAGCTGAGGATCCCTCGCTCCATGTAGCGAGCCTTTTTGACCTCACGGGCAATTTGAACATTTACGGCATCCAGGAGATGAACGTCTCGCGGTATGCGATTGAGACGATCAACGCGGCCGGAGGCGTCCTCGGCAAGAAGCTTGTGCTTCACGAATACGATACGCAGTCCAAGATCGAGTTGTATTCGCGTTATGCGCAGGAAGTCGGCGCCAACGACCAGATCTCGGCAGTGGTCGGTTGCTTCACGGGGGCCTCGCGCGAAGCGGCGCGGCCCGTGCTGAGCCGGAACAAGAAGCTGCTGTTCTTCCCGACGATCGACGAGGGCGGCGAATGCGACAAATACTGCTTCATGCAGGGCACCGATTGCGTCCAGCAGGAAGGTCCGCTGCTCGATTGGGCGATCAAGAATGGTGGCAAGAAAATCTACGTCGTGGCCGCCGACTATATCTACGGCCATGTGGCCAATGCCTGGACGAAGTCGCTCGCCGAGACCAAGGGCGCAAGCATGGTCGGGACGGAATTCATCCCGCTCGACGTGTCGGACTTCAGCGCGACGATCCGGCGCATACAGGCGGCCAAGCCTGACGTGATCATGTCGAACCTGGTCGGCAACAACCATGTCGCCTTCTACAGGCAGTTCGCTGCGGCCGGCCTCAACAAGTCGATTCAGATCGTGTCGCCTGTGTTCGGCCTGGGCAACGAGGAGAAGGTCCTTTCACCGGCCGAAGGGGCGGGCATCGTCGTCGCCTATTCCTATTTCGAGGGCCTCGACAATCCCGAGAACAAGGCGTTTCTGGAGGGATTCCACAAGATGTACCCTGAAGCGGGCGCCATCGCCGACGCCCCGGCGCAGGTCTGGAATGGCTGGCACCAGTGGAAGATGGCGATCGAGGCCGCGGGTACGACCCAGGTCGACAAGGTGGTCGAGGCGCTCGAGAAGGGAGCGCCGTTCGCCGGTCCCGCCGGCGAAGTCCGCCTGGATCCTCCGAGCCATCGCAACATCCAGAACGTGCACCTTGCGCGCGTCACCGACAAGCAAAGCTACGAGATTATCGAGAAGTTCGAGCAGGTCGCGCCGACCCGCGAAGTGGTGGGGGCGGGGACGTGCGACCTGACAGGAAAGGACAAGACCTCGCGCAGAATGATCAACCCGAAGTTCTAGGGCACGTTGGACCATGGACGCGTTCGTAGTCATAGCGGTGTCTGCCGTCACGGCGATCGCTACGCTTACCCTGATATCAACCGGACTTGCGGTCATCTTCGGCCTGATGCGCGTGGTGAACATGGCGCACGGGGAATTCCTGATGGTCGGTGCTCTGACGACCACGTCCCTGGTGCTGAAACTGCATGTGCCCTGGTGGCTGGCGATGATAGCGGCTCCCGTCGTGGGAGCCGCTATCGGCGGTCTGATGGAAATCCTCCTGATTTCGCGAATCTATCAGAGACATCTGGTCGACACGCTGCTGATCACGTTCGGCATCAGCCTGATCATGTTCCAGCTTGCGGTCGACATATTCGGTACGACGCCTCCCGGAATCGAGACGCCGCTCGGCGCGCTCACGGTCGGCTCGTATTCCTTTCCGGCCTACACGCTGGTCTTGCTGTTCTCGGCGGCCGTGATGCTGCTCGGTCTCTACTTGCTGTTCACCCGGACGAAATACGGCTTGCTCGCCCGCGCGACCGCGCAGAATCCGGCCATGGCGCTCGCGCTGGGCGTTCCGGCGAAGCGGATCAACTTCTTCACTTTCACACTCGGATGCGCATTGGCCTCCCTCGGAGGCGCCATCCTGGCGCCGATGATCTCCGTCAGCCCCAGCCTCGGGCAGGCCTATGTGGGACAGGCGTTCATGACCGTGGTGATCGCGGGCCCGGCGTTCATCTCCGGAACATTGCTGTCGGCGATCCTGTTGGGCGGGGTCTCGAACGCGCTGTCGCAGGGCGCGACCACGTTGTGGGGCCTCACCGGCCTGTTCGCCATGGCGATCGTCATCCTGCGGTTCAGGCCGCTCGGGGTTTCCGCCTCATGGAAGAGGGGACTATGACCGCATCCATGCATCATGACGATACTCTGACGAGAGGTTTGGCGTTGCCGATCGCGATCCGTTCGGTGCAGGCGAGAAACCTGATCCTCTTTCTCGCCTTCGTCGTTTTCCTAGCCGTCGCGGCCCAATTCGTGTCGAGCACTACGGCGCTGAAGCTAACCCTCTGGATCAGTTTCTCGATTTGCGCGCTGAGCCTGGATTTCGTCTGGGGCAAGGCCGGCATATTCAGCTTCGGCCAGAACGCGGTCTTCGGTCTTGGCGGCTATGCCTATGCCGTCATCGCCCTCAACTTTTTCCCCGACAGCCAGGAAACGATTTCGGCGCTGCTGGGCGCCGGATTGGTCGGGGCCATCAGCTCGGCGCTGTTAGGTTACTTCCTGTTCTACGGACGGCTGAGTGACGTCTACCTTTCCATCGTCACCCTCGCGGTCACACTCATCATCTACACGGTGCTGGCCAGCACGGCCGGGCCGGAATACCACATCGGTGAAGCGCTGCTTGGCGGCTTCAACGGCATCCCGTCGCTTCCCGGCATCGCCTTCCCCACGGTCCTCGGAATGGGTGGGACGGAGCTTTCGATTCGCCAGCTCCTGACATTTTCGATCCTGTTCGCCGCGGCGATTTATTTCCTGCTGCAGCTTCTGGTGCGCAGCCGTTTCGGTCTCGTGATCGAAGGGTTGGGTTCGAACGAATTGCGGATGGAGCTGCTGGGCTACGACGTCCGCAGGCTCAAATTGACCGCATTCACGATCGGAGGGTTGATTGCCGGCCTCGGCGGCGGCCTGTTCGCCGCCTGGGGTACTTTCGTCAATCCTTCCGTCTTCTCCCTCGCGCAGGCCGCCACCGTCGTCGTTTGGGTCATGGTCGGCGGCCGTGGCTCGTTGCTGGGCGCCTTCGTCGGCGTGTTCATCGTGCAGTCCGCGGCGGACGCGGCCGATTTTGTGGTCACCGAACAGACGCCGCTGTTGGTGGGGCTGCTGCTGGTTGGCGTCGTCATGCTGATGCCAGATGGCATTGTGCGGACTCTCGCGCGGTGGATGAAAGTTCGCGGCAACCGCCCGCGCGAGTTCTGGGCGAGGCGGATGACGAGGAAGGAAGGCCATGTGTCCACGGCGACCGACAGGCGATTGTCCGTTGCAGACATCGCCAAACATTTCGGAGGCGTCCACGTCCTTCGCGGCATCACCGCCACATTCGGGGATCATCCGATCCACGCGATCATCGGGCCCAACGGCGCCGGCAAGAGCACGTTCTTCAATATTCTGACCGGAAGGCATAGGCCGGACCGCGGCCGGGTCATCCTCAACGGATTTGATGTCAGCAAGTTGCCGACGTTCCGGCGCTGCCGCCAGGGCCTCGGGATCAAGATGCAGGTGCCTTGCATCTTCCCCGATCTGACCGTGCGCGAGAACATGCAACTCGCGACCCTGATCTCGAAGGATGCGCAGGATACACACGACATCCTGCAGCGCGTGGGGCTGTCGCAAAGGGTGGACGAAGTCGGGCGAAACCTGTCTCATGGCGAGCAGCAATGGCTCGAGATCGCATTGCTGCTGGTACAAAATCCGTCGGTGTTGCTGCTCGATGAACCCGGCGCGGGAATGGGCGAAGAGGACAAGCGACAGACGATCGCCCTGATCCATTCGCTGTCCAGCCAGCATACGCTGATCGTGGTCGAACACGACATGGAGTTCATTCGCGCCCTGTCCGCGCCGGTGCTGATGCTGCATCAGGGGATCGTCTTCAGGTCCGGGGCCTTTGACGAGCTTGTTCGAGACGATGCCGTAATCGACGCGTATCTGGGGAGACGCTCCCATGCAGCCTGATCATTCTGCCAGCAGTCCTTCGCCGGCCGCGCTGTCGGTCACGAACCTGTCTTCCGGCTACGGATCGGCGGCCATCCTCAGGGGCGTCTCCCTTTCGGTCGCGGCCGGGGAGATTGTGAGCGT
>JASHPE010000325.1 GCA_030038235.1 Terriglobia bacterium
AATTCTTCCCTGCTCGTCGTCCACAAACAAAGCATCGGTCGCATGATCCACAAAAGTGCGGAAGCGGGTTTCGGCGGCTCGCAGCTCTTCTTCGGCGGATTTGTAGTCAGTCACATCGATGGCCGTGCCGACGTACTCGACGAGCTCTCCCGTTGTCGCGAGGACCGGGTGGCCTGTGATGTGGATGTGTCTCACCCGGCCATCGGGTAGAACGATCCTCTGATCTTCGACAAAACCGACTTTTTCGCGGGCAGCCCCGTCGAAGCTTCCGATAACCCTTTGGCGATCCTCCGGGTGCACCCGTTGCCGAAATGCGTCCAGGCCCGGCAGGCCCTGCTGCGGGTCGAATCCGAAAATTCTGAACATTTCCTGGGATAAGTAAATCGTTTTGCCAGTGGCAGGGTTCAGAGCCCAACTGCCCGTGCGGGTCAACCTCTGCGATTCCGCAAGGTAGGCCTCGCTCCGTCGCAGGGCATCCTCGGCCAGCTTACGTTCAATCGCGACTCCCGCCAAGTGGGTGATCTGTTCGATGGTTTCCTGGTCGCGCGGACCCGGGCTCCGCGGCTCGCGATAGTACATGGCAAACGTCGCGACCACTTTGCCTTTTGACGAGAAGATCGGGGTGGACCAACAGGCGCGCAGAGAAAAGGACAAAGCGAGGCCACGATAGTTCGCCCACAACGGATCGGCCGCGATGTCCTCAACGATGACCTGTTTGCCGTGGTACGCCGCGGTTCCGCAAGAACCCTCGGATGGCCCAATCGCAGCGCCGTCAATGGCCTCGACATAGGCCTTGGGAAGACTGGGCGCGCCGCCATGCCTTAAGCGGTCCCCGTCCAACAATAAGATGGAGGCCAAGACGCCTCTGGCTTGTTCCTCGACCACGCGGCACAAGCCGTCGAGGATTTCAGCGAGCGATTCTCCTCTCGCGACCTTCTCGAGGATTCGTTTTTCCCCGGCGAGCAGCGATTCAGCTCGCTTGCGGCCGGTCACGTCCATGGTGGTGCCAACGATCTCAGTAACCTCGCCCGCCTCATTCTGCACCAGGCGGGCGACCGAGTGGAGGTGCTTCACGGTTCCATCGGCAAGAACAAACCGGAAATCTGCTTCGGCATCATCGTTGATTCCCGTCGCTTCCATCTGTGCCTTACGCTCCATGCGTGGCCGGTCTTCGGGGTGAATCCCTTCCAGAAAGTGCGCCAGCGTAGGTGTTGTGCTTTGGGGATCGTACCCTAGAATCCTAAACATCTCTTCCGACCAGAAGGCTTCCCGAGTGCGGGCATTCCAGGCCCAACTGCCGGCGTGCGCCAGCCGTTGCCCCTCGGCCAGGTATGCTTCGCTGCGCCGCAGCTTGCCCTCCGCCTCTTTGCGCGCATCAACGTCCGTAAGCAGGACATACCAGCGGACGATCTGACCTTCCTTGTTGCGCAGCGGAAGGCCCCGTACATGGAACCAGCGGTAAACGTCGTCGGCCCCACGCAGACGGTACTCATCTTCGTACGGATTTCCGGTTTCGATCGAGCAATGCCACCGAGTTGCAACGCTCGGCAAATCATCGGGATGCACGAGCGTGTGCCAGTCCCTCAACTGCTCCAGGGTCTTACCGACATACTTCAGAAGTTGTTGATTGGCGATTTCGATTTCCCCAGCGGCGCTGGTCGTATTCACGAACCCGGGAATGCTTTCCACCATGAGCCGGAAAGTCTGCTCGCTCGCCCGCAGGGCTTCCTCCGCGCGCTTCGTATCAGTTACGTCCCGCGTAACAACCAGCACCGACCCAGTCACGCCATCGGTTCCTACCTCCGGCACAAGCCGCGACTCGAAGTGGCGCTCGCCTTTCGGCGTATCGAAGGTGAACTCTTTCGTCGAGCCTTTGCCCGTTTCAAAGGCGCGGCGGAGGCTCGCTTCCCAATACTTGTCCTTCCGCCCAAAGGCGCTCACTTCACCGATCGTCTTTCCGAGCAGCGCTCCCGGCGGCAGGCCCGTGTACTCCTCGATGATGGGATTGACGTAGCGGCACCGCAATTCGGAGTCGAATCGCATGACGATGTCCGGGGCATTCCCTGCGAGCGTGCGAAACTGACGCTCGCGATCTTCAATGGTCCGAAGTCGCCAGCGGTATCCCGCGAAAGCCACGGTCAGAAGAGCCAGACCAGCGCCGGCGCGGAACCACCACGTCTGCCAGAACGTTGGTTCGCCATCTACGCTGGCGGCAGCAACCACACCGTCGCCAACGGGCAGTGGCCCGATTGTAAGTGCAGGCGGGCGATATCCGGGGTCAACCAGCAGCGCCCCGTACTGCGTTCCGGGGTGGATTGAGTTTTTCCAGGTAGAATCCGGCTGAATGGCCGTATAGGGTTGATCTGCCAGCGGTTGGACCCACCACGCCCCGCTGCGAGCATACAAGACCACCTGCTGGCCGGGACGCGCGCCAACCACCCGTCCCTCGATGGGGACATGCTTGTAGGGATTGCCCTCGGCGGCGCGGGGGACTTTGGTGAATTCGATGGAAGGGCGACCCTTGATCTGCTGCCGCTGGCAGGCGCTGAGCAAAAGACAAAAGCACACAAGTAGGGGTCGTACGCTGGGAGTAAGAGCCGGCCGCGTCATCAGAGACCCTACGTTCAGAGCAGCCTCCCACGGCCGTTGAGTGTCACTCGACCGGGAATATACTCTTCAGGCCTTAAATTGAATGATGCTTGGCATCAGGCGATCGCTCGTTATTTCGTCGCTCGCGGCCCGAAGATTGGAACGGACGCAGCAGCTGAAATCTCCTGCCTCCTGCCTCGGGAGACATGAGCACCACTTCAGATTATAAACCTCCTTGTCTCGTCCTACCTGCGTTCGTCGCGCAGATTCCCGAGGTTATCTCATTTGAGAGCGAAGGGAGGAATCTCGACTCTGACATCAAAAGCATACGAGATTTCGCGACGTCTTCAGCTCCTCGAAATCACGGTGCGAATGGGTTCTCTGCAGCCTTGCATAGCCGCTAAGCGACTCCCCTGACTGCGGTATCTGCTGCCGTCCTGAACGGTTCTGAAGCATGGAAGTCCACAATGATCCGGGAACCCCTTTGACCCGTTAAGAAGGTCCAAGCCCACTGCAGGAAAACGCTCAGGCGGAGACCCGGCGTCGCCAGGAACTCAAGGTGCACAAACGCCCAGATCAACCAAGCGCTGAGCCCACTAATTCGGAGCTTACCGGTTTGCAGCACGGCAAAACCCTTGCCCACCACCGCCAGGTTGCCTTTATCGAAATAGCGGAACGGTTTGGGCGGGCGGCTGCCGGAGATCTGCCTGCGAATGACGTCGGCTGCGTAATGGCCTTGCTGTATCGCGACCTGAGCCACTCCCGGCAGCGGCTTGCCATCTTGATCGAGAGAGGCCGTATCACCGATCACAAAGATCTCGGGGTGTCCCGGCACGCTGAGATCTCTTTGAACGCGCACTCTCCCGGCCCGGTCTGTCTCCACGTTCAGCCACTTGCCGGCCGGCGAGGGCGCAACGCCCGCGGTCCAAATTACGGTCTTGCTTAAGATTCGCTCACCGGCCACCACCACACCGTGTTCGTCAATCTGGTCGACGCTCTGTCCGAGGCGCACCTCGACGCCTAATTTCTCGAGTCTTTTCTTCGCGGCTTGGGAAAGGTGTTCCGGGAAAGTCGCGAGGACTCGCGGTCCGCGATCGAGCAGGATGATTCGAGCCGAGGTAGGATCGATCCGCCGGAAATTTGCTTTGAGCGCCGTCCGGACGAGCTCTGCCAGCGCACCAGCCAGCTCGACGCCGGTGGGGCCGGCGCCCACGAGGACAAAGGTCAGCAGGTCCCGATGGCGCCTCGGATCTTCTTCGGCCTCCGCAAGCTCGAATCCCCGCAGAAGCTTGTTGCGCGCTGCCACGGCGTCCGCCAAGCTCTTCAACCCCGGTGCGAACTTCTCAAATTCGTTGTGGCCGAAGTAACTGTGAGTGGCGCCGGTGGCCAGGATCAGGTAGTCGTACGTCACAGGCACGTGCAGGCGATCCGCGTCGCTCACGAAGAGGCACTTTTCTTCCTTGTCGACTCGCGTGAGCTCGCAGAGGAACACGAGGGTGTTCCTCTGCTTTTGGAGTATGCCTCTTATCGGAAAACCAATTTGACTCGGAGCGAGCACCGAGGTCGCCACCTGGTAGAGCAAGGGCTGAAACAGGTGGTGGTTTGTGCGGTCGATCAGCACGACCTCCGCAGGCGCCTTCCTCAGAGCCTTGGCGGCTGCCAACCCGCCAAATCCCCCGCCCACGATGACGATCCTCGGTTGAGCCATGCGTGCCTCTCTTCTCTTTCACTGCGGCAACTGAAGGAGTGAGTTTGACCTTTCGACAATGGTTGGGAGACCTGACAACTGGCTGCATCCTGGGAACAACCGGGAGAGAAGCGGCTTTAAGCCGTACCCTCAGCAACCTTTCAAACGCCGGCCTCCACCGACCTAAAACCGGCCGATCTCTCCGAACAGGCGAAACACGCGACGCCTGACGTCAGCGCCGCATCTCCTCGGTCACCACGCTACCGTTGCAAACCGTCTTCCAGAGCGTGTGAAACCGGACTCCGGTTATAACTCGTTTACTTTGCAGCTGGACTCTGAACAGCGCGCTGCCAACGGCGCTGCCGAATTGGAAGCGAGTTGACAAAGAATTGGCAAATGCCAGCGGATGGGCAGCTTCGTGACGTCTGATGAGGCGGTGATAAGTCAAGGGCCAGCTCGTTTGACTTTCCAGCCGAGACTGCAGGACGGGAAAGAGACTCAGAGTGCACCCGCAAATTTGAGCACGAACAACTGCGAGGAATCTGAAACTCGCGCGGTGGGTCCAGGAAGCGGGAGCCGGCGAGATCTGAAAAACACGATCCACGCCGGCTGGGTGAGGGGAAAGGGAGGGGTGAGCTTAGGATCTCAGCGGCTGGTTTCCTGGCTGAGTTTGGCTAGAAGAGGCTTGGCCACGTCGGGGACATCGGTATGGCCGTCGACGATCTCGTTGTTTGTAATCGGCTTGCCATACAGGGCCTTGTTGGTTGAATCGTCGGCTTTCAACGTCACCCCATCGAGGTCGAAGCCGGCGAAAGTTCCCTTGGTTTGGCTGAAAAACAAGAGCTGTGCGTCGGCGTCGCCGTGCGCGGACTTGCCGTCAACCCAGGCGGCTGAAGCATCGGAGCCGACGCTGAAGCGACCCGACAATAGCTTTGACCGCAGAGCTTTATCCGTTGAGAGAATGACGATGTTGATCTTTTCGCCGCCAATCTGGACGCCCACACTAGCGGACTCCAAACTCACGGCGCCAGGCGCCGACCAATTGTCGCCGGTGCGGCAGGAAATAAATCCGCGGCCAAAGCCCACGCCGACGCCCGCGGCGCCCTTCTTGAAGCCTGGAATAACGGCCACGCAGTCTGCCTTGGCCATTTGTTCGGGCTGGATGCCGCGCCCAGGCGGACTGGTGAGCTGATCCAGCACCTCGGCGGCGCTTTCAAGCCTGTCGTGGGTCGCTTCTGGATTGGCTGCCTGAAGGACTGCCGTCACGGTGAGGACAGCCACGAGGTAATTGATCCCTGCTTTCAGTGACATGATTCAGTTTCTCCTTTATTTCAATCTTGACGGGTAGCGATCACGCATGATTGTCCAAGCGTGATTCGACCCGGCATAAATTAGCATGCGCAAGTAGCCTTCCAGACCGTCTCGATCGCTCGGGTGCGCCAACTCGTTGACAATGTGGAGTGATGAAGAGGCGGGGGGGGGTTTGGAACCGAACGCCTTGCGCCAGCGTATGGGCAGTTGCCAGCTTTCTGGCACTCGCCGTCAGTCAGGCTCCAACCGCGAAACTGCCTGTCGACGAGAAGCCGCGGGCCATCGTCAGGTGTACTTGATGGCTGAATAGCTTCGGCCGTATCGGGCCTGCCCACGATGACCGACGAAGAATAGGTTTCCGCACTTCAAAGCTGACCCGCGTGAAGTATAGCGCCGATTCACCTTGATCGATGCGTTGGCCCAAGACGCTGTGCTGATGCCTCGACTCGTCACCGGACAATAAACGGCGCCAACCTGCCAGTCGGCTGGCAATTGCTAACCTGCTGGCAACGGGTCCACACTAGCCAGTGCGCTTGACTCCTGAATTCGACTTCGCACTCAACAACTTGTAACCAAAAGCCGGATGTCACAGCTCTGGAAGACGGTTTGCAACCTCCGCCCCCGATGAGTACTGAACTTCCTGCGGTTTACCTGGCGCGACACGGTGAAACCGCGTGGAGCCTCTCGGGCCAGCATACGGGACTTACCGATCTACCGCTGACCGCGCGGGGCGAGCAAAACGCCCGCGCTCTCGGAGAACGACTGAACGGAATCAACTTCATGAAGGTGTTTACCAGTCCTCTCCAACGTGCCCGGCGGACTTGTGATCTGGCTGGCTTCGGCAGTGTGGCCGAACTCGATCACGATCTGGTCGAATGGAACTATGGCCAATACGAAGGCCGCCGCACGGCCGAGATTCAGGCGGAGCGCCCGGACTGGCAACTGTTCCGGGACGGCTGCCCCGGCGGTGAATCACCCGAACAGGTGGGCGCGCGAGCGGACTGCGTCGTCCGCCGGGTGCGGGCCACCAACGGAAACGTACTGCTCTTTTCCAGCGGCCATCTCCTGCGAGTGCTCGCCGGCCGATGGTTGGGACTCGAACCGATAGCCGGCAGATTTTTTTTGCTGAGCACGGCAAGCCTGAGTGCCGTGGGCTACGAGCACAATCTGTCGCTGCCAGTCATCCGGCTGTGGGACGACACTCGTCATGTCGCCACCTGAACGGTTTCGTCTGAATCTAAGATTTGAAGGCGCCGACTTTCCACGAAGGAGACTCGCGTATGGGCACAAAAGTCGTGATGGAACCCCCGACGGCAACCGAATCTGAGAGCATTGCGAAGCTCCTCGATCAATGCGGGTGCGGTCCTGTGAAATTCGCGGGCGCTCCCGATGCCTTATACGATCGACACCTGATCTTTGACAACATCGTCGATCTGTCCGTGGCCAGCCAGCGCGACCGCTTTGAGGCGTTCGCTCGTTCAACTCGCGATATTCTCTCCCAGCGCTGGGTCCGGACCAAAAACACCTACGCGCGGCAGAACCCCAAACGTGTCTACTACCTATCGATGGAGTTTCTTATCGGCCGCTCGCTGGCCAACAACGTCACGAATCTGCTGTTTGATCCCGTGGTCAGCCACGCTGTCAAGGACGAAAACCTCGACTGGTCCGAGCTCCTGTACCAAGAGCCGGACGCCGGCCTCGGCAATGGAGGGCTCGGACGCCTGGCAGCTTGCTTCCTGGACTCCATGGCGACGATGGAACTCCCGGCTATGGGCTACGGCCTGCGCTACGAATACGGCATCTTCAAACAGTACATCCGGGATGGTTGGCAAGAGGAACAGCCGGACAACTGGTTGCGTCGGCGGGACCCTTGGGAGGTTCCACGGCCGGAGGAAAAGGTCGAAGTCAAGTTGAACTGTTCGTTTGAGGTCGCCAGCGGGAATTTACGAGCGATTGACGGAAAGGCCTCCAGCTTGATTGGCATCCCCTTCGATCGGCCGGTGGTTGGCTATGGCGGCAAGACCATCAATACCCTGCGTCTTTGGGCCGCACGCGCTCCGGACTACTTCGACTTTCAAGCATTCAGTCACGGTGATTTTGTCGGCGCGGTGGCCGAGAGACTCGAGGCCGAATCTCTTACGCGGGTGCTGTACCCCGACGACAGCACGATCCGGGGACAGGGCCTGCGCTTCGTGCAGGAGTATTTTCTGGTGGCCTGTTCGCTGGCCGACCTGACCCGGCGCTTCCGCCGCGCCAACAGTGATTGGAATCGGCTTCCCGAAGAGGTCGCCATCCAGCTCAACGATACCCACCCGAGCATGGCAGTGCCCGAGTTGATGCGGATCCTGTTGGACGAAGCCCACCTGGGATGGGATCAGGCTTGGGACCTCACGCAAAGGTCCCTGGGTTATACGAATCACACGCTGTTGCCCGAAGCGCTGGAGAAATGGCCGGTCGAGTGGTTTGAGACGCTGCTGCCGCGTCATCTGGAGATCATCTATGAGATCAACCGGCGGCTGCTGGATTCGGTTCGCACGCGATTTCGAGATGACGAAGGACGCGTGCAGCGAATGAGCCTGATCGAGGAAGGCCCGACCAGGCACGTCCGCATGGCCAATCTCGCCATCGTCGGCTCGCACAGCACTAACGGCGTGGCCGCCCTTCACTCGGAGCTGCTGCGCACGACGACGGTGAAGGACCTCGCCGATATGTTTCCCGAGCGTTTCAGTAACAAAACCAACGGCGTCACGCCACGGCGCTGGCTGCTGCTGGCGAACCCGGCGCTGTCTCGCGTGATCAGCGAAGCTATCGGCGCTGGGTGGATTACCGACCTCGCCGAACTGCGTAAGCTGAAGCCCCTTGCCGGCGACAAGGCGTTTCGTGACGGAATCATCAAGGCGAAGCGTGAAGCGAAATCCCAGTTCGCCGCCTGGCTCAGGACGACTTCGGGCCAGACCGTGGATCCCGATACCATCTTCGACTGCCAAATTAAGCGGATTCACGAGTACAAACGTCAGCTATTGAACGCGCTGCGCATCGTCGTGCTTTACAACCGCCTGCGGGGGAATCCTAATCTCGAAATGACGCCGCGCACCTTCTTCTTTGCGGGCAAGGCGGCGCCTGCCTATCAACTCGCCAAACTGATCATCAAGTTTATCGAGAATCTGGCGAGCACCATCGACGCCGATGCCGCGACGCAAGGCCGGCTGAGAGTCCTGTTCCTGCCGGAGTACAACGTCTCACTGGCGGAGCGTCTCATCCCGGCCAGCGATGTTTCCAATCAGATTTCGACCGCGGGTTACGAGGCCAGCGGCACGAGCAACATGAAATTCATGATGAATGGCGCGTTGACGATCGGTACTCGCGACGGTGCAACCATCGAAATGGCCCAGGAAGCGGGCGAGGAGAATTTCTTCCTTTTCGGGCTTACTGCAGAACAAGTGGCGGGCAGTCGCGGCTGGTATAGCCCGTACTGGCACTATGAGCATGAGCCCGAGACCCGGGCGGCTCTGGACTTGATTTTCTCGGATCACTTCAGCCGCCACGAACCGGGAATCTTCGGCCCGCTGCGCGACGCCCTCTTGACTCAGGGCGACCATTACATGCACCTCGCGGACCTGACCTCTTACCTCGACGCGGACCAGCGGCTCCGCGACTTATATGCGGAGCCGGACGCCTGGGCGCGGAAGGCGATTCTGAACCTGGCGGGCTCGGGGAAGTTCTCGAGCGATCGCACGATCGCCGAATACGCAAACCAGATCTGGGAGGTAAAGCCATGCCCAGTCCTGTAGAAGCCCAAGAGATCCCGCAAGTCTCGCCGCTGGCGGGCCGGCCAGCCCCGAAGGAATTGCTAATCGACGTAGCCCGGGTCGAGTGCCAGTATTTTGAGCGTCGGCCTGACCTGGGCGACCCGAACCAAATGGTCCATTTCGGGACCAGCGGACACCGTGGCTCGCCGCTGCATGGCACGTTTACGGAAGCGCACATTCTCGCCATTACACAAGCCATATGCGACTACCGTCGCCGCGCCGGCACTGATGGTCCGCTGTTCATGGGCAAGGATACACACGTGGTCTCTGACCCGGCTCAGCGCACCGCCCTGGAGGTGCTGGCGGCCAACAACGTCGAAACTGTAATTCAGGTTGAGAACGGCATTACGCCCACGCCCGTCATCTCATATGCAATCCTCGTCTACAATCGCGAGCGTAAGGCGCACCTCGCCGATGGAATCGTGATTACGCCTTCGCATAACCCACCCGAATTCGGCGGGTTCAAGTACGACCCCACCCATGGCGGACCCGCCGATGTAGACGTGACACAGTGGGTTGAGGATCGCGCCAACGAACTTCTGCGAGGAAGCAATGCCGGTGTGAGGCGCGTGCCCTTCAGCACGGCCATCAAAGCGGAGAGCACTCATCAGCAGGACTTCGCGTTGCCATACATCCACGACCTCGAAAACGTGATCGACATGGACGCCATCCGGGCAGCTGGTCTTAAGCTGGGCGTGGACCCGCTCGGCGGCGCTACGCTGCCCTACTGGGAATCCATCAACTCCATCTATCACTTGGACATCACGGTGGTGAACAAGGTCATCGACCCGACCTTCTCGTTCATGACAGTGGACCACGACGGAGTGATTCGCATGGATCCTTCCAGCCCGTATGCGATGACGCGGCTGGTCGGGCTAAAGAACAAGTACCAGCTGGCGTTCGCCACGGACCCTGATGCCGACCGGCATGGCATCGTCACGGCCTCTTCGGGGTTGATGAATCCCAATCACTATTTGACAGTCGCGATTCGGTACCTTCTCACGCACCGGCCTCAGTGGCCGGCGCATGCCGCGGTCGGCAAGACGCTGGTCTCGAGCAGTATGATCGACCGCGTGGTGCAGAAGCTGGGCCGCCGGCTCTGGGAAGTTCCCGTTGGCTTCAAGTGGTTCGTACCAGGCCTGTTTGATGGGTCGTGCTGCTTTGGTGGGGAAGAGAGTGCCGGTGCGACCTTTCTGCGGCGCGACGGCACGGTGTGGAGCACCGACAAGGACGGCCCCATCATGGACCTCCTGGCCGCAGAGATCACCGCTCGCACCGGTAGGGATCCAGGCGAGCATTACTCTGAACTGACGGCGGAGTTCGGGACGCCGTACTACACGCGAATCGACGCTCCCGCGACGCCGGAACAGAAGGAGCGGTTGGACGAACTGTCGCCCGAAGCCGTGAAGGAATCCAGCTTGGCCGGCGAGCCGATCGTCGCCAAGTTGACCCGTGCCCCTGGGAACGACGCCCCTATCGGCGGGTTGAAGGTCGTGGCCGCGAGCGGCTGGTTTGCGGCTCGGCCTTCCGGTACGGAGAACATTTACAAAATCTACGCGGAAAGCTTCAAGGGCCAATCGCACCTGAACGCAATCCTGACAGAGGCCGAGGAAATCGTGAACGAGGCGTTGAATTCCTCGAAGGGAGGCGCATGAGCCGCGACGGTATCACTGTGCCGCCGTTTCCCCCGGAATACCGCGCTTCCGGGTTGCTGCTGCACGTGACGTCACTGCCCTCGCCTTACGGGACAGGCGATGTGGGTCCGGCCGCGCTGGAATGGGTTGATCTCCTTGCCGAATCCGGCCAAAGCTGGTGGCAATCGCTGCCCCTCGGTCCTACCGGTTACGGCAATTCGCCTTATCAGGCACTGTCGTCGTTCGCCGGGAACGCACTGCTCATCAGTCCGGACTGGCTGGTTGAAGATGAACTATTGCGGGCGGGTGACTGTGAGTATCATTCGACTGATCCCAGCGTTGTCGATTACGAGTCGGTTGTCCCTTTCAAGAACCGGCTGCTCGAGAAGGCATGGGTCAACTTCAGCGCCGGTGCACGCGTCGATCTCCGAACAGCCTTCGAGAGGTTCCGCGCTGACCAGGCGCACTGGCTGGAGGACTACGCGCTCTTCCGGGCCCTCAAGATCAGGTTCGGCGGTGCGCACTATCTGGAGTGGCCGGCGGAGTTGGTCCGGCGCGAACCGGCAGCTCTTGACCGCGTCCGGCACGAACTGGCCGATAGGATCGAGACGGTGTGCTTCGCCCAGTTCCTGTTGTTTCGACAAGCCGATCGGCTCAAGACGTGCGCACACAACAAGGGCTTGGCCCTGATTGGTGACCTGCCTTTCTTTGTCTCCGGTGACTCCAGCGACGTCTGGGTGGATCCGGAGATCTTTCTGCTCGACGAGCAGCACCGGCCGCGCTTCGTCGCCGGCGTCCCTCCCGACTATTTCAGCGCCACGGGACAACTCTGGGGGAATCCTGTTTATGACTGGGAGGCTCTGCGGCAGACTGGTTACCGTTGGTGCATCGACCGCTTGCGCGCCTTGCTCGCTCACGTCGACGTGATTCGGCTAGACCACTTCCGCGGTTTCGCGGCCACCTGGCGCGTTCCGGCCGGAGCGCCAACAGCCCAGTCCGGGCAATGGGTGCCAGGTCCGGGCGCCGAGTTCTTCCGCGCGGTGCAGAGCGACTTGAGTGCCCTCCCGTTCATCGCCGAAGACCTGGGGCTGATCACGGCTGACGTGCGCGTCCTCCGCGATCAGTTCCACTTACCCGGGATGCGGGTGCTGCAGTTCGCCTTCGATGGCGCCTCGGATAACCCGTATTTGCCTCACAACTACGTCACCAACACGGTGGTGTACACAGGCACGCACGACAACCCAACCACTCGTGGCTGGTTTGAGGACTTGCCTGAGGACCAACGACGAAATGTACGGAATTACCTGGGGAAACCAATCGGTGAAAGCAGCGAGGCTGCGCCGGCGTTGGTGGGTTTGGCCTGGTCCTCCGTGGCTGCGCTTGCGATGGTTCCATTGCAGGACTTGATGAACCTGGGGAAAGAGGCGCGAATGAACATCCCCGGCCGCGCCGACGGCAATTGGCGTTGGCGAGCGAGCAAGGAGATGCTGTCGAGTCCGGCGTTCGAACATCTAAAAAATTTGACCGAAGCTTCGAGACGGGCTGCGGTCCCGGAAGGGGCATCGCGCGGCGTGATGAGGGCCAGCTTATGACCTGCCGCTCTGTTACATTCGCGCCCGACGCGCGAGAACCTCGCCGGATCGAGTGGATCGAGCACCCCCCGGCGATCGGCGACATCCCAGTGGCTGAGCTTGCTCAAGGCTCTGAACGAGCCGCGGCAAATCCAGGATCGAGAAGAAGGAATACGAACCTTTCTGACGTGAGGTGACACAAGTGAAAGCCACGGAACTGCTCCACAATCTGGGCCAGAGTCTCTGGCTCGACAACATCACGCGGGATTTGCTGAACAGCGGCACGCTCAAACACTACATCGATGAACTGTCGGTTACGGGGCTAACCTCGAACCCGACGATCTTCGATCATGCCATCAAGAACAGTACCGCTTACGACGCTGCGATCCGTCAGAAGCTGAGTCAGGGCAAATCCGGCGAGGCCCTCTTCTTCGAACTCGCTCTGGAGGACATCACCCAGGCCGCTGACCTGTTCCGTCCCATCTACGACCGGACCCAAGGCGTCGACGGCTGGGTCTCGCTCGAAGTATCGCCCTTGCTGGCGTATGACACGGCCAGTACTCTGGCTGCGGCCAAGGACTTGCACCGGCAGGCGGGGCGACTCAACCTGTTCATCAAGATTCCTGGTACCAAGGAAGGCCTGCCTGCCATTGAAGAGGCGATTTTTGCCGGCATTCCGATTAACGTCACCCTGCTGTTCTCCCGTGAGCAGTACGTGGCGGCGGCGGAGGCGTTCCTGCGCGGCATCGAGCGGCGCATCGAGGCGGGGCTGATGCCGATTGTCGGCTCTGTCGCCTCAGTCTTTGTCAGCCGCTGGGACTCGGCGGTGATGGGCAAAGTGCCGGAGTCGCTGCGCGATCAGCTCGGCATCGCCATCGCTGAGCGCACCTACAAGGGATATCGGGATTTGCTTGCCTCGCCCCGCTGGCAGCGTGCTCTTAACGCAGGCGCGCGTCCCCAGCGGCTCCTCTGGGCCAGCACGGGGACCAAGGATCCGAAGGCTTCCGATGTCCTGTACATTAAGTCTCTTGCTGCGCCGTTCACGGTCAATACCATGCCCGAGGGGACATTAAAAGCGCTCGCCGATCACGGCGAAATCAGCTCGATTTTGCCCGCGGATGGCGGCGACTGCGAAGAAGTCTTGGCGCAGTTTGCCAAGGCGGGTATCGATATCGACGAACTGGCCGCCAGGCTTCAGGACGACGGGGCGAAATCGTTCGTTCAGTCCTGGAACGACCTGATGACAGTAATTACCTCGAAGAGCGCTGTCCTTAAGAAAGCCGCCGGTCAGTAGTTTCCGGTGTCGGGGCGGCTCATGTGGCCGCCGGCCCACATCTTACTATCGACGCTGTGGAATACGGACGCCACGCGGGGGCGCGCTATTGAAAGGAAACGAAAGGAGCAGAAGCATGGGAGCACCGGTAAGAACACGCACCAAGAATCAGGGAATCGCGTCGCTGACCAAGCGCAGGGCCTGGAAGGCGCTTCAAGCTCATTACAAGACGGTACAGGAGATTCACCTCCGAAATCTGTTCGCGAACGACCCCGGGCGCGGCGAACGCATGACAGCCGAGGGCGCGGGCCTCTTCCTGGACTACGCAAAGAATCGCATCACCGACGAAACGCTTAAGCTCCTCGTTCAACTCGCCGAGGAATCGGGTCTGCGAGATCGGGCCGACGCGATGTTCCGAGGCGACAAGATCAACAGCACGGAAAAACGCGCAGTCCTGCACGTCGCCCTGCGCGCACCCAAAGGGACGTCGATCGTTGTCGACGGCGAGGATGTCGTGCCGCAGGTCCACGCCGTCCTCGACAGGATGGCCGACTTCTCGAACCGTATTCGGAGTGGCGAGTGGAAGGGTCACACCGGCAGGCCGATTCGCAACGTCATCAATATCGGTATTGGCGGTTCTGATTTGGGTCCGGTCATGGCTTACGAGGCGCTCAAACACTACAGCGATCGTGCCATGAAGCTCCGATTCGTTTCGAACGTCGACGGAACCGACTTCGCTGAAGCTGTGCAGGATCTTGACCCTTCGGAAACTCTCTTCATCGTCTCATCGAAGACCTTCACAACGCTCGAAACTATGACGAACGCTCACACGGCTCGCGCGTGGTCCGTGGACGGCCTGGGCGGTGACGAAAAGTCGGTGGTTAAGCACTTTGTCGCCGTCTCGACGAATGCAGCGGAGGTCGCGAAATTCGGCATCGACACCGCCAACATGTTCGGATTTTGGGATTGGGTGGGCGGCCGCTATTCCATGGATTCGGCGATCGGTCTGTCGACCATGGTGGCGGTCGGCCCGGATAATTTCCGGGCCATGCTCGACGGCTTCCATCAGATGGACGAACACTTTCGCACCGCCCCGTTCGAGCGCAACCTGCCAGTACTTATGGGACTTCTGGCGGTCTGGTACAACGACTTTTTCGGCGCGGAGACGGTCGCGGTATTGCCCTACGAGCAATACCTGAAGCGGTTTCCGGCTTATCTGCAGCAGTTGACAATGGAGAGCAACGGCAAGCACGTCACGCTCGACGGGACCGACGTCAACTACCAAACGGGTCCCATCTACTGGGGCGAGCCAGGAACCAACGGCCAGCACTCGTTCTATCAGTTGATCCACCAGGGGACCAGGCTCATACCCTGTGACTTTATCGCTTTTGGCCAGCCGCTCAATCCACTCGGCCGGCACCACGACCTGCTCCTCGCGAACGTCTTCGCACAA